>WAKO01000013.1 GCA_015523325.1 Microcaldota archaeon | reverse complement strand
GGTAAACAACTCCTGCAATTACTGCTCCTGTTAGGAGGTTGGTTGCCCAAACGTTTGCTCTAGCTCTTGTTTCTGCTCCCATTGTTTGTCCTGCTGCAAAGATTAAACCTGCTAGGAGTAAGGCTACTAACATTACCATTGGGAGGACATTCCTAAATATATCACAAAATACGCTTAAAGCACCTGTTATGCTTGCGTGTGCACTACTATACCCTATTCCAACAATAAAGAGAATTGCATAAAGGAAATAAAGGAACTGCTTTGCATTCATGAAATCACCTTTCAACACTTATTCTCTATAACAAGGTTAATATTTTTAAAGGTTTTCACAAAAACGCTGTTTTTGTTGAAAGAATTGTGAGGAATTAGAAAATGCATAAATAATAAGGTAAAGAGTTTAAAAAATCTTTTAGAATTTATAAATTTAGGCCGGGTTGGCGGAGCGGCGACGCAGCCGGCTGCAGGTTTTAAAGCTCTGGAGAGAAGAAACCGGCGTAGGAGGGTTCGACTCCCTCACCCGGCTAATTAATGCTTATGAAAAACAGAAGGTTTAAAAAGAAGAGGAACAATTTTATTTAATGCTTCTTATAAATTGATTTCTTCATAAAAAATGGGAGAACTAAAAAGCGGGGTAGGGTAGCCTGGAGTGCCCGCCGGGCTCATAACCCGGAGATCGGTGGTTCAAATCCACCCCCCGCTATCTTCTTTTCCTTTTAAATTTATGCTTAATAGCTAACTCTTCATTCTCTCTTTAAATTAAAGAAAGTTCCTAAAAAAGAGGTTGCATAACTTCCTAAAGCTAAGGAAAAACCCAAAAAGTTTTGATTAAAGTTTATGTTTAAAGCTGGAGCCAAAAGAACTCTTTTGCTTCCTTTTGAGGAGAGTTCGGGAAAGGATTTAAGGAGAAATTCCTTTTTTTCAATCCCAATTTTATCCAAAATTTCCTCCTCATAAGAGTTTAGCTCTGACTTATAGCCAACAACATTTCCAACTAGGAACTCCTCTCCTTCCTTCTGTAAATCTGGAAAGCCTTGGAAGGAAGAGCAGAAATATTCATTTTTCTCTTTTTTAATAAAAAATCCCTGTTCTTTAAATCTTATTGAAAGCTCTTTGTTAAATATAAAGGATTGAAGAGAATGGACAAAGGTTAAGAGGGTTGGGCGGGGAAGCTTTCTAAAAGCATTCACAAAATCCCTTGGATGATCTTTGAGATGATTTAGGATTATTCTCTCAATGTAAAGGTGTTTTGGAAATTCCTGGAAAGCTTTCTTAAAATCCAAATGCTCTTTTAAGGAGTTTCTAGCCTTAATTGCTTTCTCATTTTCTTCAAAATCTGTGGAGGTTAGGAGGAGAAAGGCTGCTTCCTCAAAAAAACCCTTTAATAGAAAATAACCTATAAGATGGTTGTTTCTCCTAATTCCAAAGCGTTGCATTCCAAAGTAGTTTGGGAACAAGTATTTTCCTGTCTCTTCTTTTATTTCTTTTAAATGCTTTTCTAAGAACTCATAATGCTCTTGGCTTAAAAAAACTTCAAACCTATTTCCCAAAAGCTCTCCTAACTTTATTTTTCTTTCTGCAAAAAAGAAACAATCTAAAGTAATGTCCTTTATCTCTATCCTTTTTATTCTCTCAACCAATTTATCTCTCTCTTTTTTTCCCAAAAAAATAGAGCAAAGTTGAGAAGTTATTGCTTTTTTGTCTTTTGTTCCAGCCCAATTAAACCTTCTAAATGAAACCCCTAATGCTTTTGCTATTGCTCTTAAAGCCTTATCAGTTGCCCAATTTTTTTTATTAAGCACAAACCAGCAAAACTGCTTAGGTGTTAGGGAAAATTCCTCTCCAAACTTTTCTATATTTTTCAAAAAGCCACAATCCTTTAGCTCACCAAATAAAGAGATTTCAATTACTTTGAAGTTCTCAGCTTTTTCCTTAAAAACAAGATCTTTTCTCTCAAAAGGGGAGAAAAAGAAAGACTGTAGCTTTTTTCCTCTCAACTCACTTAGGAGAAATTCCTCTGGTTTCATTTTAACTCCCTTCAGCTCTCTTTATTTTCCTTAAATGTCAATTCTTTTGTAAATTCTTTCAAAGACTAAATTTTTACTCCCAACTGTTTTGCATAAAAGTAAAGCTTTTCTCCCACTATTATCGGTCTCTTTTTTCTAAACTCTTCAATGTCTTTAGTTCCTGTTAGGAAAAGAACAGTTTTTAGCTGGTTTTTCCATTCTTCAATCAATTGGAAAACCCTTTTTTCATAAACAGCTTGCAAAAAAGGCTTTGCACTTCCAAAAAACCTTGCACCTAAAGCCAAAGCCTTTGCTCCATCAATTCCACTCCTTATTCCTCCAGAAGCTATTACATCCACAACATCTCTGCATAAAAGTATGGAGAGAGCTGTTGGGATGCCCCATTCTTCAAAGCCCTTTATTGCCCCTCCTCTCATGTATTCTATTTTACTCCAACTTGTCCCTCCGGCCCCAGAAACATCAATAAGCTCTATTCCCAAAGAGGCTAGAGAGGAGGCAACTTCTCTACTAATTCCTGCTCCAGTCTCTTTAATCAAAACAGGAACATCCAAGTAATCAACAACTTCCCCTATTCTAAACAAAACATTTTCCCAATCTCTATCTCCTTCTGGTTGGATTATTTCTTGAAGAGGATTGAGATGAATTGCCAATGCATTTGCATCAATATCCTTAACTAAACTCTCTATTTGGGAATTTGAATAAACTTTTAGCTGATATGCACCTATGTTGGCTATTAAAAATAAATCCTCTACTTCCTTCTTAACATCATAAGTTGGAAGTAAATCTTTATTCTCTATCATAGCTCTTTGTGATCCTACTCCAAAAGGAATGTTGAAGGAGGAAGCAGCTTTTGCTAATTCAATGTTTATTTCTCTTGCCTTTTTATAGCCTCCCGTCATCCCAGTTATTAAGAGAGGGAGAGAAAACTTTCTTCCAAAGAGGCTAGCTCTAACATCAGTTTTTTCCCAATCTAACTCTGGGAGAGAGGAGTGGATAAAATCAATCTCCTCAAGAAGAGTAGTTTTGTTGTATTGAGAAGAGCTTAGTAGTGCTTTTTCTACATGTTGTTGTTTTCTTAATTCCGTCAAATCTCTTTCTTCCTTTTCCATAAGGATAAAAACCAGCTAAAACTTAAAAAAGCTCCCCAATTTCTAAATTCAAAACCTTCCAATTAAACATTAACCAAAGGGTATCTCATTATATAAAAGTAAGAGGCTAGAATTATTGAGTAAGGAATTATTAGAACTTGATTTATAAAGAAGATAAAGAGTTCATTAAATGTTATTCTATCCACTATAATGCCAGAAGGCCATAAAATCTTGGAAACAATATCAACTACTAAAAACAAAATAGAGAGAGCTATGATGATAAAAAGAGCCCAAATTAATGGAAAGAGTGGTTTTTTCTTTACCAAAGAGAAGGACTTTTTTATTGCCTGAACAAAATTATAGTCGTCTATAACCAAAGCATAAGGAGAGAAGAAAGTAGAATAAAATAAAAGTATTATTAGCAAAGAGTAGAGGGCTGGATTAAAGATTAGGAGAGGGGAAAGCAAGGAAGAGATAAAGGAGAGGAGGAAAAAGAATAAAATAAAGAAGAGCATTCCTTTTTTTGTTCTCTCTTTAAGCTCTTTTTCATTTATCCTTCTCCTAAACTCTTCCTTTATTGCTAAAAATGCAAAGTAAACATTTAGCAATGCAGGGCTAACAAAAGATAATATTGTTACTATTGGAGAAGCTAAAAAATAGGGATAAAGAGAGCTTAAGCTTTGCAATCCTTTTGTTTTTATAATTAAAGCTCCAAGAGAAAAGTAAGAGAGATAATCATTAAGGAAATTTACGAATAAGAAGTAGATGAAAAGGGTGTAAACAAAGGAGAGAAAAAGAATTAAGAGGAAAAGCTCTTTATTTGAATAAACTTTAAGTAGCCCTCTAAAAGCTTGAGAAAAAACTGCCATAGATTTCTAACCATGTTAATCTTAAAAAAGGTTAACTTTTAGATTTTGGATTTAGAGGTAAACTCTATAGAACTAACGTCTTATATAGAACTCTTTCATTTCCTTAAAGCTTTTCAAAGAAACCTTAGTTTCTTGGAGAGGAGTTAAGCTCTCCACGTTTATACCAAAAGGAGAGCTAACTTTTATGCTAGCTAAAAAATTCTTAATGTCCTTTTCTTTTCCAACAGCAACTATCTCTACATCTCCATTAGGAAGGTTCATCACATAGCCCTTAATGTTGTTCTCAATGGCCTTTCCTCTAACAAACCATCTAAAACCCACTCCTTGCACTCTTCCTTTTGCAATTATTAAGACCCTCTTTATCTCCTCTTCCACAGTGAAAAGAACTTGCGAAAAGTTTTTAAAGGAAAAAACATTGCTTATTCCACCCCCTCCAGAGGAGATAAAAATGTTAGAGGAAGAAATAGTTCATTGGAGCAAAAAGGAAGAAACTCTAATAAGGAGGAGCCTAAGGATAGAGAGCTACTCTCCAAAAATGGAGAGAGGATTTCCAAAAGATGGATATATATTTATAAAAATAAGTAAAAATGAAGAAAAGCTTTCAATAAGGTTAAGTCCTGAAGAAGCCTTAAGGGTTGGAACGCAACTTATCTCAATTTCAAAGGAGCTCTTAAATAAGAAGAGAAAGCTCTACAACTCTTACTCAAAAACAATTAAGCTCTCAACAATAAAGGAAGTGGAAGTAGCAAAAAGAAGAAAAGAGGCTTTAGAAAATCCATTAATTTAATTGTTTAATTTTCCCTCATTTCTTTTCCAAGGATTCTTCCAAAGAATTAATAAAGTCATCCAAGTCCTTCTCAATCTCCTCAAAAATTTTTTCCCACACTTCCTTTAAAGAGTAGTGGTGAAGTGTTTCAATAAACATCTCTCCCTTTGCCAAATCCTCTTCCTGCTCTTCAATATTATAGGAACAAATAGCGGCTTGGAACTTTGCGTGTTTCCTTCCAACATCTTTCTTTATTTTACATTCCAACCTTACTGCTTGTCCCTCTCCTAAAGTTACTATAGGGATATTATCATAAACAACTTCAAGCTCTTTCCTATTTGGATTTAAAGAAGAGCTATAAACCTTTTTTGGGCCTTCCTCATCCAAAGTAAAACCTAGCTCTTCCTCCTTTATGTTCCCCCTAACCCTTATTGGAATTTGTCCAAGCCTATGAGCAATGTATTCATCATAAAAAGAGCTTGTATTATCATAAAAAACAACCCTATCTATTGCATAAACAGGAATTCCTCCTAAAGCATATCTCCTAATAGCATTTAGATAAAAATAAGGAACTCCTTCAAATTTAAAAACAACCTCATCCTTATTTTTTCTAACCACTTCAAATCTCATTCAAACCCTCCTTCCTTTTCTACCTCCCTTCTTCCTCATAGAATCAGTTGGAATTGGAGTTACATCCTCTATTCTCAATATTTTAAGACCTTTCCTAGCAAGCATTCTAACCACTGCTTGGGCTCCTGGGCCTGGAGTTTTGCTCTTGTTTCCTCCAGGTCCTCTTATCTTTATTATTATTTTATCAAAGCCCTTTTCCTTCAAATCATTCGCAACTTTATTTGCAGCTTGCATCGCAGCATAAGGCTTTCCTTCCTCTCTTTGAGCATCAACCATCATTCCTCCAGATGCCCAAGTTATTGTTTCTGCTCCGCTCAAATCAGTAGCAGTTATAATAGTGTTGTTTTTTGAAGAGAAAACTCTAATAACAGCAACCTTTCCTTTATCTTTTTCCATTTTTTCATCCTCCTAAAACTATTCTGAGTTTTCTAAACCTTCTTTAACTTCCTTAACCTCATCAGATTTTTCCTTATTTCCATCTTCTTCTTTAGCTTCTACAGCAGTCTTTTCAAAAGGTTGAGAGAGGTTTATTGGCTTGTAATAAGAAATTTTGTCCTCCTCATCCTTCCTAACAAGCCTTCCAGGAGAAACTTGCCTAACTCCATCAATAGCTATAAACCCATGCACTATTAATTGCCTTGCTTGTTTTGGGGTTTTTGCAAGACCTTTCCTAAAAACAAGTGTTTGAAGCCTCCTCTCTAAAAAGTCCCTAACTGTTAAAGAAAGAATATCATCAATTGAAGAGGCGTTTATGTTTAACCTTTTTAGCTTATCAATAATTATTTTTTCTCTCTTTTTTCTCTCCTCTTCTCCTAAAGCCAAAAGCTTTCTTGCTTCTCTCCTCACCCTTCTTAGCTCTTCCAAAGCAATCCAAACTTCTCTTGTAGCTTTTAAGCCATACTCTTTTTTCAATGCACTTTCCTCCATTATCCTCTCTTTATCCCACAATCTCTTAGGTTTTTTATACTTCTTTTTACTTCTCCTTGGATCTCCCATCTTGTTACCTCCTCAAGGTTATTTCTTCCTAATAACTCCAACTGTAAGTCCTCTTCTTCCTGTATTCTTTGTTCTTTGTCCCCTAACCTTCTTTCCTCTTGAATGCCTATAACCTTGCCAGCTCTTTGTTTTTATCTTTCTCTCTATATCCTGCCTTATTGAGAAGAGCAACTCATTCATTATATAGTGCTTATCCTCTCCTGTGTAGAAATCTTTTCTCTTATTCAACAAAAATGAAGGTAGTTTTGAAGAATCTAAGGAGTGGAGGAACTTTGTTATTTTTTCTAATTCCTCATCAGAAAGCTCTCCAATCCTTTTATCTTTACTTATTCCAAAATTCTCCTCTATAAGTAAACTAATAGGTTTTACTAAAGAATGGCCAATCCCCTTAACCTTTAGTAGGGCTTTTCTCAAAGTTAAATATCCATCCAAATCGTTATCAGCTAACCTAACAATTCCCCTAACACCTTCTTCCTCTTTTCTAGGTTTTGCTGGTTTTGTTGTTTTCCTCTTAACCTTCTTCTTAGCCTTTCCTTTTCCAGATTTTGCCATTATGAACACCTCAATATGGAATGGGTTAAACCTAAACTCTAAGCTTCAAGCTTTCCTAAGGCCTAAGCTTTCAAAGTTTATTAAACTTTATAGTTTTTTAGACACAGGTTTTTAAAGCTTTTCTCCAACAGCATCAAATCCCTTCTTCCTTAATTCTTCTGCCAAAAACCTAGCTGCAATCCCGCTTTTGCACTTTAGTACATACTTCTTCCCTTTTTCAAGCTCATAATTCAAAACCTTTCTTAAAACCTCTTTATCCTCTAGGTTAAGTATTACCTCTCCCTCTTTTTCCAGTTCTTTTCCCCCATCCTTCTCAACAAGCTCTTGGGAAGCTTTATGTTGAGATAGTTTATAGGTTAAAAGTTTTTCCACCTCCTTATCAAGCTCCTCTAACGCATATTGAGAGGGATAAGGGTTTACTCTCCTACTAACTACACAAAGCTCAGGAATGGAAGAGCATTCCTTGTAGAGAGAAAGCTTCCTTATTTCACTTATTATCTGTTCTTTTGAAAAAAAGGAGAGGGGTCTTAAAATTGGTAAAGTTATGTCTTTTTCTAAAAATAAGAGGGAGGAAAGCCTTTGAGTGTGTGTTTGACCAACAACCTCTCCTGTAATTAAGGCTTTTGCATTCCTCTTAAAGGCTATTTCTTCTCCCTTCTTATAGAAAAACCTCTTCAAAGCTAATTGTCTCAGAGATTCTTTAATAGAAAAGATAAGAGGAGGGATTTTCTCAACTATTAATTTTCCTCTTATAAAATAAAGCTCTTCTAGCTTTTTCAAAACACTTTTTGCATAAATGCTGTCTTCTTCTCTAAAAACAAATAGCAAAAACTCTAGATTAAGCCCTTGTCTTCTTGCCAAAAAGCTAGCCAAAGTGCTATCAAATCCCCCTGAGAACAAAACCAACGCTTTATCCTCAAAAACAGGGAATCCCCCTAAGCCTTGTTCTTCCCCATAGATTAATAGGAATTTGTCTTTTCTTATCTCTATCCTAAGTATTTCATCCCAACCCTTAATAACTAGGTTTAACTTGCCTTTAAGCAAATCAACAACTTCCTTAGTTATTTCTGGAGATGTTTTTGGAAATTTTTTGTTAGCTCTGCTTACCTCTACCTTATATTTTTTTGGAGGAAGCTTACTTCCCTCATCCAAAAAAGAGAGCAAATCCTCATAGGAATCAAATAAATATGCATATCCAATCTTTTTTATTCCAAAAATTCTCTTCAAAATTCCCCCAACTTTTTCCAAATCCTCCAAGCTTTCAGGAAAAACAAAAATTCTTCCTCTTTCCCTTTCAACTTTTCCTTTAACTCTTTCCTTTTCCAACCTTTCCTCAATATCCTTAGCTAGCTTTTTCTCTAGCTTGGAGAAGAGGTGGCCTTTAGTTATAAAATCTTCATGAAAGACTACAATAACTCTTTTTCCCTTCATTTTACCACAAAATAAATCTCTAAGTAAAATAAAAATAGGGAGAGGGTTAAAGTCCCGCCGGAGGGATTCGCACCCCCAACCTCCCGGTAACCACTCTCAAGCTACAGCCGGGCGCTCTACTGTTGAGCTACGGCGGGTTGGTAATGGGAATTATGGAGTTGTTTCATTTTAAGATAACTATTAACTATTTATTTCATTTTAAGATAACTATTTAAACCTACCTTTAACCTATCTTTAGCTCTGTTGCTCTCTTACTATTAGCTTACTATTAGCTCTTTTGATGTTGCTTGCTACTCCTTTTCCTTTTTCTCAAAAATTCTAGCAATCTTTGAAAAAACCTTTGCAAAAAAATTAGCTAATGCCTCTTTGCCTAATCTAATTCCCCTTTTCCTAGCCACTCTTATTGGAGAGCTGTGAGGAGCTCCCTCTCCTAATTCTGGTTCTTTGAGCTCTTTATGCTCCTCTGCTTTGGATTCTTCCATCCTTATATCATTTATACAAAAAGGGCAATACCAATTCCCTCTCCACAGCACAAGCTCAGCTTTTGGGAGGTAGAGTTGGCACTTAAAGCATTGTATATTTTCTAAACTAAATGCACAGGAATCGCAAACCTCCATTCCCTCAACAACTCTAGTTGCTAAAGCCCCAAAACATTTTTCACACTTCTTCATCCTAACACTTCATCCCAAGCTTAAAGCATTTCTTTTTCTAACTTGTTTTCCTAACTTAATTTCAATTTCTAGCTAGCTTTATAGCTTCTAAAGCAGGAAGGGGTTTTTCAATTAAAGCGTTCATCAAGGCCCTCCCCCCAGTGCTAACGTGGTTTATTTTATCAAACATCCCTAGCTTATTTAACAAAGTTATAGTATGTCCTCCTCCAGCTACACTAAAGCAAGGGGAATTTGCTATGGCCTCTAAAACTTCTTTGCTTGCTTTTATATATCCCCCTTCAAAATATCCTAGAGGGCCATTAAAGAAAACTTGAGAAGATTCAAAAACCATCTCCTTTATCCTATTTATAGAGCTGCTTCCTAAATCTAAGGGGGGAGTTGTTACTTCTTCTCTATAAAGTGTTTGTCTTCCTACAACATAATCAATTGGAACATAGAGGTTTGGATTTCCTTCTAGCTGTTTTGCTTTTATAACCTCCTCATCCTTTCCAAAACCTAAGAATGAGTTTGCCACTCTCCCTCCTACAACAACTTTTCCCAAACCTTTTTCTAAAACATGGGAAGCAACATCAAGAGATTCCTCAACTTTTGAACCTCCTAAAATATAGAGGGTTCTTGAATTGTCTTGAGTAAGAACATATTTTATTACTCTTAGCTCCCATTCCATTATCCTTCCTATAAAAGAAGGCATAACCAAAGGAAAACCAACCAAAGAGGCGTGGTTTCTGTGGGAGCTTGCAAAAGCATCGTTAACAAAAACATCACAAATGCCACTCAAAAACCTAACCATTTTTGATTTAGAGTGCTCTTCAAAGGTTAGTGGTTTTGTTTCCTCGTCATAAAATCTGGTGTTTTCTAAAACCAAAATCTCTCTATTCCCTTTTTTTAGCTCTCTTATTTCCTTTTCAACCTCTTTTCCATACAAAGAAGGGACATATGTTGCTTTCCTTCCCATAAATTTAGAGAGAAGCCTAGCATGCAATTCTGTTGTTGTGAAATCCTCCTCTCCTTTTCTTCCTTGATGGGTTAGTAGAACTGGTTTTGCTCCTTTTTCTAAGAGCTCCTTTAAAGTAGTTCTTGCAAACAACTCTAACCTAGTGGTGTCTTCTGCTTTTCCATTCCTTATTGGCAAATTCAGATCAGCCCTTACTAAAACAACCTTTTCAAAAACATCCACTTCATCCAAAGTTGGGAGGTCTAAATCAATCCTAAGCAAATCCGCCAAATGAGCGTCTTCTTTTCCAAATTGCCCTAACAACTTTTCCCTCCTCTCCTAAATCCTTTCCCCTACGTTTTTCCTCACTATTCAAAAATCTTAAAGAATATCTAATAGAGCTTTTTTAAGATTCCCAAACTATTATCTGTTTTTTCAATGCTCTTATGCTTTGGAAGACTTTGAGTTATTGCTCTAATAGCATCTATGTTTTCTGGAATAACATTAGCCTCATTTGGAGTTGCCCAAATTAAGGAAACCTCATTTCCATTAACAGAGATACTCTCCTCCCAAACAGGAACCTCATATAAATCTCCTCTACTCCTATCTAAATCTCTAGCTAATGCAAAAACGCTATTAAGTGCTTCAACCTTATCCTTTCCACTAACAAAAACAACTCTATTCTCCTCCTCCAACACTGACAATACATCCTTCTTTTCCACATTTGATTTCATTTCCAAGAAAGCAGCATTTATATGCATCATGTTATGTGGGGTGGAGAAGGCTATTGTGTTTATATCCAAATCCTTAACAACTGTTTTTGAATCTTCAGCGTGATGGGAAGGAACTTTTAGAACAGGAACAACTGTATTTATTACTCCTTTTTTATGGCTTTCCCAAGGATCTGTATGTCTTCTTATTAAGACAACTCTTGCCTTTTTAACCCCAAGTTTTTCATGTAATGCCCCAACTGTTCTAGCAATTCCAGTAGTGTTGCAACTCACAACCCTAGTGAACTGCTTTCCCCAACTCTCCTCAAAGTTACGAGAGGAATTAAAGGAAACCCCTGTTAATTCATGCTTCTCCCCTCCCTCGAAAACAGCTTTTTTCCCATATTTTTCATAAAAAGGCTTATGAGAGGCTCCAACCTTTTTAGGAGAGCAATCCACAATAACATCACTTTCTTGTATTAAATCCTCAAAAGATCCTTTAACAGCAATCCCATACTCCTCAAACTCCTCCATTCTAGCGCTTTCTGCAGCATAAAGAGAGTAGCCTCTCCTTACCGCCATTGCATACCTCCAATCATATCCTCTAGCAACAATTCCCACTAAACTCATGTCATCTTGTTTTGCAATAGCATCTGCCACTCTTTTTCCAATAGTTCCATAACCAACAACACCAACTTTTATTGCCATGATTAACTTACTCCATACTTCACTTAAAAGTTTTTTCCTTTATTTTTCAACTATAGCAATGGAGGGGATTTTTTGTTTCCTAGCATAACAGAAATCCTTATTGGGATATCACAACTACTTTACTATTTCTCAATACTTCTACTAACCTATATAGGAGCTCTTCTCCTGGTAATTTACCTAAAATACTTTCCAAGAGTAGAAAAAAAGGAAAAAAGAAAAATAAAGGAGCTTCCTTTTGTTAGTGTTGTTGTTCCCCTTTATAATGACGAGGAGGAAATAGTATACACATTAAGCTCAATACTAACTGCTAATTATCCTAAGGAAAAGCTAGAAGTTATAGTTGTTGATGATGCAAGCAAGGATAAAAGCTATGAGAGGGCAAAGATGTTTGAGGAATTTGGGGTGAAAGTGATAAGGCTTAAAGAAAATAGAGGAGCTGCAAACGCAAAAAATGTGGGGATAAAAAACTCCTCAAAAAAGGCAGAGATAATAATAACCATTGATTCTGATTCAGTGATGGAGGAAAACGCTATTCTAAACTTCGTTAAGCTTTTTGATTCAAAAACAGGAGCTATAAGTGGGGCTGTGAGGACAAAAAAAGCAAAAAGCCTACTAGAAAAAATGCAAGAATACGAGTATGACATCATATTGTTTGTAAGAAAAATATTTGAGTTTTTGCATAGCATTCCAGTAACCCCGGGAGGAATGAGTGCTTTTAGCAAAAAAGCTTTGGAAAGAGTTGGGGGATTTGAGGAAAAAAGCTTAACTGAAGATCAGGAAATAGCATTCAAAATGCACAAACACAATTATAAAGTAAAAGTTTCTTTAGAAGCTGTTTCCTACACTACAGTTCCAAAAACATTCAAAGCATTTCTAAATCAAAGAGTAAGGTGGATAAGAGGAGGGATTTATAACAGAATTCTTCACAAAAACCTACTCTCCTTAAAATATGGGGATTTTGCATTGCTAGGATTTACGTTGGATTTTGTGTATGCAATTCCTGTTTTCAGCGCTATTATAAGTAAACTTATAGAACTAACAATAAAAAAGCCCTATTTCTTTGTATTCAAGATAGGGCTAATTGAATCCTTCCTAATTTATGTTGACTTTATAATTTTACTCAGTGTTTTTCTCTTCTTCCTTTACTTTTATTGGAGCGCCCATATGATAAATGTTATAAGAAGAAAAGCTAAAGCAAAGGAAATTAGTTTAAAAGAGCTTCCCTCACTTATACTTTACAACATTCTCTATCCATTTGTTTGGGGAATAATATGGCCCCTAGTAATAATAAAGGAAATAAAGAGCCCTGGCTATAAATGGGGGACAAGATGAAAAATGAAGAAAAAACTAAGAAAAGGAAAGCTAAAAGAAAACTCTCCACTGGATTATACAAATTAGCTTTTTTTTATGCGGTTTTACTATTAATTATAGGTTTTACTCTTGGAGTTGTGTATGATTCCTTTATCTCAAAAGGAATGGAGGATGAGATAAATAAAATAATAGAGCTCTCAACAACTAGCGAAATATTATATGCAAGTGGGGAAGAGTTTTGTACAATATTTCCTCGAACTATGAAGGAAATAGAAGAGCAAACCTGGAAGCTAGGGGTTATGATAGACGAGCTAGAGAGTAAAAATAGGATAGGAGAGGACTTAAAGCTAAAGTATTTTGATCTACAAGTTAGAGATTTCTTTTTAGTAAAAAAAGCCTCTAAAGAGTGTAGAATAAATCCCTTAATAATAATGTATTTCTATACAAACAACTTGGTGGAATGTGAGGAGTGTTATGAGCAAGGCTTTGAGCTTGCAATAGCAAGAAATAGTTTGCTTGAAAAAGTTCCTATAAAGATTTATGCTTTTGAAGGAAAAACAAGCCATTCTGTTGTAAACTATTTTAAGGAAAAATACAACATAAGTAGCTATCCTTCTCTTGTTTTTATCTATTTGGAGGATGGAGAGGAAAGGTGGTTAAAGGAAGAAGGTTTAATAAATTCAAACCAAATACTTGAAAAAGCCCTTACTTTCCAAAACGCCTCTTCCTAACTTTAAAGTCATTTATAGCAAATTCCAAATCCTTTTCCTCAAAATCAGGCCAAAGTTTATCAATAAAAATTAATTCTGAATAGGAGGACTGCCAACTTAAAAATCCTGAAAGCCTTTTTTCCCCTCCTGTCCTTATTATTAAATCAGGATCAACTATACCTTTTGTGTAAAGGAAGTTCTCAAATTCTTTCTCATTAATACTCTTTAACCCTCTTCTCAAAATCTCATTCACAGCATCCACTATTTCTGCTCTTCCTCCATAAGCCATCATAAAATTTACAGTATAAGGCTTATTATTTTCTGTTAACTTTGAAAGCTCTTTCATCTTTTTTTGAAGAAAATCTGGAAAAAGATAGATTCTACCAAGAAAGTTTATCTTAACTTTGTGCTTTTCCTCTCTTTCTTCTTTCTCATACTTCCTAATCATCTCATCTAAAAACTTGGAGAATAAATTCCAAAGCACTCTCTTTTCCTCTTCATCTCTCTTAAAATTTTCAGTGCTAAACCCCCATGCAGAAAAAACCTTTATATTAAATTTTCTAACCCATTTTGCAACATCTAAAAATTTTCTTATTCCAATTTCATAAGCCTCTTCCAAGCTTTTATTATGTTTTTTAGCCCACCTCCTATTTCCATCTGGAATTATGGCGAGATGGGAAATTTCAAGCTTACTTCTCTTACTCATATTCAACCTTTAAAACAATAGATGTTTAATAACTTTCTTACTAAGATTGAGATAATGTTGTTTTTTGTTGGTTTAGGAATAGATAACTCATTAGATTGTAAAACAATAGAAGAGCTAAAAAGCTATGAAGTGTTTATAGAAAACTACACAATGCCTTCAAACTACAAAGAAGTTATTGAGTATTTGAGAGAAAATGGAATAGAGGCAAAGCTAATTGGAAGGGAAAAAGTTGAGAGCTCTTTTCTTATTGAAAAAGCGAGAAAAGAAAAGATAGCATTGCTTATAGGAGGAGATGTTTTTAGTGCAACAACCCATTACACATTATTTTATGAAGCAAAAAAAGAAGGAATAGAAGTTAAAGTAAAGCACAACTCCTCTATATTCTCAGCAATAGCCAAAACAGGGTTAAGTATTTATAAATTTGGAGAAGCTTGCACAATCTCTTTCTGGGAGGAGAATTTTAAGCCAACAAGCCCTATTCTAAAGATAAAGAAAAATAAAGAGAGGGGCTTACACAGCTTAGTTTTGCTTGATATTAAGGGAAAGCAAAAAAGAGAGCAAATGAAGGTTGAGGAAGGAATAAAGATAATGTTAAAGATGGAGGAAAAAGAGGGGATTAAAGTTATAGAAGACCTACTAATAGCAAGTAGGATAGGGTTGGATGGGGAAAAGATATGCTATTTGAAAATAGAAAAAGCAAAATCCCTTTTTGGAACTAAATTTTTTGAGGGTTTTGGAGAGCCCTCTTGCTTTGTTGTTCCAGGAAAATTAAATGAAATTGAAAAAGAATTCCTCTCTTTATGGGAATTAAAAGACGGAAATTAAAAATAGCTTAACTAACCAGCAAAAACTAAAAATCAATAAATATTTAAAGGAAAAGAAGCATAAGAGGGTTTAGTGATAGTATGGAGGCCACAAAAGCAAAAAAAACTGGAACAACCACTGTTGGAATAAAAACAAAAGACGCTGTAGTTCTAGGAGCAGATATGAGAGCTACTATGGGTTATTTTATTGCTAACAAAGAAACAGAGAAAATAAATAAGTTAAATGACAGAATGGCATTAACCATGGCAGGCTCTGTAGGAGATGCTCAAAGATTGGTTAGATGGCTTAGGAGTGAGATTGAAACATATGAATTGGAAAGTGGAAAGAAAATGGAGGTTAGAGAAGCTGCAACCCTTCTCTCCAACATATTATCAGCTTACAAATACATGCCATTTTGGGTCCAAATATTAATAGGGGGTTATGATAATAAGCCACACCTATTCTCTATAGATATGATAGGAGGGCTTACTGAAGAGAATTATACAGCAACAGGAAGTGGAACAACACTAGCTTTAGGAGTTATTGAATCCCACTATAAGGAGGGGCTGACCACAAAGGAAGCAATTGAACTAGCAAAAAAAGCTGTGTTTACAGCTACAAAAAGAGATGCTGCAAGTGGAGATGGAATAAGGGTTGCTATAATTGACAAGGATGGTTTTAGATTCGTTGAGAGAGAAGTGCTAGCAATAAAATAATTTCTCTTTTTCATTTTCCCTCTCTTATTGTAAAACTTTAACCACTGTGGGAGAAGAGCCCTTTTTGTTCCTTTCAAATAAGAAAACTTTTCCTCTCTCAATATTTCTAAGCCTCTCGTCATGGGTTATTATAAAAAACTGTTTTGTTAGTTTTGAAAGCTCGCTTGAAATTAATAGAGAAAGCCTCTCTACAGCAAACTCATCTAAGTTGTGGGTGGGTTCATCAAGTATAACAAAATCAAGCTTTCCCATTAATAAGGAGGAAAGAGCAAGCCTTAAAGAAAGCATGTAAAGGCTTTTTTCTCCTCCAGAAGCTACCCTTTCAAGCTCCTTCCATTCTCCATCAAAAACCAAAAACCTATAGCCACTTTCAAAAGCCTCTACCTTCACTTTAACATAATCCTCATAAGGGTAAATTATCCCCCAAATCATGTTTAGAGAGAAGTTTAATGAATCAAGCAAATGTTTTCTTGCTTCTTGTTGAGTAGTGGTTAAAGCTGTCTTTATAATGCTTAGATCCTCAATTAAAGAGGAAAGTTTCTCCATCTTTTTTCTCATTTTGTTTATTTCCTCCCTCCTTTTCTTCAACTCTCTCAAAAGTTTCTCCTTTTCCTCTAATAAAAGTTTACTTTGAGAGAGAAAAGTTTTCTTCTTCTCTAAAGAAGAGGAAAGCTCCTTAAGGCTCTCTATTAAGGAAGAGAAACTCTCCTCATTAAAGCTTAATCCCTCAAGCTTTTCTTCAATTTTCTTTTTTCTTGAAAAAGAAAACCAATACTTCCTCTTTTTTCCTTCTTTTTCCTTTATCTCCTTTAACTGATTCTCCAAATCATTTATTTTTCTTAAACAAGCTTCTTTCTTTTGCTCTATCTCCTCAAATTCCTTCCTAAGGCTTTTCTCTTTTTCCTCTAAAGAAGATATTAAGTTTTTATCAACCTTTTTCAAATCCTTTTCAAGAATTGAGAGTCTCTCCTTTAACCTCTCCAAATTTGATAGGTTTCTCCTCTTAATCTCAATATCTTTCCTTAATCCTAAAAGCTCTTTTTCCAACTCCTTTAATTTTTTTGAGTTGTATTCTATTTCTTTTTCCAACTTTTCCTTTAGCTCTTTTTTTGAGGAAATGGAGAGCTCTTTTCCACACACAGGACAAAAAGGAGAATCTCCTTCCAAAAGCTTCAAACTATCTTTTGAGGAGCGTATCTTCTCATTAACTCTTGAAATGTTAGAAACTAATTCTTGCTCCTTCTTTAACAAATTCTCTAAAAATAATTCAACTCCCTCTAACCTCTTTATTCTTTCTTTAACTATCTCAATCTCTTCCAAAATCTTTTCCTGTTTTAATATTTCTTCCCTGATCCTAATCAATTTAAGCCTTGTTTCTTCCAATTCCCTTCTCTTTTCCCTAATTAAAGCCCTAAGCTCTTCAAAAATCTCCTTTTCTTTTAAAAGCTCTTTCTCATCAAATGAAGAAGAGAAGTCTTTATAAGGCTTTAATTCCTCACACAAAGCATTAAGCCTTTCTTTCTCTTTAACCAAACTATAGTAAAGCTCTCTCTCCTCCTTGAGCTTCCTATACTTTGCTTTTAGTAGTTCTAGCTCTCTTTCTTCTTTTTCCTTCAATGTCTTAATCTCCTCTCTCTTTTTCTTTAATTCCTCTATCTCCCTCTCTTTTTTCTCAACTTCCTTTTCTAGCCTTTCTTCTTCAGCATTCTTAAGCTTACTTTCCAAATCCTTTTGAAGCCGTTGAGCTCTGTTAAGGAAGGAGGTTGTGTTTTTTAATGCCCTTTCAAGCTTCTCAATGTTCATAAGTTCATCAAGCAAAGCCCTTCTTTTAGAAGGGGAGAGATAAAGCAAGCCCTCCAACCTATTTTGTGAGGAGTAAAGAGTATTAATAAATGTGTGGAAGTCAAAACCAAAAAAAGAAGATAAAAAGTTATTAACCTCAGTGGTTGATTCACTAAACAAAGCATTATCAACAAACAATTTTGAGGATGTTTTAGCTTTATCCTTAGTTTTCTCAATTTCCCTTATTATTTTTATTTCCTTTCCTTTTAACTCTAAAAAAAGCTCAACCTTTGCCCTTCTCTCCCCATGCCTTATCAAATCAACTAAAGAGAGCTCTCTTGAATTCAATTCAGGAAAACTTCCAAATAAGGCAAAAGAAATAGCCTCAACCACACTACTTTTTCCACTCCCAATTACTCCCAAAAATATATTAGCATTTTCAAACTCAAGTTCACTCTCCTTATGAGAAGTCCAATTCACTAACTTAACCTTTCTTATCATTAGCATCAAAATCTCTGAAATTCTTTTAAAGAATATTGGCTATTAATGAGTGTGGAGCTTGAAATAATAAAAGTAGAGATAAATTGGAAAGGAAAAAAACTCCTAGGGGTTTTGCTTCCTAGTGAAGGAGAAAATTATTTGATAAAGCTAGAGAATGGTTATAACATAGCAATTCCAAAAAAAGAGGCAAGGCTAGAGATAAAAGAGAGGATAAAGAGAAAAATAGAAGAAAACTTAAAGGATGAAGGAGGAGAAATAAGCGTTATTGGCTGTGGAGGAACCATAAGCTCAAGAGTGGATTATGAGACTGGGGCTGTGGTTCCTTCAATGAATTTTGCTGCTTTTGAAGGAGAAAATGTTAAAGCAATAGAGCTATTCAAGGAGTTTAGTGAAAACTTCTTCCAAGAGCACTGGAAAAAACTTGCTGAGAGAGCTTATGAAGAATTAAAAGAGGGAAAAAAAGTAATAATACTTCATGGCACAGACACAATGCACTATTCAAGTGCAGCCCTTTCCTTTGCGATAAGAGAACTAAACAATCCCATAATATTTACTGGTTCTCAAAGAAGTGTTGATAGGCCAAGCTCAGACGCTAGAGAAAATGTTTTAAACAGCATTTTTGCAGCAAAGCAAGGGTTTGGAGAGGTAACCGTTTTAATGCATTCTTCAATAGAAGATGATTGGGGATTTTTGCATAGAGGAACCAGGGTTAGGAAAATGCACACATCTAGGAGGGATGCTTTTAAAAGCATAAACATCCTTCCTCTAGCAAAAGTGAGCTACTCAAAAAAAGAATTCATATTAATTGAAAAAGAATTTCCTTTGAAAAAAGCTGGAAGGCTAGGGAAATTAGAGAATGAGTTTGAGGAGGAAGTTGCAATCCTCTACTTCTATCCCGGAATGAAGCCTTCCTTAATCTCTAAATACAGTGAATTTAAAGGAATTGTTTTAGCAGGAACGGGATTGGGACATGTGAGCGTTTCAGGAAAAAATTCTCTAATTAAGGAGTTAAAAGAATTAATAGATAGTGGGGTTCAGGTGGTTATGACTAGCCAAACAATAAATGGAAGGATAAATATGAATACTTATTCTACTGGAAGGAAATTGCAAGAAATAGGAGTTATTGGGAACTTTTGCGATTACACTATAGAGAGTGCATTCGTAAAGCTTAGTTGGGTTTTAGCTAGAGAGAAAAGAAGGGAAAAAGTTAAAGAATTAATGGAGAAAAACATAGCTGGGGAGATAACAGAAAGGAGTAGGTTTATTGAGAATTTTTAAAACATAAACAAAATTGAGAAGAAGTGAGAGGATGAAAGTTATTAGCTTTGAAAAAATAACTCCACTAAAAAAACTTCCTTTGGAAGGGTTTGAGGGAATTGAAAGGTTCTACTTTTTTCCTGAATATGAGAGAGGAGACTTAACAATAAAAGTATTTCATCTAAAGGATAAAGCTAATGAGCTCAAAGAAAAGTTGGAAAAGGAGGGCTTTATTAAAGAGGCTATAGTTGAGGGAGGCTATTTAAACATAAGATTTGAAGATTCTTTTTTAATTGAATGGGGGGAAGCACTACTAAAATCATTAAGAGAAGGTTTTTCAAAAGAGAAGGAAAAGGTTGGGATTGAGTATCCTTCAGTAAATCCAAACAAGCCTTGGCATATAGGACATTTGAGAAATGCATTGATAGGAGAGGCCCTCTCAAATATATTAAAGAAATTCAATCATACTGTTGTGAGAATAAACTACATAAATGACTTAGGACTTCAAATAGCTGAGAGCATTTATTACTTCTTAAATTATAACGAGGAAGAGCCAAAAGAGAAATTTGATCATTTTATGGGGAAATTGTATATAAAAGCTCATAAGCTAGAAAAAGAGAAAGAAAAAGAAATTAGGGAGTTCCTTCAAAAAATGGAAAAAGGAGAGGTTGATTTTAGAAAAATAATAGAAAAAGTTGTAGAAAGCCAATATCAAACATCCAAAAAGTTTGGAGTTTGTAGTGATGTTATTGTTTTTGAGAGCGATTTAACAGAGTTGTTCAAGAAAGGGCTGGAAATAATAAAGAAAAACCCAAATGTTTATTATTCAAAAGAAAAAGAGGGTTGCTTAGTTGTAAACTTAGAAGGAAATGAAATAGTTTTAGTTAGAAGTGACGGAACATTAACTTATACAGGAAAAGATGTTATATTTCATTTATGGAAGATGGGAGTTTTGAAAGGAGTTAAATTTAAGGACTCAAACCTTTGCAATGCAAAGATTTCCTCAAAAGAAGGAGAAGAAATAAGCTTAGATTGTTCATTATTGTTAAACATAATTGGAATTGAACAAAGAGACCCTCAAAAAGCAGTCATAGGATTAGTTAAAAAAATAGGATATGATAAAGAGATAAAGCATATCCCTTATGCTTTTGTTAGATTAAAAGAAGCACATTTTTCTGGAAGAAAAGGAACGTGGATAGGTTATAGTGCTGATGAATTGTTGGAGGAAGCAAAAAAAAGAGTTAAATCAAAAGAAGAGGAGGAAAAAATTGCCTTAGCTGGAATAATATTTGCAATTCTTAGGAGATCTCCACTAAAAGAGGTTGTGTTTGATTGGGATAATGTGCTAAATTATGAAGGAGACAGTGGGGTTTATGTGCTCTACTCCTATGTTAGAGCAAATTCTATCCTCAAAAAATCAGGAAAAAAACCAACAAAACCCACTTCTTTAAAAGAGGAGAGAGAAACCTTCCTAGAACTATTAAAGCTTGAAGATTCTCTCATAAAGTCTTATTACTCCTTAGATCCTTCAAAACTAGCAAACCAATTGCTTGAGGTAGCAAAAAAATTCAATAAATTTTATGGAAAGGCTAGGATAATAGGTTCTGAAAGAGAAGAGGAGTTATTGTACTTCCTAAGTTTATACAAATCAATTATGGAGGAAGCCTTAAAGATAATTAATATAAAACCAGTGGAAAAAATGTAGAAAAAACTCCCACACCCTAAGTTGAGTTAAATTCAAGGAGGAGAAGCATAAAATCCAGGCACATATCCACAATGAGGACAAATAGCGGTTATTCCTTTGTATTGTCCACATCTCAAACATCTTTGCTTTTTAAGGATTGGATGAGGCTTTAGAGAGCTTGCTAAGAGCTTTGCCCCTCCAGCTCCAATTCCAGCTAATGCCAATCCCATTAAAGTTGGTTGCAAAATCCCAAATCCAATTGCAAAAGGTAAAACTGAACCATAACCAACTACAACACTACTACCCCACAAAGACCTTGCCATATCTGCTCTTGAAACAGATTGCCTTAGTAAAGTCTTTGATCTCCTCAAATAACCTATTGCTTCCACTCCTTCTTTAATTCTCTTAGATAACCAGAAGGAAAGGAAACCTGGAGCCAATAAGGACCAAATATAGCTCTCTCCTGGAGAATAGCCCTTCAAATCTCTCCAAGAATAGAAAATTTTGTATAATGGAGTTGTATTATACCTACTAAACAAATCATAAACTCTACTCATATCTTGTCTATTAAGCACAGCATCTCTAGAAATAATAGGATCATTTCTTATATAGGAGAGTATTCCAGGCTCAACTTTATAATAGCCCTCATAAAAGTCAACATAACTCAATCCAGGATTTACTGAAGGTCCACCCATTAACCCAATATGTGTGCTATACCAACCAGAAAAGTCATGAAGGGCTCCAGGCCTCCTAAATTTAGCCTCATCCACTGAACCTTGTTGTAAATGCTCAGTAGGGAAATATCTTGCTAGTCTTTCCCCCAATGTTAATCCTGTCTTCTCCTTAGAAAGTCTAGATAATAAAGCCCAAGCTGGAAAAGAAAGCAGGCTCAACGGCCCTGCTTTAGGGAATAATGTTAAAGAGAGGGCTTGAGGAACTACATAAGGAAAAGGTTTTGTAAGTAATGAGAAAAGAGCTGAGCTCTCTCTTGGAACCTCTGTAAACCAGCCCTTTTTAGGACTTCTAACATCCCTTTCTCCAAACTTTAAAGCCTTAACATCAGATGCAGAAGGAAACATGAATTCTCTTGAAAAGGAGGTCAGAGCTAAGATATAACCTATGAAATTAGCATAAAACAACTTTGGGGCAAAGGCAGTTGTCATTCCATGAACATTTGATTTAACTAGCTTTTCTCCCAGTTTTTTTAAGAACTCTTTTTCACTTAATATTAGTTTTCCTCCAATCTTATCCTTTAATAACCTAGAACTAGCTATTCCCAAAGCCCCTCCCAATACTGCTGGAGTAAATCCAAACAAAGCTCCTGCTCCAAATCCAACTAAAGCAGGGGTAAAGGAGGAAGAAAAGAGGGAGTAATCCTTAGGAGCCTCTCCATATCCCAAAACTCCTGTAGATGTGAAAAGCTCTGGAAAAGCTAGGCTGCTCTTTATATGAAATATTGCAGCTATCTTTCCATCTCTTTTTCCAGGATCAACAGCTCCAAATGTTAATCCCACATCCCTTCCTACTGCTGCAGTATCAAACAGCATTTCATCACTATAATCAGCCCTAACCTTCAAACTTTCAAGAGGATCTGCAAAAACCCTCCTTTGCCTCTCCAAAGAATCCATAAACTCTTTATAAGCTCTGTTAGTCTCGTACTTTCTAAGTATATCATAATTAGTATATTTCATAAGCTCTACAGCATTCAATATCCTCCTTTGTCCTTCAAGTTCTCTTCCAAATACATGCATTGTTCCATCAAACAAAAAACTCCCAAGGGCATCCAAAGTAGCAAATTTTCCTCTTTGATAGTAGTAGAGGAGTGACCTAACTAATTCTAAATTAACAAACCTATTGATTAAGGAATTCTCAGAGGTTGGAAGAGAAACATGGAATAAGTCTCTATTCAACCTTTCCTTTATTTGATGTGCTGAGCCAACTATTGTGTTCCTCAAATCATATACAAAATCGTATTCTCTAGCCTTTTCAGATAATTCAAAAGCAAAACAAGCAGCTGCTGAAGCAAAGCCAGAGTTTTCCCAATTGTGGAGAATGTTCTTTAATTGTTCCTTCAAACGTTCCCTAACTCCTCCTCTTGAGTTAGTGTAAAGCTCTGTGGAGAGGATAATGTAGTGGGAAATACTAAGGCCTCTAAAAATCAAAGATAGCAATTCCCTATCCCTAGTTTGTAGAGCATAGGAAAATAATGCTTCTCCAAAATTTCTAACCCCCTCTAAATTTGAAGGAGGAACTTGAGAATACCTAAATATAAAAGCAACCTCTCTGGCATTTAAAGAATTCAAACCCTCCTCTTCAATCTTATTTCTTATTTCTCTAGCTCTATTAATTATGCTTCTTTCCTCATCTCCAAAGATGGAAGTTATTCTTTCCCCTATTCCTCTTCCCTCTATTTCCCTCTCCAACCTCCTAATTAAAATATCTAATGACCTAGAGGCATCTTCTCTTGTTATCCCTAGCCTCTCAAAAAACTCCTCAACATTTCTGGCATTAACTCTTTGAAGAACTCTTTCAAAATCATTATCCTCAAAAACAGCAGAGGTTAACAACCTAC
Source organism: Microcaldota archaeon (assembly GCA_015523325.1). GTDB lineage: Archaea > Micrarchaeota > Micrarchaeia > Anstonellales > J096 > WAKO01. The sequence continues at coordinate 17,839 of WAKO01000013.1, read as the reverse complement.
TCCTCTCTTCAACCTCTGCCCTTCTCCTTTCAATCTCTTGAACTGCTTCTTCTCCCTCTATTAGGTGACCCTCTCCCTTATATCTCAAAAAAACATCTGCCTCCACAAAAGCAGATCTAAGTATTTCGATTAGCTCTGGGTTGTTGCTTAATGCAGCTTCTGCAAAAAACTCTGCAAACTCCTCTCTAACTTGAGGTCTTTCAATTAATAGTTTATGGGCGAGAGGGGATTCACTAAGATTCTCTATAGCAATTGGTTTTGATATTCCATTCTCTATCACAACGTAATGAATTCCAATAGGATGGGCGCTTTGGGGTATTAAGTAAGATGAAACTCCAAACTCTCTTGAAGCTAATTGAGCAATAGCATTGACCATTTTCTTAAAGTCATTTTCCCCAACCTCTCCTCTAAGTTTTATTGACTCTATTTCCTTGAAAACCTTCTCTGCTTTGGGAGAAGGAAGCATATTCAAATCAAATATCTCAAAAGAAAAGAAAGGAACATATCCAACCTCCTTAATATAAAACCAAGACCCTTCACTAACCTCATCAGTAGACAATGAGAAATTTCTACTCCTCATTGCATTGTAGAGTTCTTGAGAGTCGTGTTGAGTTAATGCAAAATTAACTTCAACAGGATCATTTATATTGACACCAAACTCCTTTAACGCATAGGCCTTGAAAGCATTTATCATATAAGCAAGGGAGTTAAAGTGTTGTGATGAATCAATCCAAGTGTTTCTTCCTTTAACATTAAGCATAGCGCTAGCTATATTTGAGAGAAATCCTTCATAATCCTCCAACCCAAACTCTTTTTCTCCAGCAAACCTGTTGTAGAGATACTCCAACATCGCAGTTCTTCTAATCTTAGCATATTGACCTTCAAAAGGGGCAGTTCCAGTTGTTCCCCTGATAGTTACAAAAGTATCTCTTGTGAAAGGGGTGGAAAAGTAATTCCATTCCATCCTAATAGGGATTCCAAAAACTCTCTCTCCTCTATCATGAGAGTTAAACACTTCATTCTCTAAAAACTCTCCTGATACTGCTCTTCCAATATCTAATCTTGTTTGTAGAGGAATGGATGTATCAAGCAAAGCATTAAGTAGGTTAGTTCTTAAGAGTGTTTGTACTTCTCTTCCTTCCACTCCTTCTGGAATTAATTCTCCTAGTCCTCTTTCCCTCAAAGTATTCAAGTTAATCTCAACATTTCCATTTGATGCTAAAAACATTAAAGCCCTTAAAGCAAAAACTGATTGCATTACTTCCTGCTTTACTCTCTCGTTTAAAGATTCCCCAAGGCTCCTAAACTCTTCAGATATAGGAGCTCTAAATGCTCTTAGAACTGAATTAAACTCCCTCCTGTTTAAAGCTAGGATTTGTGGAAGTTCCCTTCCCAATATATCATCATCAACAAGCCTCTCTAGCTCTAATAAAGTGTTTTCCTCCAACCTAGAGGCTCTCCTCCTTAAATGTGAGAGCGCCCTCTCATAATTTACTTCTCCCTCCAAGCCAAGAAGCCTTGCAAAGTGCTCTAAATTTTCTTCCCTCAAATAAAAGCTAGCGTTTTCCCCTCTACTCATAAGCAAAGCTAGCTTAACTCTAGCTATTTCTTCCCTATTCGCTCTTTGAGAATAATTATTTATCTCTTCTCTTAAATGGGAAACATATTCCTCTCCAGAAACTAATGCACTAAACACCTCTTTAGGAACATTCTCAAAGATCTCAGGGGATTTGTAGACTCCATAATATCCATTAAACAACTCCAAAGCTGTAAATGCATAAGCCCTCTCTACATCCAAAACTCCATTCTCAGCAAAGTATTGGAGGTTCTTTAAGAAAGATAAAAAGAATGGATCTCTAAGAGGGGTTTGTTGATGAATATTTTCCCTATCCAAAAAGAAGGTTAGCTCCAAACCTTGGGATTGTGCTTGGTTTAGAGAATCCCTAAGAGAATAGTAAAGCCTCTCATACCTATCCATAAATAATAGCCTTCTCTCTCCTGTCCCTTCTCCTCCTTGCTGTCTCATTTGGATAGCTTGGTTCTCCAAAGCCATAGCAGTCCTTAAAGCTCCCAAAACAATAGATGCTTCTCTATTGAAGAATCTAAACTCACCGCTTAATAGAGATTCAATGTCTATAAACAAATTAGTTAAATCTGGCTCTTCCTCACTTGTTCCTTTAAAGTTTTCTAGGTTAGAGAGCCCTCTTGAAATTCTTGCAAACTCATTTCCTAAATCAATACTTAATTCATTCAAAACACCCAGAGAGAAAAAAACCCTTTCTAAAAAATGATGGGGATTGTGGGATTGAGTAGTTGGAATGCCTAGGGAAGAAACTAATTCCCTTGCTGCTTCTTGTAAGGAAATGTTTCCACTCCTTACCCCTTCAAGTATTAAAAGAGCTCTCTCATCATTTGCAAAAGCCCTCCTAAGCCTTTCCCTTCCTTCCTCTGTTCTCAATAAGTTTTCAAAACCTCCTGCAATCCTCTCTAAAGTAAAGATAATTAGAGCTTCACTCCCCACACCATAAATTAAGTCATAATACTTGTTTCTAGCATGAACTTCTGGATCAATAAGTCTTGCTCCGCTAAACTCTTCTCTCCCAACAATAGCTAGGCTTAAATTAGCAACTCCTCTCCTAACACTCTCTCTAACTCTTTCCCTAATCCTTCTTGAAAGTGGCATATTAACTCTTTGGTTTTGTGCTTGGTTTGGAGGCCTTTCTTGAAGTGTTTCAAGAGCTCTTCTCCTAATCCTTCTTGAAGCTTCTCTCCCTCTCCTTGTTGCTCTAAAAATTACTAGAGGAGTTAAATATGTTGTCATTGCCTTCAGAGACCTACTTATTCCCCACCAAGATTCAGTAAGTCCCCTCTTAATTAAAGAGCTTTGTCGGGTTGATAAAATATCTTCTCTATTAAAACCTCTAGCAAAGCTCCTAAGGGGTTCAGGTAAGTGCTTTCTCTCCCCATAAGCATTTAAAACAGCAGTATTTGCTAAATGTTGGGCAATCAAATCAAGAGTTGCACTAAAACCAGCGTTTTGAGGAGTTTCTGGAATATGAGCTCTTAAAATCTCTATGGCTTCACCTCTATTCCCTCCTCTCCATCTCCTTAAAGCTCTATCAAGAATATCATTACCAACTACTCTCCTAGCTCTCATCCTCTCTAAAAGTAAAGTAAAAGCTCTATCCACTGAGAGTGTTCTCCCAACTCCTCTTGCTCCCAATTCTCTTAAGGCTATTGCAAAATTCCTTTCTAAAGCTCTGTTTGCTCTTCTCAAAGCCACTCTTGCTTGTGTGTGAGGAGAGTAAGTCCAAAACGAGCTATAGCTTATTTTTGGAAGAGGAAATTTAGGACTTATTAAATCTAAGATGGCAAAGAATGCGGTTCCTCTTGTGTAGAGAGAGGCTACAAGCAAACCAAACAAAAGCATTAAAGGAATGTAAAGTGGGTTTGAAACAAAACTCCTAAGGAAATTTGATAATGCAATTAGCATAGGGTTCTCAGCTGCTAAAGGACACTCAACAAAAGAGGAGGAAGAAGACAAATACACATCTCCATTAACTTCAGTTCCTTTAAAGCTCAACACAACCTCTGCACATTTATTTGAGCTCAAAGAACCGCTAAACTCTCCAAAAAACCTTTGAACTGAAGACGTTCCTTGAGGAGTTACAACTTCTATATTCTCAACATTGTTTGTTACTATTCTTCCAACTTCATTTCCATCAACAGTAATCTTAATCTCTGCTCCTTGCAAATATTTTTCCTCAACCACTTCTCCTTGAGAAGAGAATGCAAATACTGAAGCTTTTATGTAAAGATTTCCTTGCCTTATAAAGCTATCATACTCTATTTTAGTGTTATAGGTTTTTGAAAAAGAAAAGGAGAGGAAGAGAAGTAGGAAAAAAGCAATCCTAAAAACTCTAGAAACTAGGGAAGGTTGGAATTGGTTGAGGAAATTAACAATTTTTTCCATATATAATAACTTAAGCTTAGTAATAAATAAAAAGATACCTACATTAATAACTCTCATTTTTACTTATTGCCTTATAAACTTTCTCAAGAGAGCTTATCATTTCCTCTAAATCTTTCTCATATAATCTTTTAACCACTCTCACAAAGTTCTTCTCAAATAAGTCTCCTAAAAAGTAATTGTTTTCCTTTTTTGTTAATAGCCCTGCCTTAAAGAGCTTCTTTAAGTGATAGTAAACTGTTTTATCATCAAGACTTAATTCCCTTGCTATTTCTCCTGCTGTTATTCCTTCTCCTTTCAAATGCCTTTCAAATATTAATTCAAAGACATCCAAAAACCCTCTCCTACTCTCATTAGGAGAGATCAATCCAAGGCTTAATGCTATAAACCTTATTGCACTTTTCTTAGATAACCTAACCTCTTCATCTGGGTAAAGGATCCTAAAAACCACTTCTTTTTTAATAAGCCTAGCTTCTGGTAAAGGAGTTCTCATAAACCCCTATCTCCACTCAGCTTTAAATTAATAACTCAATCAGTTGTTCTCTTCTTTGTTTTCCTCTTCTCTTTCTTTTTTCTTTTCCTCTTCATCTTTAGTTGTTGTTCCATGTTCCCTTTTAAACAACCCTTCCACCACATCAGAAGAATCAGTATTTCCAACATTAATATTTACTTGAACTCTAGTGGAATCTGCAGGAACACTTCCATTCCTTGGAGATACTCCTTGGGAAATATTTGAACTACTTCCTTCCTGCTTTCTTTGAATAAATTGACCTCCTGCCTCTTCTCTTAGAATTTTCTCCATGAGTTTATTCATACCAAACATTCCAAAAAGCACCAAACCAGTTATTCCCATGTGTATTCCAAATCTTATTAGGCTGTTTCTAAAATTCCCTTGGCTTGCTTGTTTAAGCTCCTCTAAAGCAGCTGAAGGAGGGTCTCTAAAATTAAGGTTTGAGAAAAAGTAACTAAATAAAAGCTCTGATGCCAAAACTCCTGAAGAAATAGCCCTAGCCCTAGCCTCTTCTCCCTCCTTAACACTTGAATCAATATATTCCCATCCTAATGAGCTAGCCACAACAATATTTGAGGAAAGAAGAGAAGCCAACCCCCTCATCGCTTTACTAAAAAACCTCACTTTTTCAGGAGTTGAATAATAGAGTAGGAAAGCCCTTGAAGAAAGAGAAGCCCCTAAAACCAAATCTCCTAATCCTTCCCAATTTCCCCTCAACACTTCAAAGCTTCCCCTTCCTAAGGAGGAGGCAATAAAAGAAACCTCTCCAATTCTAAAAAACCTTCCCATAAGGGCTTTAGTTGCCCTTTCCCTAATCATTTTTTCAAAAGCACTCACAACAATAGCTCTCGATGCTTTTTCTCCTACTTCCTCAGCCCCTTCTTTAACAACTCTTCTCAAAAACCATCTCACCATTCTTTTTCCAGCATACTTTAATCCCTGAAGAGCACCTCCAGCCAAAAAGCCGGCTCCAGTAAAAAGCCCTGCAACAAAAGAAGCAGCACTAGCAACATCTAAACCATAAAAAACCCAATCAACTGCTTTTTCAACAAATGCCCTAATCCTTTCCTTTTCACTTTCAGAAAGATTTTTTAGAGAGGAAATGCCAACAAACCAACTCAATGCATTAGCAGGCAAGCCTCTCTCCTTTGCTTTTCTATAAATCTCTTTAAACCTCTTTGAATAAGAGGAAAACCCTTCCTCATTAATTTCATTTGAAAGAAACTTGTTAACAATAAAATTAGAAACAACCTGACTAAAGTACTCAAATTCTATAGCTGTTTCTGCATTCTTTGCTTTTTTTTCAAGAAAGTTCAAAGCCTCCTCCACATTCTTAAACTCAGGAGAGTCAAAAGAAGGCTTAATTTCTCCCAAAGCTAATGCCCTCTCAAACTCCAATGCTTTCAAAACCCTATTCACTTCATCATAATCAACCACTTCATTAAGGCTCAAAGAAAAAATAGCTTTTTTCAAACTTTCATAATAAGAATTTAAAGCTCCTCTAAACTCTTCCTTCCCTTCCCCTTCCAGTAAATTTATTGCGCTATTCATCAATTCATTTGCTTTTGAAATTAAATCATTCAATTCTTCACTGTTTTCTAATTCCTCAAATGAGGAGAGGGGTAAAAGAAAGGCTAGTGCAGAGCTTACCTTCCTTAAGTGGGTTACTTTCTTTTCAGATTCACTAATAAAGGAGGAAATCTCTTCTTTCTCCTCTTTTCTAAGATCTTCAAAATTCTTTTGCGCTATTGAGGAAAACTTTCCATTTAAGCTAGCTGTCAACTCCACTACTTTTGTATTAAGATTATAAGAAGCATCTGCTAGTTTCTCTATTCCCCCAATATGTGAAAATTTATCCCTCAGAACACTCAAATTCCAGTAATAACTTTGAAAAAAGTTTATTAAAGTTCCATAAAAGCTAAGGGCAGGAACGTTGTTGCTTTTCCTAGCTATTTCCCATTTTCCTAAAAGAGCTTGGAAGGTTTTGTTTGAATACAATTCCTTGAGTATTGGAGAGAACAATCCTTCTTTATCATTTATTTTAATAGATTCCCCCCATTTTTTAAAAGCTAAAAATTGAAGAATGGTTGTGTCAAAACCCCTCTCTTCTAATGAATTTAAATGATTATAAAAGGTGTCAAAATTTCCCTTCTCATAAGCATCCATAATACTTTGTTTAGTTAAAGCTAACCATCCTTTCTCTTTTTCATCTTCTTCACTTTCTATTAATAAATCAAAATAGTATTTAGAAGCCTTTCCCAAGCTATCCTTGCTAGCTAAGAATAAGTAAACATCTTTTCCAAAATGATGGGAAAATGCCAGGGTTTCAGGAGATTCAAGAGAATTAAGAAAATCCTGAATAGGATTTAGCTGTTGAGTTTGAGCTGGTTTTTGTGCTTCTTTGAAAACCATAGTATAATTAAAGGATAGGAAATTAAAAATCCTAACTAATAAGCTCAACTAATAAAAGCTCAGCCACTCCTAAATCAATAATAGGGTAAAAACAAAACAAAAAGAGAAGAAATTATTCGTTTTTCTCCAAGGTTATTTCAATTGAAGAAACCCTTATTGTTTTTCCATCTTCTCCTGTAACTTCCTCTGTTCCTATTTTTACGCTCTTAACCTCTGCTTGAGGGAGGTATTTATTCCTCAAAACCTCAGCCACTGTTATTGCCTTTGCAGTCAATTTGCCTCTTGCTTTTACAATAACTTCTTTGGCTCCATTTGTAAATTGGGTTAAAGCTGCCAAAACATAGCCCATTGTTGGCTTTTTACCCACATAAATTACATTGTCTTTTTGCTCTTCCATTCTCTCACCTCTTAACTCTTTTAACTTAGACTTTCAATCCCTATGCTATTAATGTTCTGTTATGTATTTTTAAACCTAGTGTTTTCATGATTTTTCCAACCCCATAAAGAAACAAAAAGTAGGGTTAAGAGAGAGATAAGCCTGACTTCTAATCCCCCTAAAGGAAATATTAAAGCAACTCCTAAAATACTCAATAAATAAGTTAAAAGAAATCCACAACCCACACAACCAAAAGAGATGGCGGAGGGAATGAGAACATTAAGCTTAAGCCCTTCTCTCTCAAGTTTTCCTAGCTCAAAAACCCGGGTTAGTAATAAAGAGGAAACCGCCACAGTGACAAAAAATATCAAAAAGTCAAGAGAAGATAAATAAGAATAGCTATACTCCATATAATCCTTATAAATTATCATGCTAAAAGAGAACGGAAAAAAGGCGACTACATAAAAAAATGAAAAGAAAACAAAATACCCAATTAAGAAAACCTTGCTAAAAAAAACCTCTTTTTCAATAAAATAGATTAAGAGTAAGCTGAGTAAGGAAAAAGCAACAACTTCAAAAACAAAGCTAAGGAAAAGCTCTAGCTCTTCTCCTGTTGACTCTAAATAATAAAGAAAAGTTACTCTCGCGTTTTCAAAAATGAGGTTAAAGGAAAATGAGAGAAAAATAGAGAATAGGAAAAAAAGCAAGAAATTTATAAAAATCTCATTTTTGAGAGAGCCTTCAACAACATTCTCTTTTTGCACAAATAAATTTAAGCATGGAAATTTAAAACCTATTCCTTTTCAAAATCAATCCGAGAAACTAAAAAACACCAAATAAAACCTCAAAACTCAATAATATATTGGGTGTTTTCTCTCTAATATCTCTTTTGTTAATTCCTCAATGTTTTCTAAGTTTCTTTCAACAATGTAGTACGCTTTATCCTTATATTTTTCTGTATCCTCCCCAACTAATTCTATGAATGCCATCTTTGGCTCATCTATAGGTTTTCCTATTTGAGAGAGCAGAGAAACTGAAACATCCTTAATTTCTTTTCCTTCCAACTCTGTTGTTATTTCCTGAGCTATCTTAAATGCTAGGACAGAATAAAGCTTTCCAACATGGTTTACAGGATTTTTTCCAGCAGCAGCCTCCAATGTCATAAGCCTTAAAGGAGTTATTAAACCATTAGCCCTATTTCCTCTCCCCACCTCTCCATCATCTCCAGCCTCAGCACTAGTTCCACTAACAGTTAAGTAAACGCTCTCTCCTTCATCAGCGCTATTCAAATAAACCTCTACCTCCTTCTCAGTTAGAGAGGAAACCCTTTTCTCTATGTCCTTCTTTACTTTGTTCTTAAATTCAAAATACTCTTCCAAGCTTTCAACAAACTTATCAACAAAAGCCATTGCAATAGTTAGCTTTATCTTTTCTCCTTCCCTCAATCCCATAACCTTTATATCCTCTCCAACAAAAGGGTTTTTTTGTTTGTAGAAGGAGCTATTCAAAAACTTCTCAACTTCTAAAACAACTTTCTCCAAAGTGCTGAGAGGGGCATAACCCACTCCAAAACTTGTATCATTAGCTAAAGGCTTCTTTCCTCTCAAAAAAAGCTCAACCAAATCCTTACTCCCTGGCCTTATCTTTGACTCAATAACAACCCCCTCTACATCCAAATTCCTTACTGCTTTTTTCAAATAATTTCTAGCGGTTTTTAATGCTATTTCCTGAACAGGAAATTCTATTCCTTCCACCTCATATGTTGCTCTTCCACTCAAAAGGATATAGATAGGGTCTAAAATCTCTCCTCCTCCAAAGCGAGGATTTGCTCTGCCCCCTACAATTTGCCCTTTATCAACATTGTGGTGTAAAATCCTTCCAAACTCATTTAAATAAAGCTTTGAGAGCTCTATGCTTATGCTCTCCATTATTCCATCTATAAGAGTGTCAGGATGGCCTAGCCCCTTTCTCTCAACTATTTCTACTTCTAACTCCTCTACAGGAGTATAGTTTCCTCTCACCACCCTTATGTTCTTCATAAAATTCATTTAAAGATGAAAACTTTAAAAGGAGTTGATAAATTAAAAGAAACTTTGCTTAATAAGAATAACTTAAATAGATAACAAAAAATAGATGGATGGCAAGAGAGAAAGCTCACAACTAATTGATGCTCTTTCTCTCAAAGGCATAGAAATAACCAACTCCAATCAAATAAGAGAAATAAGCAACGGCTTGTAATAAGGAGGGGGTGGAGTCATAACCAACAAAGGTCTTTAAGAAGCTTCCAAAAAAGCTTTCCTCACTTAAAACCCCTTCAGCATTCCAAATCTCCTCCACAAATGTTGGCAACCAACCAACTTCTTGAAGCTCTCCTATTCCTCTCGCTATAAGGCCGGCTGAAAACACTATTAGCAATGCTCCTGTTAAATTAAAGAAGAGCTTTAAGTCCAAAGATATTAATTTCTTAGAAGTTAAGTAAAATATGACTGTAGCAACAACAATTCCAAAAATAGAAGGGATCAATATTTCTTCTCCTTTTAAGGAGAGACCAAACAAAAATATGGAAGTTTCAATTCCCTCCCTTAATGTAGAGATAAAACTCAAAAAGGATAAAACTATAAGGTTTGGGGCTAGCTTTTTCTTTAATTCTAAATGCTCCTTCCTTCCTTTCATCCACAATATAAAAGTAGTTATAAGGAAAGCCGCAAACATCATTGTTACTCCTTCAAACAACTCCAAATAATAATCTGTTAGAAGAGAGGAAAAGAAACCCAAAGCAAAGAAAATGCCAATGCTAATTAAAACAGCTATTAGAGAAGCAAAAAGCACTGGAATGAATTTGGAAGTATTTGAAGTTTTGGAAAGATAAGCGTAGATAATACTTAAAACTAACAAAGCCTCAGCGCTCTCCCTCAAACTTATAACAAATGCTGCCAACATATTGAGAAAATATCTCGGTTCATTTTTTAAATTAAATAGTTGATTTTTTGAACCTTTTAAATTAAAGGAAGGGATTTAAAGGAAAGCTTAGAAAACTTTTCATGGAAAAAACAAACATTGAAGAATTCCTAAAAAAAGAGAACAAAATAGCTGTTGTTGGAGCCACCCCAAATAAGGAGAAGTATGGCTATAAGGTTTTTGCTCAATTATTAAAGGAGGGCTATAAAGCCTTTCCAGTAAACCCAAATTATAATGAGATAGTGGGCAGAAAAACTTTTCCTTCCTTAACAGAGCTTTCAAAATTAATTGATATTGATGTTGTGATAATAATTGTAAATCCAAAAATAGCAAAAAAAGTTGTTGAGGAAGCAAAAAGCTTAGGAATAAGGAAAATTTGGTTTCAGCCAGGAAGTGAGGATAAAGAAGTTATTGAGCTTTGCAAAAAGCTGGGTTTAGAATGCATTTATGGAATTTGTTATATTAGGGATGGGCTAAAAATTGATTTCTCTTTATAGAGAAAGGTATAGAAGTATTATAGAGATGCCAAAGCTAGGCTTTCTCAATCTTTAGAGCCCAAGAAGAGGAATAAATACTATAAGTTATATTAACTGAAGAAGTAGAGGAGATGTTTGTTGGAACAAGAGGAGAGGAAGAAGCAGCCTCCACTCTTATCGGAACGTCCACTCTTTCCATAACAACTATTCTTTCTCCAACATAAAAGTTATATTTATAGGGAAAAGTAACTGTTGTTGGTTCTCCAACATAACCAGAGGAGTAAATCCTATCAAGAGTTACAATAAGCCTCTCTAAATCTTCCCTAGCGCTTGCCTTTTCAGCCTCAAAAGCAAAGCTAGTTATAGAAGTATAATTAAATGCAATTACAAAAAGCAAAAGCAAGAATATAATTACAAAGCCGGTTGCTATTACTATACTTTCCATGTTTTTCCCTTTTATCAAAAAATTATTGTTTTAGCCTCTAAAAGCCAACAACAAATTATATTGGGGTGAATATAACCTTCTCTCCATCATAAGAAATTCTTAGAGAGATGTTTGAGTTTGAGGGTGGAACACTCCCTGTTATTTGAAAGTCAATAAAAGATTTTGTGTATTGCCTTCCATCATCAAAGCTAAGAATAATTGTATTTCCAGCTATTTTGGAGTTTGAAGGATCATAACCTAAAGGTAATGAGCCCCTCCAAACATAAGATGAGCCGTTTCCTTGCAACCAAACATCATTTGCAATATAATACCATTCATTCAAAACTCTCTCTACTCTATAATCATCCCTTTGCTGTAACAAATCATTAACATTAGAAACTGCTAGAGCAAAGAAAATTAAAGCTAAGAAAACTCCAATAGAGAATATTATGGAAAACTCTGCAGAGGATTGGCCTTTTACAAAACCTCCTTTTCTTTTTCTCTCCTGTATTTTTATAAATTGCAGATGTTCTTCAATTTTCCTTGACAGTTTAAACACCCCCTACACACCTTATTTCTACTTTCTTTCTTATGCTTGCTTTAATTCAATTCCTTCCTTTCCAATAACATATTCATAGCTCTTATTCACTAAATGTTGAGTTGAGCTCTTTATAAACCTCATCTTTCCCTCTTCCAAATAAATTAAATTGTGAGAAATATGCTCAAAATCGCTCTCCTTTTCCCCAGTCAATAGAAAGCTAACCCTTAACTTCTTATAGAGATTAAAGAAGCTAAAGGAAAATGAAAGCGCATCCACATTAGAATTAAAAGAACTCAAAATAAATCCAAATGAATCAATTATTACAAGAGAATAACCAAACTCCTCTATTTCATCTATTAAGGCTCCTCCTTCTATAAGTCTCTTAACCTCCATAGGAGAGTAATCAATTAACTTTAAATTCTCTCTGGCTTCTAGGCCCCTAAAATCTATCCCTAAAAATCCAGCTTTTTTTAGAATGCTTTCCCTATCTTCATTCGTTGAGAAATATATAACTCTCCTTCCTTTCAATGCCTCTGCCTCAGCAGCTTTTAGGCAGAGGAATGTTTTTCCAACTCCTGTTTTTCCTCTAACAAAAATTAGCTCATTTGAAGGAAGCTCCAAATTAAGGCCTTTTACTCCCAAACTTATTCCTTTTCCTCTTTCCACTTCAACCACAACTAGAAATGAAAGTTTCCTTTTAAAAAGATAAAGTAACCAAAGTTTAACCAACTTAAAAAGCGCAAAAGCTTATGTTTTAAATAACTATCCTTGATTATATTAATGGTTCCTTAGATATTTAATTAAAGAAAAAAGAAAGCTAAAAGGTGAGGACATGGCAAAATTTCCTGAAGCTGAAAAGGAGTTGAGTGAAATATTAGTTTGCTTAAGGTGTAAAACAAGAAACAAAAAAACAGCAACAAAATGCAGGAAGTGTGGAAGCAAATATTTAAGGAGGAAAAACAGAGAGGTAAGGGCTAAAAAATAGGGTAAATTATGTTCTTACTTGATAAAAAAGGACTTCTTCTCTCTTCTTTTTTTGGAATTCTCCTCTATTTCTTTGGAGGTCTTAACTCCTTAATAATAATGTTTGTTTTCCTTTTTTCCTCTGTATGGGTTACAAAGTTTGGATATTTTGAGAAAAAGGAGATGGGAGTTTATGAATATAGGAGAGGATGGAAAAACGTTTTTTCAAATGGAATTGTCCCAATAGCCTTTGTTATTTATTACTATTACACCAACAACCCCCTCCCTTTTTTAGCTAGTGTTGCTTCTGTAACAGCAGACAAATTCTCCTCAGAACTAGGGATATTTGACGAGCCTTTTGAAGTGTTAACGTTAAAAAAGGTTAGAAGGGGAACGAATGGAGGGATTAGCTTTTTAGGAATTTTTGCCTCTTTAATAGGAAGCTCCTTAATAGCTTTAGCTTCTTTGTTCTTGTTTAAAATAAACTATCTAGAGGCAATAATAATAACAATAGCCGGTGTTATAGGAAGCTTATTGGATAGTGTTGCAGGATTCTTTGAGGAGAGGGGGTTAGGGAATAAGGAAATAAGCAACATAATTGGCTCTTTAGGAGGGGCTTTATCTGCACTCCTTTTAAAAGAATTAATAAAATTAAATTAATAATAATCTTAAGAATGAGGATGAAAGGATGGATGAAACAATAGAGAAAGCAATTGTTTTATGTGGAGGGAGAGGACAAAGGTTAAGGCCTTACACAGACCACACTCCTAAACCTCTACTTAAAATAGGAGATAAGCCAGTTTTAGAATATGTCATAGCAAACCTAAAAAAGAATGGGGTAAAAGAGGTGTTTCTTGCAGTTGGTTACTTAGGGGAGATGATTGAAAGCTATTTTGGAGATGGGAAGGAATTAGGAATAAAAATAAAGTACAAGTATGAGGAGAAACCCCTAAACACAGCAGGAGCACTAAAGCAATTTAAAGAGGATGAGCTTGGAGAGAATTTTTTTGTTGTTGCTGGAGATCACTTAACCTCTTGGAACTTAAGAGAGATGGGAAAACATCACTTAAGTAAAAAACCTATAGTAACTATTGGCCTAATTCCAAAAGAGCTATCCTTAGAGTATGGAATTGCTGAAGTGGAAGGAGGTTATATAAAAGGCTTTAAAGAAAAACCAATGAAAAAGTACTTAATAAATACAGGAATTTATGCAATGAATAAGAAAATACTTGGCCTTATAAAGGAAGGAGAGGATTTCTCAAAACACGTTTTTCCCCGCTTATTGGAGAAGAACGAAAAAATACTTGCATATATAGATAATAGGGAATTCTGGATGGATATAGGAAGAGTAAAAGATTATGAAAGAATGAATGAGCTGCTATCAGTAATAAGGCTTGAATCAAAACTATTTAGAGGTTCCCAGTTTTAACAAAATTCAACAAAATCTTTATATATGGTTAAAGATTAGATTAACAGGAGAAAGCTAAAATTTAGGAGGGAAAAAAATGGGTATGGAAGTTTTAGTATTAAAAACAAAAGGTTGCCATAAGTGCCATGAGGTTATTTCACAAATAGAAGAGTTAGCAAAAGAACTTCCTATAGAGGTTAAAGTCATTGATGTTGTAAAAGAACCTTCTTATCTTGAAAAATACCCAATAATGAGCTCTCCAGGAGTTGTTTTTGATGGAGAATTGCTTTATGAGGGATTTGTGGATATAGAAGGGCTAAAAAGAAGAATAAAGGAAAAGATGAAAGAGTAAAGGAAAAAACAAAAAACAATGAGTAATTTATTTAATTTAAAACATAAGATAGCCCCGCCCGGATTCGAACCGGGGTCTTTGGGTCCAAAGCCCAACATCCTTGGCCGCTAGACGACGGGGCTGGAAGAAGTTAATACTTATAAGCTGGAAAAACTATTTAAAACTAATCAATTAGAAAAGAGAAAAGCAAACTTAATGAAAGGCTTAGAAGGAGGATAAAGTGATCGAAGCCCTTTCTTTGGTAGGATTGGTTATTAGCTTTTTCCTCTCCTTTTTGATAACAAAAAAACTAATAGAGGTTGGGAAAAAGAGAGGGATTGTAGCAGAAGATTTAAATAAATCCTCTAAACCAAAGGTTTTTCATCTAGGAGGAATTGGATTAGCTCTGTCCTTTTTTTTATCTTCAATGTTTGTGCTAGGAATAAACCTGTTTTATGGAAATGGGATAAGGGTTGAGTATTATTTGGCGATAGTGCTTACAGGAATTGTTCTTGCTTTTGTTGGTCTTATAGATGATTTATTTGGAATGAAGAAGTGGATAAAAGCTTTGTTTCCTATGGTGGCTTCCATACCCTTAATAACTTTAAAAGCTGTGGGGAGCACAACAATAGCAATCCCTTTGTTAGGACCAATAGACTTTGGAGCAATTTACCTATTTTTAATAATTCCTTTAGCAATAAGCGGAACTGCTAACCTAGCAAATATATTTGCTGGAATTAATGGGATTGAGGCAAGTCTTTCTTTGGTTATTTATCTAACGGGAATGATATTAGGATATTATTTTGAGAAAAACCTCCTCTTCATCTTTTCTTCAATAATGGTTGGAGCTTTAATTGGTTTCCTTATCTTCAATAAATACCCTTCAAAGGTTTTTCCCGGAGATGTTGGAACACTTTTAATGGGAGGAGTTATCTCAACATTAGCAATTGTGGATAATTTAGAGAGCTTTGTGTTCTTCCTCTTTATTCCTCATTTAATAGATTTAGTTATAAAGACAAAGAATAAGCTTCCTTCTGAAGGTTGGTGGTTTGAGGAGAGAGAAGGTCTTTTAATTCCTCCTAAAAAACCTATAAGCTTACTTCAATATACTGTAAAAATAATGGGAAAAATAAAAGAGAGCGAATTAGTCTTGTTTTACACTTTCATTGAGATGATGCTTGGAGTTTTAGCAATCCTCCTCCTCATAGCTTTTTAGTCTTTAACTAAGCCTAGCTAAGCTTTTTAATTTTTCCAAAAATAAACCCTTCATGGAAAAAATAATAATAGTTCTTCTCCTTACACTTCTTCTTTTTGGGTGTGTGGAAAGCAAGGGAGAAACTAACCAAGAAGTAAAACAAGAACAAAAGATTTGTAGAGATATGTGTGGGGATGGAGTTTGCCAAGAAATAGTTTGTTTAGGAGAGGGTTGTCCTTGTGCTGAAACAAAAGAAACCTGCCCAAAGGATTGTGGAAACTAATTGGACTTGTTAATTAAGAAGAAAAGACAGGGTTTAAAAATTAACTAAATACTTAAAAATTTAACTCAAAAGTGAGAGCCCTATATAGTGAGGAGCAAAATTTTGCTCCTTGGAGGTTGAAAATGAAGGAGGCTTATGTAGTTAGATTAAAAGAGGTTAGTGGGGAAGAGCTTTGGGATTTGATCTCAAAATATGGAAATATCTTTGTGAAAGAGGAGGAGGGAGAAAAAATAGCTATCTTTTATGAGATTGAAGAAGAGGAAGAGGAGTATTGGGAACATCCTTTTTAATTTTTAATTTTTTCTTTTTTTGTTCCCTTTTTGGAACAAATTGCCTGCTTTTTGTAAACTCAAAAAATACTAACTCTAACTTTTAGGAACAAAACAAGATTCTCCTCCCCCCTCAATTACATCTCTCAACACTTCTAAGCTTATTTCCATGCTTTTACTTTTAGTAAAAGTCCATTTAAACTTTAACTTTTCTCCGAAAAAAGTGCAACTATACTTTAACTTTTCTCAATTATAACTTCTTTTAACCAGCAGATAAACTTAAAGCCATTATTTTTAACCTATAATTACACTTTAACGCCATTATTTTTTAACTAGTGAAACCCTCTAGTCTTTTCTAGCCCTTTCTAGCTATGAACCTCTTAAAACTAGAAAGGGATTAAAAATTTAAAAAAACTGGGATTAATTTTTTTATGAAGGTGCTATTTGTTTTGGCTGGGGTTTTGTTGTTTTTGGCTGGATGTATTTCAAATGCAAAACCAGCAAATTATATTTGTGAGTGTAGGTTTGAGTGCACAAACAGCTACATTACAGATAGCTATGTGCAAAACATAGGAATGGAAAACAATGGGGAAGTAAATAAATGTCTAGAATATGCAAAGAATTCTTGTGAAAGCCAAGGGTTAGAGTTGGTTAAAGCCGGGTGTGAAAATGTTTATAGCCAAGAGGAGTTTAAAAAAGTAAAAGGAGGGAGGTAAATGACGGAAATATAAAAATTATCTAGCTCCAAAACTACCTCCTCCTGAAAAACCTCCTCTTAAAAAACCTCCTCTTGATAGCTTTGTTTTCCTATATCTATATAACCCATAACCATATTTTGAAACCCATAAATTAGCCTTTCTTTTAACCTTCTCTATATCCTTAATACTTAAATTTAATCCTACTTGTTCTATCAAAAATTTCTTTATATTCTTGTTTATTCCAAATATAAAAGCATATACAAGCCATTTACCCCATTTGTCTTTTTCATTTAACCCATGCTTTTCTATTAAAGATCTCTTTTTGAGTAAGTTATTAAAACTCTCCCATAGAAGCTTTTCTTTGTAAACCTCATTATTTTTGAATCTAGTAAAAAAATGGGTTGAGGGCAAGGTAACAAGAATCATCATCATACCAATAATAAATTCCACATTTACTATGAAAATAGATGAAACAAAAACTCTTGCATTTATCAATCCATTAAAAATAAAGTTCCATGCAATTTCTATTAAAGGTATTCCAGCATAAAAGAATACCGAGAACACAATTGAGGCTATAAAAATCTTCCATAAAAAATCTAAAGCTGAGGTATCATAAACATTTTTTGTTATATTATCAATGTATTTTTTAGTAATGGATACCAAATTTTTAATTTTAGATTTACTTACCTTCTTCTCTTCTGTGATAAGAATTGCTGTTTTTATGTATTCTTTTTCTAAAGAAGTTAACATCTCAAATTTTTCTTTATTTATAATTTTTATTTTTCCATCTTCTATTTTAATTATTCCTTCAACTACAGCATTAACTAAACTTGCCTCTATAGCTTGAGGCATAACCTCAAGAATTTTACCTTTTGGATTTTCATAGAGAGGTATTTTCTCTTTAAATAAAAACAAAACATCTAGAAAATGTCTTTTAGAATTAGGTATTCCATGATAATATTCTGGAATCCTTACTATCTTTGGTTCCTTCCCAAATTTGGAATAAATATAATAAACACCTCCT
>WAKO01000012.1 GCA_015523325.1 Microcaldota archaeon | reverse complement strand
CCTCCAACCCTAAGTGATTTCAAACCAACAAATAATAGTGCAGTTAACCCAAACACAAACCTTCTAATCTCAGTAAATACATCAGATTATGATGGAATCTCCCAAGTTTATGCTAACTTAACTCTCCCTAACGGAACAACAACTCAAATAACTCTAAACCAAAACGGAAGCACTTCTCAATACTTTAATTACTTCACAGTAAATGCAAGTGGAGTTTATACATTAGATTACTTTGCAAATGACTCCTTAGGATTATACTCAACAACCCAAACAACCTTCAATGTTACAAATATTGTTACAAATATTCCTCCTCAAGAAGATGATAAACCTTCCAAAAAATCCATAAGCCTTTCCTATAATTACATATGCCCAGGAGATCTACTAGTTGTTGAGGCATCACAAGGAACACAACCATTAGAAAATGTGAAAGTAATACTAATGCAAGGATTAAACATACTTTCAACCAAATACACAAACTCAAATGGAGAGGTTTCATTCCAAATAAATGGAGAAGGGATTTACACTGTTTTAGCTTATCATTCAGATTATAAATCAGGTTCTCTTGATTTAGAACTATCTATGTGTATGAAGGAAGTTGGGGTTAATGATACAGTATTAAATAATGATACTATAAAACCAGAAGAGCCAGAAAGAGAACAAGGAGAGAAAGCTGATAAAGAAGGTAAAGTGGGAGAAGATAAAGGAGAGAGGCAAGTTATAGATAGAGGTGAGGAGAAGAAGGTTGAGGAGACAGAAGTTGATAAAGAAGGAAAACCTTTACAAGAGGAAAAAGGGGAATTAGAACAAGAGCAAGAAGAAAGGTGTGAAATAATTGGGTTAGATTGTAATTTAGTGTATGTTGTTGTGATTATGGTTGCTTCTGCTGTAATTTATGTTATTTTAACAAGTTTCATTTTCAAAGCAGTATAGGAGATAAACAAAAGCCAAATTGAGGATTATTAAATCTTCTTTTTAACTTTTTAAGGTTATTTTTAATACCAAGTGATATTAGAATATCTTATTTTTTAGTTAATACATAGGCGTTTTTTCTTTTTAGAATTCATTTAGCTTGATTCTGTTCTTCATAGTATTTTTTAGCTTTTGTATTTTAAGGTTGGAAAATGAAAAAGAAAAAATAGAAAATAAGAAATAGCTGATTATTGTATTTAGAATTTTTTGTTTATTTTTTATTACTTCTGCTTGGCTTAGTATTCCTCACTAGTAGTTTTATGGCTTTTGTGGATATCCTTTGCTTTTGTAGCAAGTTTTTGAATATGTTTTATGAGCTTTCTTATGGCCTCCTCTAACGTGTGAGAATCCTCTTTTATATGAAATATTTCATCCTCTAGCTCAACTCCAAAATAAATCTCATAGTGTGTTTTTCTCTTCTTTACCCTAAGAGTTGGTTCTCTAACATAAACAAATTTTGATATCTTTAAGAGCTCTTTCTCTATAGCTTCTTTTATGTCTTCATATAATATTAGGTCATCTCCTTCAATCCCACTTATTACTAAAGTTGGTCTTGGAGAAGTTATCTTTAGCACAAGCTTGAATATATCTAGAGAGCTTATTATTCCTATAGGATTTCCATAATTATTTACTACTATTGCATGAGGACTGTTTTCTTTAGCCATCTTTTCTACAACACCTGTAAGCAGTTCTCTATCATTTACAATCAAAAACTCTTCTCTTACAAACTGTTTTATTTTTAATTCATCTTGATTTTTTACAGAAGTTATTAGTTGTAAGCTATCTCTTTTCTTTGGTTTTTCCATAAACATAAGTAAATCTGTTGTTGAGATAATTCCCATTATTTTTTTGTTTTCTGTTACAACAAATTTATGAACCTTTAGCTCTTTCATTAGCCTCTTTAATCTCCCTAGTGTTTCTTCTCCTTCTATGCTATAAATTGGTGTTGCCATTACCGCATAACAAGATACTTTTGGTATTAGCCCCCTCCTTAGCAATTCTCCAAGTAGAGCTGTTCTTGTAACCACCCCCAAAGGTTTGTTTGGTTTTTTATCTTCAATAACTGGGAGTGCATTGAAATGCCCACTCAAGAACTTTCCTGCAATCTTTAATGGTTCTTCAAGTTCTTTTCTTTTTATTGAAGGGGCTTTTATTGCTGAACTTGAGCACTTTACTTTATCTGGATTTTTTAACCCTAGCCTTATGTTTTTATCATCTATTATTCCATAATAGCTTTCTCCATCAACTATAATTACAGTTTCTTCTCCTTTCAACAACTGAGCTATTGCCTTACTGAGCTTTTCTTCCTTACTTAGAATTGGAGCTTTTTTTACCTTCATGATAACCCTCCTATATTATTCCTCTATAGAGAGATTTAGCTAAACATTTTTAATTACCTCTCTTATTTCTTTTTCTAGCTTTTCCTTTATTTCCTCAACTTTTTCTGGTGTTTTAGCTTCTATAAAATATCTAATGTAATGCTCTGTTCCGCTTGGTCTAACTATGAACCAGAATTCCTTCTCATCCACTCTTATCCCATCAATTTCGTTTATTCTATCATATCCTTGTGCTTTTATAAACTCTCTAAATCTCTTCATGAATAACTTTTTCTTTTCTTTTTGAATTGGAACTTTACCTTTGTAAGAGAAATACTTTGGAAGCTCATTTGTTAGTGAGCTTAAGAGCCTATTTTTCTTTTTTATTATTTCAAGCATTAGAAATGCTGTAAGCATTCCATCCTTCCCTAAATGCTCTTTTGGATAAATAACTCCTCCTGCTTCTTCTCCTCCTAATAGTGCTTTTTCTTTCTTTACCTCTTTTGCAATATACGCTGTTCCAACTTTAACATGCTTTATTATTCCTCCTTTCTCTTTAACAACATCATCCACAACCCTTCCACTTGCAACTGTTGAGATAACAGTTTTTGCTTTCTCTTCTTTACTTTTTTCTTTTTCTAATAGATATTTCGCTATTATTGCAAAAGACTTATTTCCATCCACAAAACCTCCTTTTTCATCAACAAAAACAACTCTATCTCCATCTCCATCAAAAGCTATCCCCATTTTGAGTCCGTATTCTTTTATGTAGTTTATTAAGGAGGATAGGTTTTCTTTTGTTGGTTCTGAAGGGCGGGAGGGGAAGTTTCCATCCACAATTTCGTTTATTTCTCTTCTTTTAGCCCCTATTAAATCTAAGGCCTCTCCAAAAACTAGCTTTGCAACTCCATTTCCATAATCAACTGCTACTTCCTCCAAGAATTCTGCATCCACCTCATATTTTGAGAGGGCTTTTGCATGCTCCCTATTCGCATTAACAAACTCAACATTATTGGTTGGGTTTAGCTCTATTTTTTGGTTTTTACTAAGTAGTTCATTGCCTTCCTCTTTCATTACTCCTATATTCTCTTCGTTGAAGAACTTTAGGCCATTCCACTCCTTTGGATTGTGAGAAGCTGTGACTACAATTCCTAGAGAGAAACCATGCTTTTCTAGATAATACTGAAGAGTAGGGGTGGGAGTTATAGATAGGTTTGTTACACTTTTTCCTAAGTAGAGGAGGGCGCTCTCAACAGCATTTAGCAAAGCCCTTCCATTATTCCTAGCATCTCTTCCTATAACAACTTTATCTCCATAATTGTTAGCTATTTTAAGAGTTATTTCATAAGCTTCTTTTGGAGTTAGTTCGTAGTAGAGTGCCCTCACTCCAGCTGTGCCAAACTCTAACTTTTTTGTTCCATGCATATTTGCTCTTTTAATTCTCTAATTTAATAATGTTTATGTATTACATTATAAATTGAGTATATATGTGTGGAATTTTCGCAAATTGCTACGTTAGCTTTTCAAAACGCTTTTAAATGTTTTTATCAGTTATAAATAAGTAAGTTTTCTAAGCTCTATGCTAGAGGAGGTGTTAGATTATGGCAAAGAAAGAGCACTTGAACATTGTTTTTATAGGCCACGTAGACGCTGGGAAGAGTACTACAGTTGGAAGGATTTTGTATGAGTCTGGAAAGATTCCAGAGCAAACAATAAAGAAGTTGAAAGAAGAAGCTGAAAAGCTAGGAAAAGCAACTTTTGAGTTTGCTTTTGTTATGGATAGGTTAAAGGAAGAAAGAGAGAGAGGAGTAACTATTGATGTTGCTCACCAAGATTTTGAAACAGATAAATACTTTTTCACAATAATTGATGCTCCTGGACACAGAGACTTTGTTAAGAACATGATTACTGGAGCTTCTCAAGCAGATGCAGCAGTTTTAGTTGTTTCAGGAAAAGATGGGGTTCAACCACAAACAAAAGAACACGCTTTCTTAGCAAAGGTATTGGGGATAAACCAATTAATTGTTTTAATCTCAAAGATGGATGCTATTAATTATGATGAAAAGAGGTATAATGAGGTTAAGGAAGAAGTAACAAACCTTCTAAAGTCAATAGGTTATGACGTTTCTAAGATTCCAATAATTCCAGCTTCTTCCTACTTTGGAGATAATCTAGTAAAGAAGAGTGACAAAACACCTTGGTATAATGGCCCTACATTGTTTGAGGCTTTAGATAAGCTTGTTGTTCCTCCAAAACCTGTTGATAAGCCTTTGAGAATTCCAATCCAAGACGTTTATAATGTTACTGGACATGGATTGGTTGCTGTAGGAAAGGTTGAGACAGGAAAGTTGAGAAAAGGAGAGAAGGTAGTAATAATGCCTTTAAATAAAACTGCAGAAGTAAAGAAAATTGAAACCCACCACCAAGAAATAGAAGAAGCACTTCCAGGAGATAACATTGGATTTAACATAAAGGGTGTTGAGAAAAAAGAGGTTAGAAGAGGTTATGTTGCAGGGGCTGTAGATAACCCTCCAAAGGTTGCAGAGGAGTTCACAGCTCAAATAGTAGTTATAAACCATCCAACAGCAATAAGCGTTGGTTACACACCAGTATTCCACATTGCAACTTCTCAATTCCCAGCTCAAATAGTTGAAATAGTGGATAAAAAGGACAGAAAAACAGGACAAAGCTTAGGAAAGGTTGATTTCTTAAAAACAGGAGATATTGGAGTGGTTAGAATAAAGCCATTAAAGAATGTTGTTGTTGAGAAGTTCCAAGACACCCCAGCTTTAGGAAGGTTTGCTGTTAGAGATATGGGACAAACAGTAGCTGCTGGAGTTGTTTTAGAAGTTAAGGAGAAAAAGTAAATTTAGTTTTTTGATTTTTTAGTTATTTTTTAGTTTTTAGGAGGTTTTAAAATGGCACAAGCAAGAGCAAGAATAAGGCTTGAATCTGATGATAAAGAAAATCTAAACTTTGTTATCAGTCAAATAAAGGCAATGACTAAAGTTTTGAATATGAAAGTTAAGGGCCCTATTCCCTTACCTACTAAAAAATTAACTATAACTACTAGGAGGACTCCTTGTGGAGATGGAAGTGAAACCTATGAAAGATGGCAAAAGAGGATTTCTAGGAGAATAATAGAGGTTATTGGAGATAATAAGAGCTTAAGGCAATTGTTGAGGATAAAGGTTCCTGACAATGTTTATGTAAAAATAATATTGGTTTAATTTCCCCATGAAAATTTTTGTTGACGAGATGTTTAGAAATATTTCAAGATGGTTGAGGATATTTGGAGTTAGTAATTTTTATTTAAAGGGTTTTAAGGATAAGGAGATAATTAATTTAGTAAGAAATAATGATGGAGTTTTAATAACTTCTGATAAAAAACTTTGTCTTTCTTTGAGAAGAAATTGTGTTTTTTTGAAACCTTCTTCTTTGGAGAGAGAATTGGCCTTTTTGTCAATTTCTTTGGGAATCTCCTATTCTCTTAACCCTTCTCTTTGCCCAATTTGTGGAGATAAACTAATAGTTGTGAGTTATTCTCCTCCAGACGTTCCTCCTAAAGTTAGAAAATTTGTAAAAAAATTCTATTTTTGCAGTTCTTGTAAAAAGAGCTTTTGGAAAGGTAGGCATTGGGAAAAGATCCAAAAAACTTATAATAGAGTTATGAAAATCATTGAAGGTAGCGCTAGAAATAATAAAAGCTAATTTATAATCTAATTCTCATTCCATCATAAGCTATTAGCACTTTTCCTTCAAAAATTTCTTTAGCTTCTTTTTCAAGTTCTCTTAGCTCTTCCTCCTTATACCTAGCACTTATGTGGTTAAGGATTAAGCACTTTACGTTTGCTTTTTTGGCTATTTTTGCTGCATCTTCTGTTGTGGAGTGTTTAGTTTCTTTTGCTTGCTCCTTTAATTCTTTTGAAAATGTTGCTTCATGAATAAGGACATCTGCATCTTTTGCAAATTTTATTGTGTTTTCACTATACATAGTATCACTTGTGTAGACTATTTTTCTTCCCTTAACCTTATAGCTTATTTCTCCTAAGCTTACTTTTTTTCCTTCAACTTCTATTTCCCCCTTTTCTTTTATTAGAGAGTATAAAGGCCCTTTAACTCCCAACTTTTCTGCTTTTTCCTTTATGAACTTTATTCTATCCTCTTCTTCTATAACAAACCCATAAGATTTTTCTGTATGCTTTGTTTTGAATGCTATTACACTTACATCTTTGTTTTTATAAAGTAATCCTTGCTTTATTCTTTTTATTCTTAAGAATTCCCAATCATTTATTAAGAGGTTTCTAAAGCCAGCAGGAGCAAATATGTTTAGTTGTTCTGGATCTACAGTCATTCTAAGAGTTTCTATTAACCCAAATATTCCTAAAAAATGGTCTAAGTGAAGATGGCTTATAAAAATGTTTCTAACACTTCCATACCCTACCTTATACTTCATCATATTCCTTTGACAACACTCACCAACATCAAATAGCAATAATTCTCCATTAACTTTTATTCCTAAGCAAGGCATACTCCTTGTTGGAGAAGGAACTCCTGCGGAAGTTCCTAGAAATATTATCTCAAACTTCATTTCTGTCACTTTATAGGTTTTTTGTTTTGTTTTTTCAAAAAAATTAGTATAAAAGTAAAAGTTATTTATTTAAACAATTAGAAAGCAAAAGAAACTGAAGTGAAGAGTTATTTTTTTGTTTTAACAATTCTTATTTTTTCAGGTGTAATGATTACAAGTTCGTGGGATATTGCTGCAATGTCCCCTCCTTTTTTAACAACAACTGTTTTAATTTTTGAGAGTATTGACTTTAATCTATTTGGTTGATGCCTTAAGTGCTTTGTGTTCAGTATTATTATGTTTTTGTTGTTAAATACCTCTCTTAATGCCCCTTCAGCATCTCCCTCATTTTTTAATTCTATTTTTTTTACATATGCATCTGCTGGAGGTGTTATTGCATCTCCTTCACCAAACTCTTCCTCTCTTAGGTATTCTTCTATATCAACATCCTCTTTTCCTCCACTTCCTCCAAAAAGTTTATCAAATAGTCCCATCTCTTTCACCCTCTTTGATTATTGGTTTATATTGATTTATTAAGTTTAAAAACCTTTGCAATTTTTTTAGTGATTTATGAAGAGTTTTTCAACAACACTCTTATGCTTAGAGGACTCTTATTTGAAAGAGACAGAAGCTGAAGTTGTTAAGAAAGGAGAAAATTATGTTGTTCTTGATAAAACAGTTTTTTATCCTAAGGGAGGGGGCCAGCCCTCTGATGTTGGAGAGATTTATAAGAATGGAAATGCTTTTAGAGTTGTTAATGTTGAAAAAAGAGAAGGAGGAGTTTTTCATTTTATTGATGGAGAATTTGATCTTGAAGTAGGAGATAAAGTTGTTTGTAGGATAGAATGGAATAGGAGATATAAGCTAATGAGGATGCATACTGCAGCCCATGTTTTAGCTTCAGTATTTTTTAAGGACTATAATGCAAAGATAACTGGGAATCAATTGGATGTTGAATCCTCTAGATTTGATTTTAATTTACCAAATTTTAGTAGGGAATTAGTTGAGAAGGCAATTGAAAAAGCTAATTCTTTAATTAAAGAAGGAAAGGAGGTTAAAGTTTATTGGTTAAAAAGGGAGGAAGCTTTAAAGGATAAAGAAGTGGTGAAGCTAGCAAAAGCATTCCCCCCTTCTTTAGATTATCTGAGGATAGTTGAGATTGTTGGAGTAGATAAGCAGGCTGATGGAGGGACACATGTAAAAAACACAAAGGAAATTGGAGAGATAAAATTAGTTAAGCTTAAGAATAAAGGTAAGGATAATAAAAGGCTTTATTTTTCCTTAAGCCCTTAGCCTTAGCTTTCCAAAGTTTAAAAATTTAAAATTTATAGGGCAGTTAAGGTTTAAGATAAGATGGAAATAAAAATTCATGTTGTTCCTAAAGCAAGGAATTTTGAGGTTTTAGTTGAGGGTGATTTAATAAAGATAAAGGTTCCTGAAGAGCCTAAAAAAGGGAAGATTAACCAGCTTATAGTAAAGCTTTTCAAAGAAAAAGGGATAAATTGCAAAATCATTAGAGGATTAAAGAGTAGAAAAAAGCTACTCCTTTGTGACAAGAGTTTTGAGGAAGTAAAAAAAGCTCTAGTCTAGGATTTTTAGTTATTCAAGACCATTCAAGACTTTAGGGTGAAATTTTAAAAGTTTAAAACCAACTTATTATTTATGTTCTCTTTAATTAGCGACATCCCTGAATATTTATTACCTACTGTTATTCTAGTTGTTTTATCTCTTTTATTTGCAAAGTTTTTGATTATTTTGTTAAGCTTCAAACGATTTCCCTTTTTTAAAGATAAAGAGGTTTTTAAGAGAGGGAGAACTTCATTTTATTTATTTTTTGTTGCTTTAGCTCTTTTTATCTCTATAGAGTTGTTTGATTACCCTTCCTTTATAGTTGTTGTGAAAAAGTTTCTCTCTATTCTCTTAATTTATTTTTTCCTTAGGATTTTGTTGAACTTGTTTGATTTTTACCTCTATAATTTTTTGAAGGAGTATTCAAAAAAGACAGAAACAAACATTGATGATGTTTTACTTCATATAATTAAGAATAGCTCTAACATAATATTTCATCTAATAGTTATAATTTATGCCCTCTATGAGTTTGGTTATGATATCTCTGCCTTTATTGTTGGTTTAGGAGTTGGAGGGTTAGCTTTGGCTATGGCCTCTCAAGAAATAATAAAAAACTTTTTTGGAGCTTTAATAATAGGGTTTGATGGAACTTATAAGATAAATGAAAGAATAAAGATAGGGGCTTATGAGGGAAGGGTTGTTGATATAAATTTGAGGTCAACAATAATTGAGCTAGATAATGGGGATTTGGTTAGTATTCCCAATTTAAATGTTTTAAAATCTCCTGTGGTTAAAATAAAGAGTGCGAGTGCAAAACCCAAGAGGTAATAAATTTAGTTTAAAAATATTTCTAGCTTCTATTTAAACTTAAGCTTAAGGAATTCTGCTGGGGTAGCCAAGTGGTTAAGGCGGTGGTCTGCTAAACCACTTCCCGTATGGGTTCGTGGGTTCGAATCCCACCCCCAGCGTGCTTTTAATTAAATTTTCACACACATTTTTAAATTATTTTTAACACTTATTGTTTTATGAATAAGTTTATGAGTAAAGAAAGTGAGCTTGATTATAAGTACTTGAGCTATTATGATAATGTTAGAAAGAGGTTTTACAAAAAAACTCCTTTTGTTCATGGAAAAGGAAAAGATATAAAAGAAAAGTATAGGAGTATCTTTGCTTCTTTTTTAAAAGAAGAGGACATACTTTTCCTTAATAGGATTTCTAAATTTACTAAATTTAATGGATGTTCAGAAATAGGTTGTATTTGTGCCCAAACTGTTAGGAAAGAGTTGGTTGAGAGTTGGCATAAAATGCTGTTGGATAAGGCAAAGGAGGGAGAAGTTCATTCCATTAAACTTGAAAGAGAAAAAGTTGTTGGAGAGAGAGTTAAAAAATTAAGAGGAAAATTTTCAGAGAAAGTAAAGGAGTTGAAGAATAGGCCTCCTGTTATAAATGATTTGGAGGTGTTTCTTGAAATTCATAAAGCCCAAAGTTCTTCCTCATTAATAAGGGAAAAGATTGGAGAACCCTCAGTAATAATTAGAGGAAAAAACGCAAATTTGACAGGAATGAGCAATGCTTGGACTTTGTGTAATACTTTGTTCAATTTTTTCTCAGTAAATCCTTGTTTAGAACTGTATAAAGAAGATATATCCGTTTTCTTTTCAATTGAAACAGTTAGGTTTTTACATGTTCAGTTTTTCCATCCTTTTTTGGATGGAAATGGAAGGAGTGGCAGGACTCTTTATAATGCAGCTTTAGTTTCTAGAGGTATTTATCCTTTGGTTTTAAATAATAAGGAGAGGAGGGAGAAATACCTTGATCTTATTAACAAAGCCCATATTTATTTTGACGAGAATTTAAGGACTTATTGGAATGATCTTCATACTTTAGCTTTTCATTTAAAAGAGATCAACCTTGACTTTATTAATTCAGCAATCTTAAATTATATAAAAGAGTTCAATGTAGAACCAACTAGGGAATTTATCTCTTTTGTGGTCTCCACTCTTAGAGAGGACTATGAGAAATTATTGAAGCGTATGCTAGATAATATAAGTAATAGTATAGAAAGGATGGGCAGCAATATAAGAGAAGTAATGGATGAGCTTGAAAGCCAACATCTCCTCCTCTTATCAGGCCTTAACAAAAAGATAAATAAGATTAAAGGAAGGAGAGTTAGAGATTAACCCGCAGAATTTTATATATTTAATTGTTCTTATTTTAAACTTTTTTCAATTTAATTTTAATTTATTAATTTTGTTTATTTTGATTTCATTGTTTGCTAAGCCCCCATAGTTTAAAGGATAGAATGCAGCCCTGCGGAGGCTGTGATCCGGGTTCAAATCCCGGTGGGGGCGAAAATATATTTTTAACATTTTTGTTTACTTAATATAACAGATTAATATGCTATTTAAATTTAATTTTAAATTTATATTTGGAGTTTTCCTACCTTTCTTAAGCTTACTTATACTTCAAGGATGTATTAATAATGATATTGAGATCGTTGAAAAAGGGATTGACTCTTTTGAGAGCTATTTTTCTCCTTCCTATCCACCAAACTCTGTGTTCTTGAAAAATCTTGAAAGTTCTTTGGAAAAGAGATTTGATGTTTATGTAGAGAGAAAAGTTATCATGACTCCCTTATTTTATAATAAAACAAAGTTGGTTGGATATCAATTTGTTTTTATAAGAGAGATAAAGCCTTTAAGGCCTTTGGAAAGCTTGGATTATTCTTTAAATTCTTCTCTTTTTTATAATTTGTCCTCCTATGTTAGGTATTATTTGGAGGACTCTGGTTGGAAGCCTTTCTTTAAATCAGAGAATAGAATTTATTTTGGAGAGAATTGTCTAAATGTTTTTGATCTCTGCCCTAAGATAGTTTATGAGATTGGAGAGAGTTCATTGCTAATAAGATGTGAGAATTATCTATTTTTTGAGGAGTTAAATGGAGATAAAGCAAAAAATAAAAAGCTCTCATGTTAGTGAATTTCTTTAACCAATCTAATTTTCTTTTCAATTCACTTACCTAACCCTCTCTTTTCAATAGCTGTGCATTTATTGCTACTATTACTGTACTCAAAGACATTAATAATGCTGCTATAGCAGGAGAGAGTAGGATTCCTTGATAATAAAGAACTCCTCCAGCTAATGGTATAGCAATCACATTATATCCCGTTGCCCAAGCCAAGTTTTCAATCATTTTTCTGTAGGTGGATTTAGCTATCTTTATTAACTCAACTATCCCTCTTAAATTATTCCTCACTAGGATTATGTCTCCGCTCTCTATTGCTACGTTTGTTCCTGCTCCTATAGCAATTCCAACATCTGCTTTGGCGAGAGCAGGAGCATCATTAATTCCATCCCCCACCATGGCAACTTTTCCTTTAGCTTTCTTTTGGAATTCCTCTATCTTCTTTAGTTTTTCTTGGGGAAGAAGTTCTGCATAATATTCAATTCCCAGCTCATTTGCAACATATCTTGCAACTTTTTCATTATCTCCGGTTAACATTATACATTTTATTCCCATTTCCTTTAGTTTTTTGATGCTTTCTCTTGCATCCTCCTTTATCTTATCTGAGAGAGCTATTGCTCCAACTAGCTTTCCTTGAATAGCCATTAACACAACTGTTTTTCCTTGCTTGAAAAGCTCTTCAACTTTTTTATTCTTTACTTTAATCCCTTCCTCTTCAAAATAATTTTTACTAGCTATTTCAACTTCTTTTCCATTAACTTTTGCCTTCACTCCCTTTCCGGGAATAACCTTGAAATCAACTACCTTTAAGTTTCCCTTATATTGAGCAATTGCTTTTCCTATAGGGTGTTCAGATTTTTTCTCAATAGAAGAAGCTATTTTTAATATCTCTTCTCTCTTAATATTTCCCAACTCTACAACATCACTAACCTTAAATTCTCCTTCTGTTAGTGTTCCTGTTTTATCAAATAAAATGTATTCTAAGTCCTTTGCATTCTCAAAAGCAAGCCTGTTTCTTATAAGTATTCCTTTTCTAGCGCTTAAAGAAGTGGATATTGCAACAACTAGTGGTATTGCTAATCCTAAGGCATGAGGACAAGTTATTACCATTAGTGTTACTGCCCTCTCCAAAGCAAATGTGGTTGTTTGGTTTAAAAAGAACCTCCAAGCTATAAAAGTTATTAGACTGGAAGTTATTGCTATTATTGTCAATATAAAAGCAGCTTTATTTGCTAAATCTTGGGTTCTTGATTTTGTTTCCTGAGCCCTTTTAACCATCTCTATTACTTGGGAGAGGAAGGAATCTTTTCCAACCTTTGTTATTTCAACTTCAATAACACCAATTCCATTTATAGATCCTCCTATAACCTCATCTCCTTTAGCTTTTTTCACGGGTTTGCTTTCCCCCGTAAGGAGTGATTCATTAACATATGTTTCTCCTTTAACAACTCTTCCATCAGCAGGTATTTTTTCCCCTG
This sequence comes from Microcaldota archaeon, assembly GCA_015523325.1. Taxonomy (GTDB): domain Archaea; phylum Micrarchaeota; class Micrarchaeia; order Anstonellales; family J096; genus WAKO01. The sequence continues at coordinate 16,152 of WAKO01000012.1, read as the reverse complement.
CTTTAACTAAAACCACATCCCCTACTTTTAACTTCTCTATAGGAACATCAATTATTTTCCCTCCCTTTATTAAATGTGCTTTAGAAGGAAGTAATTTAACAAGCTCTTCCAGGGCTTTTGAAGCTCCTAACACTGATTTCATCTCTATCCAATGACCTAGGAGCATGATAGAGATAAGGGTTGTTAGTTCCCAAAAAAATGTTTTTCCTTCTAATCCAAGAGATACAGCTATGCTATAAAGGTAGGAGGTTGTTATAGCTAATGCAATTAGCGTCATCATTCCGGGGGATTTTTTCTTAAGCTCTTTTATAGAGCCCTCCAAGAATGGTTTTCCTCCATAAAAGTAAACTGCACTACTCAATATTATTAGGAGTAGGGTGTTCTCATATATTGCTTTTAATCCAATTATTTCCATAAAACCTGGAGAGATTAATAGGATAGGTATAGTTAAGAGAGTAGAAACAATAAATCTTTTCTTAAAATCTTCCATCATGTGCTTATGATGATCATGGTGGCTATGCCCTCCTTTAGAGGAATTAGGGGAGTGAGAATGGTGGTTGTGTTTTTCTTTCATTTTTTTCTCCATGATATCCCTCCTTTCATGAAGACCTTTTTTCTTCAGCATCTCTAACTCTTTCCTTAGCTATCTCCATGGCATTTTTTCTTAAATTATTTTTAAAATCTTGGATAGATGATTTTAAGCTTTCTTTTAATTTATATTCTACCAACCTAAACATCTCTTCTTTTGTAAGCCCTCTCATTTCTGCGTATGAGCTTATAACTCCTCCAGCATTTGCTAATATGTCTGGAACTATTATTTTTCCTTTTTTTGCTAGCTTTTCCTCTATTTCTTCTTTAATTGGACTGTTAGAAGCTTCAACAATGTATTTTGCTTTAACTCTTTCCCAATTACTTTCATTTATAACATTAGGCCTTGCTCCTGGGATCAAAACATCAACATCCAGCTCAAATATTTTTGAGCTTTCCAAAACCTTTCCTTTATGATAAATCACGCTTCCTCTTTCCTTTTTTATTTTATATAGCTCTTCATAACTTATTCCTTCTTCATTATAAATAGTTCCTTTAGAATCAGAAACAGCCACTATTTTTGCTCCAAACTTTTCTAAAAATTTAAATGTAAAAGTACCAACATTTCCAAATCCTTCTATTGCAACTCTTTTTCCCTCTATTCCATCAAACTCATTAAGCAGTTCTTTTGTTACTATTGCAACTCCAAAACCAGTACTTCCTAATTCATGAGGTAGCCCTCCCAAGCTTTCTGGTTTTCCTGTAGCGCTTCCCATTCCTGCCTCATCAGCTATTATTGCCATTTCCTTTTCCCCCATATACATATCAGGCCCAGCAACATACATTTTCCCTAATATGTATTTAAGCTTTCTAGCAAACCTTCTAACTAAAATGGACTTACTCTTTCCGTTGTTTTTTATTCCTGCTTTGGCTCCTCCCAAAGGAAGATTTGCCAATGCATTTTTCCAAGTCATTACTTCTGCCAAAATCCTTACTTCCTCTAAGCTTATGTCATTAACAAATCTTATTCCTCCTTTTCCAACTCCTCTTGCTGTATTGTGAATTACTAAAAAAGCCTCTAATCCATACCTTTCATCTCTTATTATTAATTCATATTCTGCTTTCATTTCCTTCACTTCCTCTTTTCATCTTTTTTAAGCTTAAGCCTAAAAATTATTATTTGTGTTTTATTTCTATTTTTTATTTTTGATTTTGTTTTATTTTCCAACCTAATAATTAATTGAAATAATATAAATAATTTGTGTTAACTAGTTTCAACACACCCAGTGGATTTTTACCTTTATTAATTTTACTTAAGAACTTTGTTTGTTTCAATGCTCCATATATAGAGGTCTAGCTCTCCTAAACAAACTCCAAGCTCTTCTGCAATCTCTTTTAGTTTTTTTTCAATAAGCAGGTATTTTGTTTTGTTAAGGTTTTTTGGTTTTTCTATTATATTGTGATTAGCTAGAACATTTATAACGTGATAATCAAGAATAGCTAAATTTTTACACCCAATGTTTCTTAAGAAATGGCTACTCTCTTTTAATCCCAGTCCTTTCACTCTTTTTACCAATTCCTCTCTAATTTCTTTTTCTATTTCCTCTCTACTCTTATTGTTTTTTTCTTTATTCATGTCTCTTATAATCTCTTTTATCTCATCCCAACTTTCTCTTGCTTTTATTATATATTCAGCCCTTTTATTTGGAAACCTATAACCAAGGGATTTTAATTCTTTTTTTAGCTCTTCTTCACTCAAATAAAAAAATCTTTCCCCTATCTTGTTTTGAATTTTAATCCCTCCTTCAGCACTATAATTTGCTGTGAGAAGACAAAAGCAAAGCTCTAAAAATATTTTTTTCTCATCCTTTCCTATTTCTTCAAACTCTTTCATCCTCTCTTTTACTTTCCTTTCTCTTTTCTTTATAGAATCTCTTATTTTCAATATTAATTCTTCATAACCACTTTTTTTAATTGAGTTATTCACAAGCTTGGGATGTGCTAAAAAGTTTAAAATAGTTTTGTGCACTTCCTTAATAATGACAACTCTCTCCCAATTGACTGTCAAAGCATACTTAAATTTGTTTGTTAGAGATGATAGGCTGGTTAAAGCTTTATTGATATTTTTTAGCTCTTTTGTTATGCTCACAGCTTTTCCTTTTTATCCCATTCCTTTAGCATTTTTGTTGGCTGGTTTTTGTGCTTATGTTTCCTATAAAACAAAGCCCCAAATTGCTTCTTTCCTTTTGTTGGGTTTGCTTTCTCTTTCCTTTTCTTTCCAGAGCACTGAGTTTTTTTTATTCTATTTAGTTTTGCTTTCTCCTCTACTTTTTATTTTATGGGATAATATAGAGTTAGTTTTGTTCTTGTTTGCAATAATATTCTTTCCAATTTCCTCATTATTTTATTCTATTTCCTTTTTAGTAGTTTTCCCCCTCTTAATTTCTTACCTTTACTTAGGATCAAAGAAAGCAATAGCATTTTCAGTGTTTTCAGTATATTTTATCTCTTTGTTCTCTTCCCTTATTGGATTTTCAACCCCTCTCTTTCCCTCTATAGGAAAGCCGTTGTTTGAGCTTTCTTCTCCTAGCAATTTTTTTGAGGATTTTGGAGTTGCTGTTGAAAATGCTCTTAACTTTAGGGCTTATCTTTCTTTGAGGTATGTGCTAGAAAATATCATTGGAAGAAGCGTTGATTTGGTATTCACTACTCCTTTAGTTCCTCTGATAATTTCTTATTCTGTTGTTGGTTATTCAATCTCAGTTCTGTCTTTTTATTTGAGAAAAAATAGATTTAGTAACACTCTCTCATCTTTAGCATTGTTTATTTTACCTATCTCATACTATGGTATTTATGGGTTTGGAGAAGTTGTTTTGCTTTTGTTAGTTTCTTGTGCTTTTTCAAGCTTTGCGATGCTTGTTTTAGAATGGCAAGGATTTAAGTTTAGTAGAGAATTGGTCTTGAGAAAAAAGGAACAAGAGAAGAGCTTTTCTAAGTTTGGATTAAAGGAATTGACTTTAGGAGGGGCAGAAAAAGGTTTGGAGGATTTTGGAGGGTATGAGGATGTTAAGGAGGAGTTAAAAGACTCCATACTAGTTCCTTTAAAAAATCCTGAGGTTGCTTATGCCTATAAACTAAAGCCAACAAAAGGAATCCTCCTCTTTGGCCCTCCTGGAACTGGAAAGACAATGTTAATGAGGGCTTTGGCTAAGGAAATAGATTATCCTTTCTTTTATGTAAAAACCTCTGAGCTTTTGAGCCATTTTTATGGAGAAACAGAGAGAAACATTTCTGAAGTTTTTAAGTTAGCTAGAAAAAATGCCCCTTGCATAATATTTTTTGATGAGGTTGATGCTATAGCAAAAGATAGAAAAAAGGTTCAAGACGATGTTTCTCAAAGAGTTCTTTCCACCTTACTTCAGGAATTGGATGGGTTTGATCCTAATGATAGAATAATATTTGTTGCTAGCACAAATGTTCCTAATTTGTTGGATCCTGCTTTGTTAAGGCCGGGAAGGATAGACAAAATAATTTATATGAGGCTACCAACTAAAGAAGAGAGAAAGGAGATATTTAAGGTTCATACAAAAGGTCTTGCAATTAAGGATATTGATTTTGATGAGTTGGCTAAGAGAACGGAAAGGTTTAGTGGAGCAGATATAGCCTCTTTAGTTAAAGAAGTAAAGCTAAGAGTTGCAAAAAAAGCAAGTAAACTTGGAAAGGTTCTTCCAATAACAATGAAGGATTTTTTAGAAGTGTTGGAGAGGTTTAAACCATCTACTTCCCTTTCTCAATTGGAAGAGTATGAGAGGTTCAAGCTTGATTTTGAGAGAAGAGGGAAAAAGGTTGAGAAAAAAGCGAAGCTTAGCTTTAAAGACGTAGTTGATATGGAGAGAGAAAAGGAATTGCTTAGAGAAGCTATAGAGATTCCTCTAAAACATAGCTCTTTGGTAGAGAGATACAAAGTTAGGCCAACAAAAGGAATCCTCCTCTTTGGCCCTCCTGGAACTGGAAAGAGCTTCCTTATTAGGGCTGCTTCAGGAGAGTTTGGGGTTCCTCTTTATGAGGTTAGAGGTTCTGAATTGCTTGGAGAGGGTTATTCAAAAGCTTTGGAGAGGTTGAAGGACACCCTAAACAGTGCTAAAGAGAATTCTCCTTCCTTAGTTTTTATTGATGAGATAGATACTTTATTCCCTTCAAGAGCTCTAAGGCCAGAACTGCTTGGACAACTCCTTCAAGAAATGGATAAGTTGAAAGGAGTGCTTATAGTTGGAGCTACAAATAGGCCATTTGATTTGGATAGTGCTTTATTAAGGCCAGGAAGGTTTGATAAAATAGTTTATGTTGGTCCTCCTTCAAAAGAAGTTAGAAAGGCTCTCTTCAAACATTATTTAGGGGAGTTTGCAAAAGGATTGGATTTGGATAAGATTGCTAGCTTAAAGCTTCTTTCTCCAGCAGATATTGAGCAAATTTGCTCTTCTTTAAAGTATAGGTTATTGAAAGATGAGGTAAAAGGAATTAAAAGAAACCTCACAACTGAAGAGGTTTTAGAATTTGTTAAAAACTTTAATCCTTCTATTTCTCCTAAAGATTTAACTATGTATGAAGAATTTAAGAAAAAGATGGAAAGATCTTGAAAGAAGCTTGAAAGAGAGTTTGATAGCCCTATATTATGTTTTCTCCTTTATAAACCCCGCTATACTCTTCAGTTTCTTTTTCTAATCTAATGAAAAAGAGCTGAGCTATTCTTGCATTTTTCTTAAATATTGCTCCATTTTGGTTGTGTATTATTAGGAGAGCCTCACTCCTACCATAATAACCCGGATCCCAAACAGCTGTCTCTAAAGTTATCCCACTCCTAAGCAATGAGCTTCTTGGCATAGCTATTCCTACAACATCTTTAGGAATGTTTACAACTTCATTGAACAACACTTTATATGCTCCTTCTTTTAATTCCACAAACTCCTCAAATTCAATTTCCTTTACTTCACTTATTTTCCTCTCTTTATTATCAAAATCTATTATTGGCTTTGTTTTAAACTCAAAAACTTTATTAAGCGTTAAATCCACCCCAGCTGGTTGGAATTGTATCTCTCCAATAAATTCCTTTATTATCCCAAGCTTTATTATTTCTTCCTTTGGAATTATCATTTTTTCCCTTTACTCTTTATTCTAATTCATCCTCTGAATATATTATCTCATCAATCCTCTTCCAACTTATTAGCTCTTCTTCTTTGAAGAATCTGTTTATTTCTTCTCTTGCATTCTCCTCTGAATCACTTGCATGAATTAAGTTTTTACTTATACTCATTGAGAAATCTCCTCTTATTGTTCCACTTTCTGCTTCTCTTCCGTTTGTTTTTCCTATCATTCTCCTAACAACTGAAATAGCCTCTATTCCCTCCACAACCATTGCGATTATAGGAGTGGAACTCATAAACCTCTCTAAAACAGGGAAAAAAGGCTTCTCCTTATATTTATTGTAATGTTCTTCAACCAACTTTTTATCCATCTTTAGCATTTTTATTCCAACTATCTTTAGCCCCTTGTTTTCTATTCTCTTTATTATTTCTCCAGCCAATCCTCTTTGCATTGCATCAGGCTTTATTAAAATTAATGTTCTTTCAAACCTCATCCTTTCCCTCTTTTCCTTAAATTTTTTCAGTTTTTACTTATTTGTTGTTTTTGAACTTTTTGAGGCTTTTTTCTTTATAGTTTTTTCCTTTCTGTATTCTGAGGTCCACTTGATTTTTCTTGGCTTTCTTCTCAATTTTAAGAGATTCTTTTTGCATTTTGAAGAGCAAAAAGAGTAGATAGTTCCATTAGCTTTAACAAACAATAACCCCTTTCCTTTACTTATTTCATAACCACAAAAACTGCACTTCATCCTTTCCCTCCTTTGTTTAATAACCTTACTTACTCTTTATTTCTCTTGCCTCTCTTTCTGTTTCTCTCAATATTATTATCATTCCTTCTCTTACAGGCCCTTTCACATTTCTAAGAATAACTCTTCCCTTATCCTTCCCTTCCAGTATTCTAACCAAGCATTGGTAGATCTCCCCATAAACTCCTGTTTTTCCTTTTATTTCTACAATCTCCGCTGCAAATCCTTCCTCCATTTTAATCCTCCCTTTTTATCTTTTCTTAGTTTCTCTTCTATTCTTTCTTTTCTCCTTCCTTAGGCAATAGCTTTAACACATCTCCTAACAATGTTTCAGCTTCTTTGGCCTCTTCTATTGCAACACTAGATGTTGCTACTTTTAAACCTGCTGCTTTTCCCAATTCTTCTTTTGAACTTACAAAAGCGTGTGGAATTCCTTTTTCTTTGGAAAGCTTTGGGAGGTGCATCACAACCTCTCCTGGATTTACATCTTCAGCAATTATTACTAGTTTTGCTTTTCCTCTCTCTACTGATTTTGTTACTTCATTAACCCCCTTTCTTATTTTTCCCTTTGCCTCTCTAACAGCTTTAACAAGCTCGAGGAGCTTTTGTTTGACCTCTTCCTTTAATTCTAAATCTACATAACTCATAAGCTCACCTCTCATTGCTTCTAAAATTGGCTTTTTTATTTTGTGTTTAATCTTTTTAAACCTATGCTTTTAAAAATAGTGAGTAGTAAAAGTGATTAACATGAATGATGTTTCATTGAATGAGGAAATCGTTGAACTTGAGAAGAAAAAGAAGGAGCTAATTGAAGAGATAAAGAAATACACTAAAGATAGAAAGCTTAAATCTATTGAATATGAAGCAGTAAGTAAATTGGCTGAGCTGGATAAAGGAGAAGAAGCAAAGAACATTCTAAAAGAGATTAGAAGGATAGAATATAAAATCTCCACTAGACCTCTTTCTCCAAACTTAGAAAGAAAGTTAGTTAAAAAGGTGGCTTCTCTTGAGCAAAAGCTCTCAAAACTTAAGCCTTATTTGCATGCTAAAAAAAGGAAGAATGTACTTGAAAAAGAGCTTAAGAAAATAGAGGAGCAAATAAATAGGGTTGAGGAAGAGCTTTCTTCTATAAGGAAGAGGTTAAAAGAGCTCTATTCTAAAAGAAAAAAGAAATCTCCTAAGGTGGAGTTTCAAAAAAGCAAGGAGGAAACTCTATTTACTTTGGAGGACGTTGTTGAGATTGAGGGGTTGGAGAAATAAGTAAATTTTTTCTTATTTCTCTTAATTTTCTTTCTCATTTTCTCTTAATTTTTTTAAGAATTCTATAATTTCTGTAGGTTCTATATTAAAAAACTTAAATCCTAAGAAAAAATCTTAAGAAAAATTAAAAGAGATTTTAATAAAAATAAGATTTAGTTTTATGCTCTGTTATTCAAACTCTTCTTCCTCATAAAAGTCTTCTTCTTCCTCTTCTTCCTCCCAATCTTCTTCCTCCCAATCCACTCTTTTTTCCCAAAGTTTTCCTAGCATGTTTTCACCCTATAAAGGCTTTTTGTATTTTGTAAACCCTTTATTTCCAATTAACATTTTTAAACTTATTTATCACTTTCTTTACCTTTTTATAGCCTTTCCTCTTCTCCTTTCTTTAGAATAGGTAGCTTTTTGTTCAATAAGAGCTTAAATTTCTCTTCCCACTCCTTTTGGGCCTCTCCAAAATCTACATTTCCATTCTCATCCTCTAATCCTGCTATTATTCTGTTTGCTAGAGTATTAGCTTCCAACACAAAATCAAGCTCTAAAATACTGTATAAATTCGTTTTTTTGTGGGCAGAGTAAATATCATAATAGACCTTTCCTTTAAAGAAGGCTTGTAATATGTATTGTTCTGGGCTTATTCCGCTTTCCTCACTTCTCCTTTTCAAAACAGGAGGAATAAACTCGATGTCTAGCTCTTTTTCAAGCTCTTTTAGGTTTAAGTTGTCCATTTTGTGGGCGCTTGCTTCTTTATTCCTTATAAATTTGCACAGGATATAGCTTTCCTCTATGTTTTTTCCTCTAACAAATTCAAATACTTTTATAAACTTCTTTGCCCTCTTATCACTTTCTAACTCGTAGCCAAGAACTCTATGTATTTTTCCTCTTCTTCCAAATTTAACTTTTTTTAGGAAAGTGTATCTATCGGTTGCAAACATGCTTGTGGCAGGGATTCCAAAAACAAGCTCTAGCCTATCTCTAACATCTTCTATGCTCTCAGCATGAAGGTTGTAGAGCAAAAACACTCCTGGTTGTGTGTTTAGAAGGTTTATTATTCCTTGAACAGCAACCCTACTCCTAACTTCATTAATTATTAATGCTGCATCTCCCATTCTTAACAATGCATTTGCCATTGTAACCAAATCTAGCTCTTTTCCGGTATAAACTTCTTTTTCTGAAGGGGCTACTTTTACAGCTCCAATATGGAATCCCCTTTTCCTATATGCTCTTACAGGAATTTCCTCTATGTCTTGAATTGGAACTATTCTTTTCCTTGGCCCTATGGCACTTATTTTAGCTGCTGTAAAGCTTGTTTTTCCCACTCCCTTTAATCCCAATACAGCTTCGCTACTTCCTAAAGTTACTAACACATCATCGTAACCTGTAAAAAAAGGAGTAAAGGATTTGTAAAAGAGATATTGAGGATAAGTAAAGGGTTCTTCTTCCATAATTCTTAAAGCTCCTTGGAGCTCTCCAAATGTGGCTGGAGGTCTTTGTAGGTGACATCTCATAGAATGTCTTTTGACAACAACATCTACAACAGGATTATTCTCATCGAATTTCTTTCCTTTTTCACTTAACACAGCATTTCTAAATGCTTTATCAAGCATCTCCCTGTTATATCTGAATAAGGTGTGAACTATACCAAACTCTCTGTGTTCTAAGTAAATAGGAGAGTTTTCACTATCAATGTAAATATCTGTTATGTATTTTTTATCAAGAGCAATGTTTTCTATAGGAGAGCCAAGCCCTACACTCCAGGAAGCAGCTTCTCTAGCCATGACTAAAGCTTCTTTTGGCTTTATCTCTATATCACTTAATAAAGCTTTTTCCATAAGATATTGCTTGTATTCATTTACTTTCAAATCAAATAAAATAGTGAAATCCTTTCCAACAAAGTTTTCTTTTAATTCTCTATCTATTAAATCCCTGAGGAGATGTTTTAGAGGGGTTGAGAGATTTTCCATTATTGGGTTTCTTATCTCATAAATGAATATGTCTTTTTCTGGAATTTCATAGATTTGCACTATATTTCCATAACCTATTTTGTACCTTCCCAGTTTACTTTTTACAGGTATTGCATTTTTTGGAAGCTCTAGGGAAATGCTATCAATAAAATAGAGGCTCCTTAAACCAATTAATGAGAGAAAAGCTCCTCTTAAGTCTCCATACTCCTTCACCAACTTGTAGAGTTTGCTCTCCTTAAATCTCTTAATTATTCCTAAAAGCCAGCTCTTGAATGTTTGCCAACCTTTATAGAACAAAGCATAATCTGGAGCTGGTTCTTCATATTTCTCTAAAATTCTTATTGCTGAGAGAGGGTTCATGTAAGCGTATTTATAAAATTTTTCTAGAACTTCTATTCTCTGATGATATTTTGGGTCTTGTGGGTTTCCATAAATCTTTTTATCTAACATTATTCTCTCTACTTGCTTTAATAGATTGGCATATTCTATTAATATGTTTGTTCCTTCCTCTCCTAATTCAAAAACTATTTCTTCCTCATATCTTATCCTTTTTGGATATTCATCTAAGCTTGCCAAGTCTTTTAGGTGAAAGTTTATGAATTCAGGAGAACCAAATTCAAAAGGACATTTACTTAAATCAACAACCCCTCTTGCACCTTCTATCTTTAATTTGCACATAGAATTTGCTTCCTCCTTTTATTATTTAAGCTTTTTCCCCTTTTTCTAGTTCTTATCGTTCTTATTCTTTAAATCTTTTAGACTTTCTTTTAGGAGGTTTAAGCTTAGCAATGCACATTTAGCTCTTGAGGGGTTTGTGGATAGGTCAACACCAATTATTTCAAATAGCTTTTTTGGCGTTAGTTCTTCAAGCTCCTTAATACTTTTTCCTTTTATGTATTCAGTTAACATAGAGGCTGACACAATGCTTATAACACAGCCTTTTCCTTCAAACCTTGCCTCTTCAACTTTCTTCCTATCCTTATCAAGCTTTAGGTAAAAAATCAGTGCATCTCCACAAAACCTATTTGCTAATGCTTTTTGGACATCCACATCTTTAAGTTTTCCATAATTTTTAGGGTTTTTGTAAAGGCTAATAAAAAAATCTTTGTAAATTTCATCTAAAGACATTTAATATCTCCTCCAATGCCTCTCTAAACTTCTCCAATTCCCATTCCTCATTATATAAATAAAAGCTTGCTCTAGCACTTGCTTCAATCCCTAAGAATTCATGTAATGGATGTGCACAATGCAACCCACTTCTTATTGCAATTCCTCTCCTATCTAATAAGGAGGAAATATCGTGAGGATGAACCCCTTTTATATAGAATGAAACCAATCCAGTCCTCTCCTCAGCATTTTTTGGACCTAAAACTTCTATGTTTAGTTCTTCCATTATTTTTAGGGTTTTTTTAACTAGCTTTATGTCATGAGCCCTAACATTCTCCATTCCTATTTTTTCCAAATACGTTATTGCAGCCCCTAGGGAGATAACCTCCATTATATTTGGGGTGCCAGCTTCAAAATAATATGGCATTTCTCTAAAAGTTGAGGATTTAATTCCAGCTTTTTCAACCATTTCTCCCCCATAAAGGAATGGTTCCATTAGTTTCTCATTTCCTTCCTTGACATATAGCACTCCAACTCCTGTAGAGGCTAGCATTTTATGACCAGTAAAAGCAAAGAAATCAACATCCATTCTTTTTACATCTACTTTTAAGTGAGGAGCACTTTGACTTCCATCCACTACCAACAGCGCATCTCCAATTTCTTCTCTTATTTCTTTTATGTCATTTATAGTTCCTAGCACATTGCTTGCATGCACAACAGCATAAAGCTCACTTCCATTTCTTTCAACTTTTAACTTTCCCTCCTCATCCAAAAGCCAGACATTAAAATCTTTGTAGAGATTTTGCCAAGGAAGAAAATTACTGTGGTGTTCCATAATCGTTGTTGTAACTTTCCTTATTTTTTTTCTCAAGCTATAGGCAATAAGGTTTAAAGCTTCTGTGGAGTTTTTTGTAAAAACTATCTCATGGGGTTTTGCATTTATGAACTTTGCAACCTTTTCTCTAGCTTTCTCAAACCTCTCTGTGGCTATTTCACTTAATTTATTAGCACTCCTATGCACATTTGAATTATACTCCTCAAAAAACTTCCTTATTTCTTCTATAACGTATTTTGGTTTTTGAGATGTTGCAGCACTATCAAAGTAAATCAACCAAGGATTTTTATGGAATATGGGAAAGTCTTCTCTTCTCATTATCCTCCTATTTGGAGCTTTTCTTTAAATTCTTTACCTTTAAATTCTTTACCAACATAAAGGATTTTTGTGATTGAGGAAAAAATAAGGCAAATTGAGGAAGAGATAAGGAACACAAAAAAGAATAAAGCCTCTGAAAAACATTTGGGAATTTTGAAGGCAAAACTAGCTAGACTTAGGGCTTCTTTAGCTAAACGCTCTGGGGGATCTTCTTCAGGCTTTTCCATTCCAAAAAGTGGAAATGCTAGGGTTGTGTTGGTTGGTTTTCCTTCTTCAGGAAAATCAACACTCCTTTCTTCAATAACAGATGCCCAAAGTAAATCTGGAAGTTATGCTTTTACAACCACAACTGTTGTTCCGGGAACTTTAAAATATAAAGGAGCTTTAATCCAAATCCTTGATTTGCCCGGGATTTTGGAAGGAGCTAGTAAAGGGAGAGGAAGGGGAAAAGAAATCTTAAGTGTTGTGAGAAGTGCTGATTTGGTGGTTATTGTTCTTGATTCTTCTTTAGCATTAGAGCAATTTGATTCTCTTTTAAAGGAGCTTTATGAAATAGGGATGAGGTTGAACAAAAAACCAAAAAGGATTTATATAGAGAAAAGATACACGAATGGGATTGAGATAGTAGCCCCTCTAAAATTATCTTTATCTAATGAGACTATTTCCTCAATACTTAGAGAGTATGGAATGCATAATGCTTTTGTTAGTGCTTTAGAGGATTTTGATATAGAGGAGTTAATTGATGTTTTAGAAGGAAATAGGGTTTATGTTAAAGCATTTGTAGTTGTTAACAAAGCCGATTTACTATCTAAGGAAGAGAGGTGTGTTATCCTTAAAGAGATCTCAAAAAAAGGCTTTGATGTTGTTTTTACTTCTTCTTTTACAAAAGAAGGTTTGGAAAAGCTAAAGGAAGAGATTTACAACAACCTATCTTTTATAAGGGTTTATACAAAACCAAGGGATGGGGAAGTTAATAAAGAGCCTTTAATCCTAAAAAAGGGAAGCACAATAGAAGACCTTTGTAGGGCTATTCATAAGGATGTTTTAAGAAATTTCAAATATGCATTGGTTACTGGAAAGTCAGTTAAATTTCCTTCTCAAAGAGTTGGTTTAAAACATAAGCTTGAGGAGGGAGATGTAGTTACAGTAGTTTATGACAAAATTTAGAATATCTTTACTTTTTCTTTTTCTTTTCTTTATTCTTCATTGTATTTTTTCAAAACCTCTTCTTTCTTTTTTAAGAGTTTTAAGTATTCTTTTTGAAGCCTTTCAAATTCTTCTTCCTCTCCTTTACTAAAAACCCTTATCTTTTTTTCTGCATTCTTTATTTGGATTTTTACGCTGATGTCTTGGAGATCCTTCTTTAATTTTAGTATTTCCTCTTCAACTTCTTTTGGAACGTATATTACTTCTTTATCTAATTCTATTCTGACCTCTTTAATTGGAAATTCCTTGTTAACAATCTTCCCATCCTCATAATTTGCTTTTATTCCAACTCTATTCAAGTATTTTGCTATTTTTCTTCCCAATTCTTCCTCAATTTCCACTCCTTCAGTTATTTCCCCAATCCTTATGAAATAGATTAATTTTTTTCTTTTTTCTTCCTCTACACCAATCAAAAACTCAGCCAATTTTCCAATTGCTTTTGAATTTAGGAGGTTGTTTTTTGTTAACAAGGCCCTTCCTTTAAGTAGTTCCCAAGCACTTCCTTGCTTTTTTCTCAAAGCAAGGTCTATTTGCTCTATACTATATTCTTTAATTTTATCATTAAGCTTCTTTATTTCTTCTTCAAAAGGAACAAAGAACTCAAGGTTGTGGTTTTGAATTTCTTTTATTTTTTTATTCCTCTCTTTTATCAAGTTTTCTAGTTCTTCCTCTAAGCTTATAGAGTCCTTCCCAAGCCTTTTATAATATGAGATCTTGTAACTCACTTCTGCTATTTTTTTATTTAGCTTTATTACTTCTTCAAAAAGTCTAGCAACTTGCAAATCAAAACACCTCCTCCAAATCCTAAGAAAAGATAAACTATTTTTATTGCTTCTTCTCTTCCAATACTATTTATATTTCCAATTACCCCTCTTTCCTCATTTTTCCCCTCTTCTATTTCCCCAAATCTTACAATTTCTTTCAACTCTTCTAAGTTATTTGAGAGTCTTGCTACATCTTTCCAATCCTTATTTGTTTGTTTTAAGAAGTATGCTTGGGAAGCATATAAGCTTGCCCACTTACTTTCATAACTTTCTTTTAGCTCCTCTTCTCCTTCTTTTAAGAAGGCATATTCATATAAAAATACAGCATATTCACCATCCTTTAAAGCCCTCCTCATTCTTTCTGGAAGGTTCTCTATTCCAAATTCATTCACAACAATATCCACTTCTTGCTTTAATGCACTCTTATTTAGCATTTTTCCTTCCCCTTCCTTATTCCACTCTTTTGCTGATTCACACCAAAGCAATGTTCTTGCAAACCTTTCCTTTTCTTCTATTTTTTCAAAAAATAGTTTTGCATCTTCCTCTTTAAATTGTTCTAAAGCCCTATAATAGCGTGCTTTAGCTCCTGTTACCTCTTCCCAATTTGTTTCTCTCTCTTCAAAAAAGTTTAGGCTATTTAAGCATTCTTCAGCTTCTTTTTTCAATTCCTCTCTTTCTTGAGTAAAAGCTAATAAAAATGCAAGCCTATTAAATCCTTCATTTGCTGTAGTGTAGTAGTAGCCTTTTTCAAAAGCTTTTTCCTGTCTTTCTAAGGAGATATTCACTAATTCATAATAATATTTTGGCAAGCTCTCTTTATTTTCCTCTAAAATCTCTTTTTCTCTTTCCATATAATTTTTTGCTGATTCTTTTGCAAGAGAAGCATTATAAGGAGAGAATTCTTCAGCTTCTCCCATAACATTTTCCTCTATTACTTTTTTAACATCAACCTCTCTCTTATTTCTATACACCAAGTCATAAGCAACACTTATATCATTTACAGGAATTGCTTCTTTTCCATTCTCTTCAGCTAAACTGTAAATTATTAGTGCTTCTTCAACTCTTATGTAAGGAAACAAAAATATTTCATAAGGAGAGTTTAGGAAAGCTTGTGTTTTTTCAAAAACACCTCCTACAGGAGTTATAACTCCCTCTTCAGTTATCCCTCCTGTAATAAGATAGTTGTATTTAGGTTTTTTTCCTGTTATTGCTTCATAAAACTTTAGAGTAAACAAAGCCCCTCCTGATGGTCCATCAACATAATCTCTAACATGAGGGAATGTTACAGTTATTAAGCAACTTCCCTCAGCCATTTCTTTTGCTAATTTATATGCTGTTTTTATGCTCTCTTGAGTGGATTCTCCATAAAATATAGATAGGTTTAACAAAACTCCATCTCCTTTTTTTGAATTTATTATCACTTCTGCCAACTCTCCCTTTGTGTTTTCTATAACAACTCCTTCTGCTCTTAAAGTTGGTTTACATATCTCATTTGAGGCTCCAAAAGCTAAGTTGGTGGCTAGGATTAAAATGAATAGAAGTGAGGATATTTTCTTTCCTATTCTAAAGCTTTCATTCTTCATTATGCCACTATTTGCTTTATTAAAAAAATCTTTTTAAAGCTAATATGATTAAGAGAGCTTAATGAAAGTTTCTGTTGTAATCCCAACTTATAACGAGGAAAAATATTTGGAGGAGACTTTGAATTCCATATATGAAGGTTCTCTAAAGCCCTTTGAAGTTATTATTGTTGATAGCTTTAGTAATGATAGGACAAGGGAAATTGCTCTCTCTTATAACGCTAGGATTATAACAATTAAGGAGAGAGGAATTGCTTTAGCAAGGCACATAGGGTGTTCAAAAGTAGTTGGAGATATTATAGCTAACACCTCTGCAGATGTTAGAGTGGATGAATTTTGGCTTGAAAGACTTACTTTTCCTTTGTCAAAGGAAGGAGGAGATTATGATTTGACTTATGGAAGTATTTATTTAAAAGATCCTGATTTTATTGAGAATATTTTCTCAGAGTTTTTAAACAATTTCTCTCCTATTTTGGATAAATTAGGATTAGTTTTTGCAACAGCAGACAACATAGCTCTAAAAAAGGGCTTTTACAAAAAGATTGGAGGGTTTAATGTTTCAATGGTTACTGGAGAGGATACTGATTTAATAAGAAGGGCTAAAGAACATGGAAGAGTAAAATATGTTAAGGAGGCGAAGGTTTTTACTTCTTCAAGAAGAATAAGGAAATGGGGTAAGCTAAAGTACTTTTATTTTCACTTTAAGAAT
>WAKO01000011.1 GCA_015523325.1 Microcaldota archaeon | reverse complement strand
CCTGAGAGCTTAAATCTTTATGCAATAAAAATAAAAAAACCTGAAGAGGAGAAAGAGATAAAAAAGCTAAATCCTTTGTTCTACAAAAAGCTACATCATAAAGGAGAAATAATTATCCTAGCCTTATTAGAGAGAAGAATTCCTTCTATTGGAGTTGAAGCATTTGAATATCCTAAGGAGGGATTGAAAAATAAAGTTGAAGAACTGAGAAATAAATTAAAAGAAATAGAAAATAAAATTGAAGAAATTAAAGCAAAAATTGAAAAAACAAAAGTTGTGTATGGAGAGGAAATAGGGAAGATACTCTTTCAACTAAACATCTATACAGATAGGGCATTAGCTTCAGAAAAATTCAAAGGAAGCGAACACTTCATAATTATAGAGGGGTGGATTCCAGCAAAAAGCTACAAAAGCTTTATAGAAGAGCTGAAGGAAAAGTTTTCTTCAAATCTTGAAGTTAAAGAAGTTAAGGGAGGAGAACCGCCAACACTCTTAAAAAATCCAAAAGAAACAAAACAATTCCAAGAGATAGTGGAGATGATCTCTCTTCCAAAAGGAAATGAAATAGATCCTACAAAGCTATTCGCTCTCACAATCCCACTAATTTATGGAATGATAATAGGAGATGTAATTTATTCTCTATTCTCAATATTCTTTGCTTCCTACCTTATGAAAAAGTTTAGAGATAAACTCCTCCTAACCGCTGCCAAGGTTTGGCTCTATAGCTCTTTTGCAGGAATTATTTGGGGAGTTATATTTGATGAATGGTTGGGAGTGAGCCACTTCTATTGGTTTGAAAAACTCTCAAGCTTTGGTATTGAGATAATTGAGAAACCTCTTTACAAAGGATTCTCAAGATCCCACTACTTGCCCCTCCTAATAATAGCTTCAATAATAATTGGAATCCTCCACCTGGCTCTAGCATTTTTTGTAGCTTTCCTCCACGAGAGAAAACACAGTAAAAAACATGCATTAGCAAAGCTAGGATTTTTCATATTTCTCCTAGCATTTCCAGCCCTAATAATCTCTACAATAGCAGAAATCCAAGCACTAACAATTCTAAGTGCTTTAGCAACATTGGCTTCGGTGATAATGATTGGAAGAGGAGAAGGAATTGTAGGTTTAATTGAAATACCTTCAGTTTTAGGGAATGTTGTTAGCTATTCCAGAATTGCTGTTGTTGGGATAGTTGGAGTAATAATAGCAGAAAACATAAATGAGTTTCTCTCCCCTTCTCCAGAATCAGGACTAGTAAACTTTTTATTATTTATTTTATTTATAACGTTGCATGCATTCAATGCCATACTTGCAATGTTTGAATCCCTAATCCAAGGAGCTAGGCTAAACTTGGTTGAGTTTGGAACAAAGATTTATAAAGGAGGGGGAAAAAGATATAACCCTTTTAGAATGCTCAACAAAAAATAATAACGAGGTGGAATTATGGCAGAGGACAAGATTGTCTCCACATTGTTGGATGAGAAAGGAGCTATTGCTTTAGCAGCAGCTTTAGCAGTAGGGCTTTCAGCATTAGCAAGTGCATGGAGCCAAAGCTCAGTAGGAGCTGGAGCTATGGGAGCTGTTAGTGAAAGACCAGAGCTAGCAGGAAAAGTTTTGATATGGATAGCTATTCCAGAAACAATAGTGTTACTAGGTTTCTTAATCTCAATAATGTTAATATTCGTGTTAGGAGGAGAATAAAGAGGAACCTAATATGAACATAGCTAAAAGGATAGTAGAGGAAGCTAAGAAAAAAGCTTCCTCTCTAATTACTAGTGCAAAAAGAGAAGTAAGAGAAGAGCTAAAAGAGAAAGAAGAGGAGCTAAAAGAAAGGAATGCGAGAGAAATAGAGATCTTTAAAGAAGAGTTGAAGGAAAAAGAAGAGGAAGAAATGGCTTCCTCAAGAATAGAAAAGAAAAGAATAATAGAGCAGGCTTATGAAGAGAAGTTTAGACAGTTTTTAGATGAGATAGTAAAAGAGTTGGAGAGCTTTAAAAAGTCAAAAGAGTATGGAGAATTTTTAAAGAGATCTATTGAGAGGGCTGTTAGAGAGATCAAAAGAAAGGATTTAATTCTTAGAGTCCCAAAAGGAGACAAAAGCTTATTGAGAGGAATAAAATTACCGAGTCAAATAAAAGAGGTAAGAGAGGATTTGGAAGAGCTTGGAGGGGTTGTCGTTGAAAGCAAGGATGGAAAAGTAAGAATAAACTACTCCTTCTCCACTCTCATAGATAAAAAGAGAGAAGAACTAAAGAGGGAATTGGTTAAAGAACTTAAAAAAGATGTAGAGGGGAGAAAAAAGAAAAAAGCTAAAGGAAAGAAAACAAAAACTAGGAAAAAGCAGGAGTGAAAAGATGTCTCACAACCCACAAAAAATAGAATTCATAAACTCAAAGATAATGGGCATTAAGGCGAGAATGTTAAAAGATGAAGAGCTAAAGACACTTGCATTGCTTGAAAGCATAGAAGAAGTAATAGAGAGGCTAGAGAAAACTCAATACAAGGAGGTTATTGAAGAAAATTCCTTGTATATGAGAGGAGGAAAATTGGTGGAATTCTCTTGCTATAAATGGGTTGTGGGAGTTATAAACAAAATATCAAAATACTTCACAAAAAACCAACTAAGTGTTTCAAACTTATTTCTAAAAAGGCATGAAATAAAGAACTTAAAGCTTCTTATCTCTTCAAAAGTAAGTGGTAAAAGCTGGGAGGAGGTTGAGCCTCTTCTTTTTCCTTTAATGAGCCCCTCCTATTATTTAAATCTCTTTAAATCAGATTACTCAAAAATGCTTCAAAAAACAGAAATAGGAAGAGAGATAAGCAAAATAAAGACCTCTGAGCTTTGGAGAGGAAAAGAGCAAATAATGGAAAAGTTGTTGAGAAGTGGGGAAATGCCTCTCTTCTTAATATTAAGTTTAGAGCTCTACTATGGAGTTTATTTGGAGAATCTCTCCAAATCAAATTTAAGTGGAAAACCTCTCCAAATATTAAGGAAAGAACAGGACATAAAAAATCTAAATCTGCTCTTCTATTTTAAAGAAAAGGGAAAAGCACTTGAGGAGTTCTTAAACTCAACGTTTAGAGGAGGGTTGTTAAAAGAAGAAGAACTAGCAAGGGCTTGGAAAAATGAAGACTATTTAGAGAGGATACTTAGAAAATATAAAACCTCTATTTCCTCAGAAATGCCGGGATTGGAGATGAAGCTAGGGCTTATAAAAGAAAAGAGGGAATTTAACTACCCAATAGGATTCGAAAAAGTACTGGCATTTTTCCTATTCTTAGAGAGCGAAGCTGAGTTGATCTCTTATATTGCCAGAGGGAAGGAGATTGGGTTGGACAAAGAAACTATATTAAGAGTTCTCCCATCCTAAAGAGGGGAAAAATGGAAGGAAAAAAGCTTATTGTTATAGGAACTCCAGAATTTTGTATAGGTTTTAAGCTTATTGGAATTGAATGCTTAGAATGCTCAAAAAATTCCAAAGAATTTCAATCTCTCCTTGAGGATTCCCTAAAGAATAAAAACATTGGTATAGTGGTAGTTGAAAAAGAGTTACTGCAAAACATTAATTGGAAAATCAAAAAGGTTGTTGAAAATTCAACAAACCCTGTTGTTGTTTCATTTTCATTAAAAGAGGAAGAAGGAGAGGATTTGAACTATTTAATAAAGAAAGCTCTTGGATTGGAAATAAAATCATAATTTAAGGAGGATGAGATGATGAAAAAAGGAGAACTTTACAGAATTTCTGGGCCTGTAGTTGTTGCAAAAAATCTGGATGCTAAAATGTATGATGTTGTTAGAGTTGGAGAAGAAGAGTTAGTTGGAGAGATAATAAAGATAAGTGGAAATAACTACGTTATTCAAGTTTATGAAGATACAACAGGGCTAAAACCAGGAGAACCTGTTTATTCAACTTCAAAACCATTATCGGTAGAGCTTGGAGTTGGAATACTGAAAAATATATATGACGGAACTCAAAGGCCTCTCAAAGAAATCTCAGAAAAAACAAAATCAATATTTATTCCTAGAGGAGTGGAAGCAAATGCTCTAGATAGGAAAAAGAAATGGGAGTTTAAACCAGTAGTTAAGAAGAACTCAAGGGTTAGGAGAGGAGAAGTTTTAGGAACAATAAAGGAAACAGAACTTATAGAACACAAAATTCTCTCCCCTGTGGAAGGAAAGGTTAAGGAAATAAATTCTGGAAAGTTTAATGTTGAGGATGTTGTTGCTATTATAGAGAGTTTTGGAAAAAAGTATGAGGTAAAACTCTACCACAATTGGCCTGTTAGAAATCCAAGGCCTTTCAAAAAGAAGTTCCCTCCAACAATCCCTCTAATAACAGGAATGAGAGTTATTGACACCTTCTTTCCAATAGCAAAAGGAGGAACAGCAGCCATTCCAGGACCTTTTGGAAGTGGAAAAACTGTAACCCAACAAAGTTTAGCAAAATGGAGTGATGCTCAGATAGTTGTTTATATTGGTTGTGGAGAGAGAGGAAATGAAATGACAGAAGTTTTAGAGGAGTTTCCTAAGCTAGAAGATCCTAGAAGTGGAAAACCTTTGATGGAAAGGACTGTGTTGATAGCAAACACCTCCAACATGCCTGTAGCTGCAAGAGAGGCTAGTATTTACACAGGAATTACCATAGCAGAATATTATAGGGATATGGGATATGATGTTTCTCTAATGGCTGATTCAACCTCAAGATGGGCAGAAGCTTTAAGAGAAATAGGAGGAAGGCTAGAAGAAATGCCTGGAGAAGAAGGTTATCCTGCTTATTTAGCAAGAAAAATAGCTGAGTTCTATGAGAGGGCAGGGAGAGTAGAAACTCTAGGAGGAGAGGAAGGAAGTGTTACTGTTATTGGAGCTGTTTCCCCTCCTGGAGGAGACCTTAGTGAGCCAGTAACCCAAAACACCCTAAGGGTTACAAAAGCATTCTTTGCTCTAGATGCTTCCTTAGCCCAAAAAAGACACTTTCCAGCAATAAATTGGCTTACAAGCTACTCCCTATATTTAGATGTACTAAGCAATTGGTTTGATAAAGTTGGGGAGGGATTCTCATACTTAAGAAAGGAGGCAATGAAAATACTTCAAAAGGAAGCTGAATTAAGGGAAATTGTGCAATTAGTAGGGCCAGATGCACTTCCAGAAAAAGAGCAATTAACCCTAATTACTGCTAGAATGCTAAGAGAGGATTACCTACAACAAAATGCTTTTCATGAGATTGATATGTATTGTAGCGTAAAAAAGCAATATCTAATGCTAAAAGCTATCCTAACCTTCAACACAAGGGCTTTGGAGGCTTTGGAGAAGGGAGTTCCAATAGAGAAAATAAGGAGCTCAAAAATAATTGAGAAAATAGCTAGGATGAAGTATATTGAAGAGAAGAACCTAAATGAAATAGAAAAACTAATAGGAGAGGTTAGGAAAGAATTAACAAAACTTGAAGAAGGAGAATAAGGAGGGTGGTTTTATGAAGGAGTATAAAACAATAAATGAAATTTCAGGACCACTTATATTCGTTGAGGAAGTTGAAGGAGTAGCTTATGGAGAGATAGTTGAAATAACTCTAGAGAATGGGGAAAAGCTTAAAGGACAGGTTTTAGATGTTTCAAAAGGAAGAGCTGTTGTGCAAGTTTTTGGAGCAACAATAGGAATAGATAAAAGCTCCACTGTAGCTTTCAAAGGAGAGACATTAAAGCTAGGAGTTAGTGAGGAAATGTTAGGGAGAGTGTTTAATGGAATAGGAGAGCCACTAGATAACTCTCCCTTGCCATTAGCAGAGGAAAAAAGAGATATAAATGGAAGTGCAATAAACCCTTATCAAAGAGAACCTCCTAAAGCATTCATAAATACAGGAATCTCAACAATAGATGGGATGAATACTTTGGTTAGAGGACAAAAGCTCCCAATCTTTTCAGGAGCTGGGTTGCCTCACAATGAATTAGCTGTTCAAATAGCAAGACAAGCTAGGGTTTTAGGAAAAGAAGAGGAATTTGCTGTTGTGTTTGCAGCTATTGGAATAACCCATGAAGAAGCCCACTACTTTATAAAAAACTTTGAAAAAACAAATGCTTTGGAGAGAGCAGTGTTGTTCCTAAACCTAGCTAATGACCCTAGTGTAGAAAGACTTATTACCCCCCGCCTTGCATTAACAACTGCTGAGTTTTTAGCTTTTGAAAAGGATATGCATGTACTAGTAATAATAACCGATATGACCAACTATTGTGAAGCCCTAAGAGAAATTTCAGCAGCAAGACAAGAGATCCCTGGGAGAAGAGGTTATCCTGGTTATATGTACACAGATTTATCAACAATATATGAGAGAGCAGGAAGAGTTAAAGGAAAGAAAGGAACAGTTACTCAAATGCCTATCCTAACAATGCCTGGGGATGATAAAACTCATCCAATCCCAGATTTGACAGGTTATATTACAGAAGGACAAATAGTCTTAAGCAGGGAGTTGCATAGGAAGGGAATTTATCCTCCTATTGATCCTCTTCCTAGCTTAAGTAGGTTGATGAATAATGGGATAGGAGAAGGAAAAACAAGGGAGGATCACAAAAACTTGAGTGATCAGCTTTATGCTAGCTATGCAAATGGAAGGGAATTAAGAGCTCTTAGTGCTGTTGTTGGAGAAGAAGCCCTAACAGAAGTTGATAGAAAATACTTAAAGTTCGCAGATGAATTTGAAAACAAATTTATAAGACAAGGGTTTTATGAAGATAGAGATATTGAAGAAACATTAGATATTGGTTGGGAATTGTTAAGCATGCTTCCTTCCTCAGAGCTAAAGAGAATTAAAGAAGAATACATAAAGAAATACCTGCCAAAAAGCAAAAGCTCTTAAAATACAAAAAATTAGTAAAAATCAAAGTGGGGGAAAATGAACGTAGTGCCAACAAGAATGGAGTTATTAAAGAAAAAAAACCAAATAAAGTTAGCTAAAAAAGGGTATGAATTGTTAAAGAAGAAGAGGGATGCTTTAATACATGAATTTTTTAAAATACTAAAAAAAGCAAAAAATCTAAGAAAAGAGTTAAAAGAGAGGATTGAGGAATGCAAGAAAAACCTCTATTATGCAAGCATAATAACTCCTTATTATGAAATAGAACTCATCTCAAACATAAACAAGGCGGATTTAAAGCTGGAAGTTAAAGAAAGCAATGTTATGGGTGTTAAAATACCAAAAATAAGGCATGAATTAAAGCTTAGGGAGGCCCCTTCCATCTTATCAAACCCCAGTGTAGAGGAAATATCCGCCTCCTATAGAGAGGTTCTAAAAATAATAATAGAGATAGCTGAAATTGAAACAAGCATAAAAAGAATCCTAAAGGAAATAGAGAAAACTAAGAGAAGGGTTAATGCCCTAGAATTCATAATACTTCCAAAGTTGGAGGAGGAAGTTAAGCTAATAAAGCAAAGGCTTGATGAGATTGAAAGAGATAATTTGGTTGCTTTAAAGACAATAAAAGGAAAAATTGAGGCTAACCCAACAACTAGTAGTGAATAAAAGGTAATAAAAATAAAAGCCCTCCATTTTTAAAACATTTTTATACAAATATTCCTACAATGCCTACTATAAGCAAAAAGGAAAAGATAAAAAACACCACAATACTCGCATTAGCTTTAGTTATTATAAATCTAATTCTATACTTCCCCTCCCTTTGGATTGATTCAAGCTTGGGGTGGGAAAAGGGGAGTACTTCAACATATTTACTAATAATTTCTTTCTTAACTCTTATTGGATATTATCTATTAAACCATATTAGAGAGAAAAATTTCTTTTATGAGTTTAAAAATGATGGAATTAGGGTAGAAAAAGGTATTTTTTCTCAAAAAGAATACTTTATCCCTTATGAAGAGATAGAAGAGATAAGATTAGAGCTAGATTTGTTAGGGGAATTTTTTGGAGTTGCAAAATTAAGAATAAAAGCTGGAGAAACAGAGGTGGAATTACCGGGAATAGAGGACTATGAGGAGAAAGTAAGGATAATAGAAAAAAAACTTCCAACAAAAGAAGATGGCAATATGTCTAATGTACTTAATTCGATTTCTTCTAGGCTTTTACTAATTGAGAGAGAAATAGCAAATGTATTGGATAAAGAGGAAAGAATAGAAAAACTAACCGAGAGTTTTGTTAGAAAAATTGAAAGGTTGGAGGAACAACATCAAAAAATAAAGGATGATGTGGAACTAACAATAGAGAGGCTAGAGGAATTGGAAGAAGAAGGATCAAATTTAAGAGAAGAAGTTGAAGTTATTGAGGATAACTTCAACAAAGAAATAGATATAATAAAGAAAAAGCTTGAGATTATAAAAAAGTTTGAAAAATTATTAGAGAAAGAAAAAAATGAAAAAAAGGGAAAAGAAAAAGCTAAAGAGAGCAAATCAAAAAACACAAAAAGAAAAAAGAAGAGCTAAAGAAACTCTTGAAGAGAAGGAGCTTTTTCTTCGGTTATTGAAACAAACACACCTATTCTTCTAACTTCGTAAGGATTCCTATTTTCCAAAATCTCTTTCAAAAGATCTTTTGAAACCTTTAAAATATCTTCTTTTTGTCTGCTCCTCCTTATCTTCCTTTCCTTTTGCTCCGGGGTTAAAGAGAAAAACACAAAAACACCAACTTTATCAAATATCCTGCCCTCTAGCTTCTCATAAAGCATATCCACAACCCTCTCTAGCTCTTTCAAGAGAAAGGAAATATCTCCTGCTGAACTAAGAGTAATTATCTTTCCTAAAGACTTTTTTGAAACCTCCTCAACCCTCTCTTCTTTATCAAAAACAACATTAAACAAAAATTCCCTTATAGAAGAAGAGAAATTATCTAATAATAAGGATTTATTCTCATTGGCAACTCTAATCAAATCTCCAATAGTAAAAATTCCAAGTTCATTAAGCTTTTTGGAAGTTCTCTCACCTATATTTGGAATTAAAGAAACCTCATAATCCTTAAGTTCCTTTATGGATTTTATCTCTTTAATTCCAGAAGGTTTTGCAAGCTTTGAAGCTATTTTAGCTAAAACTCTGTTCTTTCCTATCCCAATACTACAACTAATTCCAAATCTCTTTTCCACCTCATGCTTTATTTGAAAAGCTAATTCACTAGGAACATCTAAAAAGGCCTCATCAACACTCCTCTTCTCAAGCTTACCAAATCTAGAAAGAAACTCAAATATCCTCCTAGATTTTTCTTCATAATACTCTTTATCAGCTTCTAAAAACACTGCATCTCCTGCCCTTTTCTTTGCTATATATAAAGGCATTCCAGAGATTATTCCTTTTTCTCTCGCTAAATAATTAGAAGTAACAACTACTCCTGATGTTTTGTTCTTAGTGAATTGACATATTACAACTGGCTTTCCTTTTAGGGAAGGGTTCCTTAACTCCTCCAGAGAAGCAAAGAATGCATCAAAATCTATATGTAACACATCAATTAACTAACAAAAAATATAAAAACATGGGGTTGGTATTATAACTATGTTGATAAAAGCTACTTCTGTTCCACAGGTTGAAACAAAAGACCAAAATGCACTTGTAAGAGGACACCAAAACGCTCAAGTGGCTAGAGTTCTTGAGTTTGTAACAGGAAGTGAATTTACAAAAGATATAAAGAGAAGTAGTGGAAGGGTTTCTAGATTTGACAATGTTTTTGGTTATGATTATAAACCTTTGGACAATGCACTTAAAGAAAATCCTGTTCTAGCATTAAAACTTGCTTCATTATTAATAGCTCTTAATAGAAGGATAGTTAGAAACAAACACCCTTCTGTTGATATAGATGTAGACAGCTATTTGGATATTGATACAAGGAAGATATTTGGAGAGGCACTAACAAACTCAATTGAAGATGGAAAAGTTAACTTTGAAAAACTAATGGAAAATCTAATAAACTTTTTATACCCTCCTTTAACAGAAGAGGAGATAAAAGAAGCTGAGAGAGTGGTTGAGGAAGGAATCAATGTTTTAGATCAAAGATATTTCTTAATAGTAGGGGGAGAAAGAATAGGAGTAAAGGAATACTTTAGTAGTGCTAAACAAAGCAAAACTGAAGAGAGGAAGAGAGAAGAAGAGCCCACAGTAGAGCCAACAACTCCTACAAGAGAAAGAGAGGAGCAAATAACTCCTGAAGTTAAAGATCAATCAACCAGAACCAAAGAGGATAGGCAAGAGCCTAAAGAGGAAATCTCTCAATCTCAAACAATTCCTGAAGCTCAAAGTGGTGTAGAAAGGAGTGAAGAAGCTGAGAGGAGTGGGACTCAGGAATTAAATGTCCTTCAAACTCAAGGGGAGAATAAAGTAAAAAGTGAAGCAGAATCAGGTTCTCAAGGTAGAAGTGGTGAAGTAGGAAGTGTGGAAGTGACTGGACAAGCTATGGAAATTGAAGGAGAAGTTGAAAAAAGCGGTGAAAATCAAAAAAATGTAGAGGAAGAGAGAGAAATAGAGCTAAGGAGTCAATTAGATATAGGAAATGTGGAATTG
>WAKO01000010.1 GCA_015523325.1 Microcaldota archaeon | reverse complement strand
CTACAAGGATAGGGAGAGAATAAGTAAGGAAATAAACTTAAAAACTAAAAGAAGTGAGCTCTATAAAAAAATAGAGGAGAAAAGAACAAAAAAAGCTGTTTTAGAGGAAAAATTAAAAAATGAAGAAGCAAACCTAAAAGAAAAAATAAAATTAAAGGAGGAAATTGAAGAAGAGATAAGGAAGGGGGAAGAAGAGATAAAGAGCCTAGAAAAAGAGAACAAGGAGCTTTCAAAAGAAGAGGAAAAAATAAAAATAGAGGACATAAAGAAAGTTAAAAAAGATTTATTGGAGTTGAGAGCAAGAAAAGAGAGGCTACAACAATCAGTAGAAGAAATAGATAAGTTAATTATAAGAGCCACAGAAAAGTTAAACTCAGTTCTATCCTCTATAGAGGATAATAAAGCAGTATTGCCTTTGTTGGAAGAAGAGGAAGAAAACTTAGGGGAGATAGAAAAAGAGATAAAAGAATTAAAGTTAGAGAGCTCAAAATTATTTTCAAATGAAAGAGAATTAAACGAAAAAGTTGTGGAATGTGATAGGAAGATAATAAAAATAAGGGAAAAACTCGCAGTTCTTAGAGCAAGTGTTGGAGTTCAAAAAGTAAATCCTATTGATGTGTTTTTGCATGATTTGGTGAAAAATAATAAGCTAGAAGGATTTTATGGAAAGGCAATTGATTTAATTGAGTTTGATGAAAAATTAGCTTATGCTGTTGAAGCAGCAGGAGGAGGGAGGTTAAGCTATTATGTTGTTGAAAGCTTAGATGTTGCAAAAAAAGCAATAGAATACATAAAAAAGATGAAGTTAGGAAGGGCTTATTTTATTCCTTTAAGAGAATTGAGAGTTAAAGAGCAAAAAAAAGAAAATGCTCTAAAAAACTTGGTTTATCTTTCCCAGCCAATAGAAAATGGAGAAAAACTAATAGAGTTCCTTTTTTCCAATACTGTATTGGTCAAAAACTTTGAAGAGGCAAGAAAATTAATTGGAAAGGAGAGAGTAGTGACACTAGATGGAGAGCTCTTTGAAATAACAGCAGTTGTAGGAGGAGGGAGAGGAAAAGGAACGCTAGTAGCTAAAAAAAGCATTGAAAATCTTGAAAAGGAACTTCAACAAATAACAGAAGAGAGGAAAGAGCTGTTAAAGAAGCTTTCAGAAATAAAAGAAAGAGCCTCAGAAATAAGGAGTAGAAGAACCTTCTTAGAGAAAAAGATGGAAGAGCTAAGTAAAGCAAGCCAACAAAAATCAGAAAGAAAGAAGAAAAAGCAGGAGATTAAGGCACTTCTTACACGCTTGGAAGCTGAGAAAAATAAGCTAGAAAGCATACTAAATGATCTAAAGCTTAAGAAAGAAAAAATAAAAATTGAGTATGAAGAGGAGAGAAAAAAATTAGAGGAAATGGAAAAAAAGGAAGGAATTGAACTAGAAAAAAAGATGAGTGAAAGAGAGATGTTAATAAAAAGAAAAATACAAATCCAAGAAAGGATTTCTTCAAACAAAAAGAGGATAGAAGAACTAAAAAATGAAATAAAATCTCTAAACAAAAAGAAAGAAGAGGTAGAAAAAGAGTTAGAAAAAATGAATTATGAGATATCAAAAATTAGGGATGAGTATTCAATAACAGAGGGAGAACTAATAAGCTTGGAGGAAGAATTCGCTAAAAAAGAGGAAGAAATAAAGGAGCTTCTTAAAGAGAATAGAAAGATAGAAGAGCTCCTAATAGAGCTATCAAAAAAAGATAGAGAAGCAAGAGATGCTATTTCAACAATAGAAAAACACATCAGCAAATTTGATGTTGAAATAGCTACAATAAAAACTAGAATAGAGGACTTAAAAGGAGAACTTGATAGGTATGAAGGATTTGTATTTATTGAGGGAGAAAAAGAAGAGTTAAGTGAAGAGATGCAAAAGCTTGAGAAAGAATTGGAAGAGATGGGGGAAATAAATTTTGCAGCAAAAGAGCTCTACTTTAAATTGTATGACGAAGTTGGAGAAATAAAGGATAGGATAGAGAAGCTAAAGATAGAAAAAGAAAAAATAATTGAGTTGATTGCTGAAATTGATGAAAAAAAGAAAAATGCTTTTCTTTCTCATTATGAAGAAGTTAATAGGAATTTCAAAAGCCTATTTTCTAACATAAGTGGATTTGGAGAAGGAAGTCTTTACTTAGATGATCCTTCCTCCCCTTTTGAGAGTGGTTTAAACATGAAATTAACTAGAGGGGAAAGGGAAATACCTTTAGAGAGCCTATCAGGAGGAGAGCAAACTATAATGTCTCTGTTATTTGTTTTTGCACTCCAATTAACAAAGCCTTCTCCCTTCTATTTGCTTGATGAGATAGATGCTGCATTAGATAAACTAAATAGCAAAAGGATGTCTGAATTAATAAAAAATCTCTCAAAAACTAGTCAAATAATAATTATATCTCACAATGATATTGTTATAGCTAATGCAGACACTATAATAGGAGTGTCAAAGATAAATAACACCTCAAAAGCAGTTCAATTAAAAGCAGAGATGTTAAAGGCTAGAGCAAACTCTTAAGAACTTTAAGTAGGGGTTAAACTCCTAGCTAAACAGGTCTTAAATGTCCCCACTTCTTTAGCGCTTCTCTCAGCTCTTTATGGGATTTAGCATATTCCTCCAATTTTATTCCTTCTTTCCATGCCTCTATTGCTTGCACAACAGCTCTTGCGCCTGCAAAAACTCCTTTTGGATGGCCCAAAACCCCTCCTCCTACTTGTATAACCATTTCATCAATTCCATAAATATCAAACAACTTTGGTAATAAACCTGGATGTAACCCTCCACTAGCAACTGGAAGAGAAGGTTTTATGTGGTAAAAATCTTGAGCTAACCTAATACCTTTTATAGGTTTTAGTTTTTTGGCATAAAGAGCATCCCTATTAGCCAAAACCTCTTCCTTTTTTCCTTCAAGCTTTCCAAGAACAGTTCCAACATGCAATTGATCAACCCCCATAATCCTAAATGTTTTTGCAAGAGCCCACATTGAAATTCCATGTTTTTTATTTCTTGTGAAAGTTGCATGCATAGCTCTATGCCCATGTATAGCCATCTTATAATCTCTAGCTAATTCACAAGCAGTTTGAACAGCAGTGAATCCACTCAAAACAACATCAATCATAAAATAATTAAATCCATGATCATGGACAAACTTTATTCTTTCTTCCAGTTGCTTTAGAGTTGGAGCTGTAACATTTATGAATGCATCCTTAATTTCTCCCGTTTCCTTCTCTGCCTTATCCCTTGCTTTTGCAACTCTCCTAACTCTCTCCTTAAATCTATTAAAGCTTTGATCTGTTAGGTTTTCATCATCCTTAACACAATCTATTCCTCCTCTGTAAATTTCTAAAGCCAATTCGGCATGCTCTTTTGAAGTATAACCAAGCTTTGGTTTTATTACTGTAGAGGTTATTATTTTCTTTTTTCCTTTTTTCTTAAATATCCTTTTTGGGGCATCCCTTCCATAATAACTCCCCTTAAAGTATTTTAAGTAAGACCTTGGAAACTGAACGTCCACAAGGCGGAGGTTCTTAACTCCTTTCATTCCCATTATATTTCCAGCTATTCCAGAGAATAATTGAGGAATGCTCCCTTTTTCCCAAAGCTCTAAGGGATAGGAAACCTCAA
This sequence comes from Microcaldota archaeon, assembly GCA_015523325.1. Classification (GTDB taxonomy): domain Archaea; phylum Micrarchaeota; class Micrarchaeia; order Anstonellales; family J096; genus WAKO01. Next base: position 9,565 of record WAKO01000010.1, on the reverse strand, counting down.
CAAAGTTTCCATAAAGCTTGAATGCTTTTGCTGCAAGCTTTTTTATTCTTTCATAAGGCATAGAAGGTAAAGTTGTCCAAGTTCCAACACTACTTTCTGAAGCTATTCTTCCAATAGCCTCTTTTTTAGTCAGGCTTTTGTGGGGCTCAAAATAAAACAAACAAACTATCTCATCCTTTGGCTTATGCTTAAAATCTACAAAATCCAAATACCAATCTATTTTTGCCATAAGCTAAATTAAATCCCATCATTTAAAAACATTTCCAGAAGAGGCAAGATTATGGAGGAGAGAAAAAGGGTTGAAAAAGACATAGAAAAACTAAAAAAAGCAATAAGAAAAGCTAAAGAGCTCTTTGGAGAAAAAGAATCAATAAAATGGGCTGAAAACTACTTAAAGGATGGAGAGTATTACTTAGAAAAAGGAGAGCTATTCACTGCTTTTGGTTGTGTTAATTATGGATATGGATTGGTTGATTCCCTATTTATAGAGAACAAAGTAAAGGAAAGTTTAATTAAGGAAGGTCTATAAAAATAATGTGGGAAAAAAGCTAGGCCAACACTTTCTAAAAAGTCAAAGAATTCTATCTTATATTGCTAATATATGTGAGGGAAAAGCAGCTTTAGAAATAGGGGGAGGGGATGGAAGGTTAACAAAAAAATTATTGAAAAAATTTGAGAAGGTTTTTGTTGTTGAGCTAGATAAAAAGTTTTGTGAAAAGCTAAAGGAATTAGGAGAAAATAAATTGGAGATTATTTGTTCTGATTTTTTAAAAATAAAGCCTTTCAAAGTTGATTGTATTGTTGGGAACATTCCTTATTATTTAAGTTCAAAGATTCTTTTTAGATTACTAGACTGGGACTTCAGAAAAGCAGTACTAATGTTTCAAAAAGAATTTGCAGAAAAGATGGTAGCTAAAGAAGGGGGAAAAAACTACGGGAGGTTATCTGTTATGTGTTCATTTTATTTTAAGGTTAAAATCAAAAAAATAGTAAAAAGGAACTTTTTTTCCCCTCCTCCAAAGGTTGATTCTGCAATAGTGGAGGTAATTAAAATAAGGGAAAAAACCCCTGAAAATGAAAGCTTTGAGGATTTAGTTAGGAAGTTATTCTCTAGAAAAAACAAATTACTGAAAAATGTAGTAAAGGAGATTCCGGAGAGGTTTCACAAAAAAAGAGCTAGAGAGTTATCCCTTAAAGAAATAATGGAGATATGGGAGGAATTAAGAGAGAAAAAAGGAAAAACTAATGTTAGAGAAGGATAAGCTTTTTTCTTGAGATAACGACAACAGCCAAACCAGATTTTAAAGCCCTATTCTTAAGGGCCTTATCTTTTGTCACTACAATACCCTTATTACTTTTTGCCACCTCTAAAACCACGTTATCAACTTTTCCAAAAGAAGAAATAAATACCACTCTTTCTTTGTTTGCTTCTATTAAAGAAAGCGCTATCTTTGCTTTTACTCCTCTCTTGCCCTTATTCTTTGCCAAATTTTTTATTTCATTAATAACTGCCGTAGGAATTAAAAAATATCTATCACCAAAGTTAAAAATAAGCTCTCTGAAAATATCCATTTTATTCTCTTCAATAGCCAATAATGAGCTTGTATCTAAAACAAAAGGCCTATTAAAGCTCTTTTCCTTCATAAAATCCCTTAAACTAAAAACCTAAAATTATTTTCCAATTTAAAATCTTAATTTAATATTTTATCTATGAATTTATTTTTATCAAAACTCTCTATTTGCTCATAGCCCTGCCCAAAGCTAACCAAAAATATTGGCTTTTCAGTTTCTTTGTAAAGAGAAATAACAACCCCTCCTTTACTGTCTAAATCAACCTTTGTTAAAATAATTCCATCTATTCCAACCAAATCATTATATTCTCTAACCATATCATATGCAGCATTCCCTATTGTAGAATCAACAACAAATATTTTTAGGGAAGGTTTGGTAACTCTAACTATCTTTTCCAATTCTCTCATTAAATTAGTATCAACTTCCAACCTTCCTGCTGTATCTATTAACACCACATCCACTCCTTTTGCTTCAGCATGCTTTATAGCGTTATAAGCAACAGAGGAGGGATCACTTCCATACTCTCCTCTTATTAATTTGACTCCTATTCTTTCAGCATGAATGTTTAGCTGTTCTATTGCAGCAGCTCTAAAGGTGTCTGAAGCTGCAATAACCACAGAAATTGAATTATTTTTAAGTAAATTTGCAACTTTTGCTATAGCAGTAGTTTTTCCACTTCCATTAGGGCCAAAAAACACTATCTTTAGGGGCTTTTCCTTATTTAGCAATTCTCTTACTAAGGATAAAAAATCAATAGGAGGAGGCATTATGCTTGATAGTGTTTCTTTCAAAACCTCCTTAACAATAGAATTTAACTCCTCCCTACTCACTTCTTTTCCAATAAGCTTCTTTCTCAACTCTTCCTTTATTATTTCAGCAACTTCAAAAGCAGCATCAGCTTCTATTAACTCAACTTCAAAATCCTCCAAAAGGTTAGAGATGTCTTTTTCCTCAATCTTTATCTTTTTCGTAATCAAAGCCTTGGCCTTCTTTAACAAACCAACCTTAAGCTTCTCCTTAACCCTTTTTTCTACTTTTTCCTCCACCCTTTTATTTCTACCAGCTTTTTCTGCTTTTACCAAAGCTTTGTTTTTCTCAACCCCTCCTTTCTCTTCTCCTTTTTTACTTAATTCCATTAATTCTATATCCTTCTCTTCTCTTGAGGGTTGGGGGCCCTTCTCACTAGCTTCAAGCTCCTCTTCCTTTTCCTTCTTTAGCTTATTTACAACCTTTGAGACTGCCTTTTTTATGAAATCAAACAAAGAAATCCCTCTTAACTAAATTTAGAGTTGAAAAACTAAAAAAGCTAAAATTAGGAGGAGTTCACATCCCTAATTAATTCAACAAGCTCTTTCTCACTCTTCTTTATCTCTTCTCTAAGCCTTTTATGGTTGTCCTCAATAGAATTTAGCATTTTCTCGACTCTTTCTAAAGCTTCTTCTCTACCAACTTTCAAATAATAACCAGCTCCTAATGGAAAAAAGAATTTTATCTCGGAAACATTAAAAATCCCCAACACATCTCCTCCTAACCCTACTAAAGTCTCGTTTCCCTTTTCTAACGAGGAAATGCTTGCTTTTGCTTTTTGGAGTTCAATCATTATTAAACCAAGCTTCTCTAGCTCATTGCTCAAATATTTAAGTTTACTCTCTAATATTTGACCTCTCCTTATCAATTCAGCTCTCTCCTCCTTCTCACCACTCATAATCTCTCAACCTCCTCTACCTTTATCTTTGTCCTTTTAACTCCATTCTTTGATCCAAATAGGGAATAGAGCACATCTAAAGCATGTTTTTCACTTTTTCCTTCCACTTCTTTAGTGAAGCTAAATTCCTCCTTTCCTATTCTTACCTTTCCTTTAAATCTAAACTTTAACATTCCAGAACTCTCCATAACACCACCTCCAAAAATTAACGAACCCTTAATCCATCCTCAACTTCTTTTTCTGGAGTTACCAAAACAACCTTTTCCCCATCTACAGCAAGTAACATTCCTTCACTCACTAAATCCCTAACCTTTTTTGGTTGAAGATTATTAACAACAACCACAATTTTACCAACAAGCTCTTGGGGAGAGTAAAACTCCTTTATTCCAGCAAGTATTGTTTTTTCCTCCTTTCCTATTCTAACTTTAAGTTTTATAAGTTTTTTGCTCCACTCAACATCTTCTGCTTCTATAACTTTTGCTGTTCTAAGCTCAATCTTTGCAAAATCATCTATTGTAATCATAAGCTTTTCATTGTAGGTAAAATTTTTAATAGAAATGCACCAAACAAAACTAAGCTTACAATGCCTATAAAAGGCCTAAAGGGGTCTAAAGCCAAAGCATAGGAACCAAGCAAAAGCAAAACTAGCTTACTACAAATAGGGCAGGAGTAGGAAACCAACCCTAAAACTAAAGAAGGGGCCCCAACCAAGCAGTTTTTACACTTAAGCCTATCTAAAAAATAAAGAGATGCTGCAATTAAGGAAGTTGTAAACAAAAAAATATAATCAAATAAACCAACCCCAACCATACGAGTGAAGAAAGGATTACCTATAACTCCTGTAACAACTCCAGAAAGAAGGAGAAAAACAATAAAAACTAAAAAGCTCTCCAATAATTCCCTTTTTTTAGAAAAGATAATGGAAAGGGAAATGTCTTTCTTTAGTTTCAAAACTTCCTTATTGAGTTTATCCCCTTTCATTTTCCACTTTTCTTCTTATTTTTTCCATAAAACTTCTCTAGCTCTGCCTTAAGGAGTGGAGGGGCTAAGAAAGTAGTTATCATTATAACACTTACCAAAACACTATAAAATGCTTCTCCCACTAAGCCTGCTGTTAAACCAAATTGGGCAAAGATTAAACCAACTTCCCCTCTAGGCATCATACCATAACCAATTGCAAGCTTACTTGCTTTTTCTCTAAACGCACCAAAACCACTAACTATCTTTCCAATGCATGCAATTATAGTTAATACAACTATTAAAATTATGTTTTCTAAATTAAAGAGGCTTTCTAAATTTACTGCTGCTCCAGCTGTAACAAAGAAGACAGGAGCAAATAGTTGAGTCAAAACATGAGTCTTTTCCCAAATCTTTTCCACATGTTCTTTGCTCTCTAAAATCAAACCTGCTGCAAATGCTCCAACTATTGCAGCTAATCCTATTTCTATTGCAATAAAGCTCATGAATAAAGCAAATATAAATGCAGCAACTATAAAGGTTCTCTTAACTTTCAACATCTTAACAACTCTAAGTATTTTGTCTTCTAAGAACCTTCCTATCAAAACAGAGGCTATAAGAAAGGCTAATGCTAAAGCTGTAATCATCGCTATATTTCCTAAAACAACAGATCCTGTCCTCTCAATATCAACCAATATGGAAAGCAAAATAAGTCCCAAAACGTCGTCAGTAACTGCAGCTCCCAAAATAATTTTTCCCTCTGTGGAGTTAACTTTATCAAGCTCTTGTAAAACTCTAACTGTTAAACCGACGCTAGTAGCTGTTAAAACAGAACCCAAAAAGAATGCCTTTACAGTATCAAACTCTAAAAAGTAAATCCCATAAATCATAGCTAAAAGTAAAGGAAGGATAACTCCTATTAGAGCAACCAATAAAGAGCTAAATCCAGTCCTTAAGAGCTCTGATACTCTTGATTCTATACCAACCTCAAACAATAAAGCTATAACTCCCAAATTTGCAATAAAGATAACAATCTCATTATTTATATCAATAAGCCCCAACACACTTGAACCAAGCAAAAGCCCAACAAAGAGCTCTCCCAAAACCTTTGGCTGTTTTAGCTTTTCAAAAACAAAACCAGCAAACTTAGCTCCAGCCAATATTATTATTAACTGAATAATCCCTTCTAAAACAAATTTTTCCACCGCAGCCATATCCTCCCTTAATTATGAAAAGGTTTTTAAATTTTATAACATTTGAGCTCTCCAAAAACCTTGGAAAACTTCTAAGCTTAGCAACTTAGGGAAATGTTTTAGGAAAATGTTAATGTAAATTTTATAAATCTTAAGAAAGATTTTTAAGCTTAAGATTAGTTAATTGGAAGAATTAGAAAACCCCAAAATATAAGCGCTAAACAAGATAGGCAGAGGTAGTTAAGTGAAAGAAAAGCCAAAGGAGAAAACAAAGAGGGAATTAAAAACACTGTTTAGTGCTTTCAAAATTAGAGAGTGGAAGCTAAAAGATTTTTCCATACTTACGTCTTTTCTTCTAATTATTTTATTTACAAGCTACTCCTTCTCCTACTCTAATTTTCAAGAAAAAGCCGTTTTATGTGAGGAAGAGCAAATAACAACTCAACATTCCTTTTTAATAAAAAATTTTAGAGTTATTGGACCCTCTAGCCCTTCAGTTGGAAACACTATAGAGATTTCATTTACCCTGGATGTAGAGGAACAACTCAAAGATTTCGTTAACTTCAGCTCAGATGGTATCTACACTTACATTATAACTCCAGAAGGAAAGGAGAAGAGAAGAAACAGAGAGCTAAGCCAAACTCCAATAAAAGATTTTAACTATAAAGCAAGCCTAGTTTTAGATAAGCCCGGAAGTTGGGAGATAAGGCCATCCTATGAAATATCTTATTACAAAGTTGGAAATCAATTCAACAATTTTGCTTACGAATTAGTTAGAGAGAGTGTGGATGAAGAAGTTTACAAGCTAATAGATTGTAAAATAGAGGTTGGAGAAAAAGAAGGAGAAGGAGGAGTGAAAATATCTGATTTTATTGAGGTAGACGTTGAGAAAGGAGAAAATGAATACAACATCACAGCTAGAAGTCCTTTCAAGCTTGATTTAATAATAATTTATAAGGATGGAGTTCCTATCAAAAAGTGTCTCTCTTCCAATATCTGCAAAGAAAACATAATATCCAGGGATTTTTCTCCTTCTTTTGGAGCTGTAGGGATAGGGGAAATTAACGGAGAGCAAAGTTATGGATTTTCAGGAAATATAAATAAAGAAACTTTAGAAAGCTTTGGAAGAGATTCAGATGGAGATGGAATAGAAGACATAATTGACAATTGTCCAACAATTCCAAATCCTTCACAACTAGATATAGATAATGATGGAATTGGTGATAGCTGTGACGCTTGTAGAGTAGAGTGTGAAGCTGACAGAGTTTTTATAGAATACTGTTTTAATGGAAGATGTTATGAGGAGGAAAGCTTTAGGGAGAGGTTTTATGATAGCTTTGGAAATGGTTGTGGATGTAGAGATATAGATGGAGAGAATTTTTTCATAAAATCCAAATCTTATGAAGAGGAAATCAATTACTTTTATTTAGACAGCACTTTAGGGAGTGTTTGTAGAGCTTTCTCCCAACCTAGAGCTTTTGAGGATTACTGTGCTAATGAAACACATCTTGTAGAATATGTTTGTGGAGCTAATGGGATAGAGGAGAGAGTAGTCAAATGTCCTTTAGGATGTAATGAAGGGGCCTGTATTTCTGGAGAGATTGATGGGGGGTTCAATCCCTACACATACTCAGGAGTAAATTATAGTGCTCTAGGCTTAAATTATAGTGAGTTTTTAGACATATTTGGATTTTATCCTACGGAAGGATGTGCGGAAGTTGATAGAAGAGAGCTATTTGAGATATTTCCTGTTGGTATAGATGAGGAAAGAGACATAAACCTATATCAACAGGAGGTAGTGGAATGTAGAACAAAATGCAATTTTGGAGAGTGTGATTGTAGTAGCGAAGATGGAGGAATAAATCCAGAAGTAAGAGATTATCTCTATTACTTTATAGAGGATGAAGAAAGATATGTTAGAGAAACATGTATTACCAACAGAACATTGTTAGAAACTTATGTTGGAGATGGTTGTGAAGGGCTTTATACAACAATAGAATGTGAAGGGCTTTGTGAAAATGGAGTGTGTAAACAGCCAAGCTGTAATGATGGAATAAGGAATCAAGGAGAGGAAGGAGTGGATTGTGGAGGGCCTTGTGTGCCTTGTGGATTTATAAGAGTAGAAGGAAGAGTTCTTTATGAAAAGGATTCAACAAATTATCCAGCAAGAGAAATAGTTGTTGAAATAGAGCTATTAGATGAAGATGAATTACTAGCAAAAACTCCTGTAATAACAGATGATAATGGATATTTTGAAGGGATAATAGAGAAAAGTCCTAGTGCTACAAAAATAAGAGCTAGGATACTCCCAAGAAACAGTGCTGCAATTGCCTATAAAGATTTGGATGGGTGTAATGAATATGTAAAAATAGTGACAACTCCAAAAGATCTAGAGCTAGAAAACAACACTTTTAGCTTTGGGAGTATAGTTGTTCCATCCAACAACAGCAGGGGGAGAATAGTTGCCTATTCAGCAGAACATCCCTCCTTATTTTGTGGGGGAGAAATTAAGGATATTGAGGATCCTGCAACTTATCTTTGGATAATTGATGTGATGCTTGAAGGAAGAAGATATGCTGATGAGAATAGAGATGATAGTGATCCTCTTTTTAGAGTTGATGTCCAATACCCAAAGGATGTGGATGTTAGTTTTTACAGTACAAGATGGGATGAGGTAACATTAACTCCAAATCCTACTCATGAAACTGTGTTGCATGAGTATGGACATTTTTTAGAGGATACTATAAGTAGGTTTGATTATAAGGGAGGAGATCATACATTATGCACTAATAAAGGAACTAAATTTGCTTTTGGAGAAGGATTTCCAACCTACTTTGCAGGAGTTGTTGGGGTGAGAGGAGGTTATCCTATGAGATATTCACAATTTGAGAACTACTCCTTAATAGGATGTAGAGAAAACAGTGAAGAGATAGAATCCACAGTAACTTCCTTTCTGTGGGACCTTTTTGATGAGAGGAATGAGCCCTTTGATGGGCTAAATGGATTGGATGGAGTGGTATTTGAGATATTTGATAATGAGCTAGAAAGAGAAGAAAAAATAGACTTATGTTCACTTATAAATATCTTAAAAGAAAGAATGCCAGAAATCAGTGAAGAAATAGAAATGCTAAAAGAAGGAAATAGTATTGGGAGGGGATGTGGGTGAATTGGCTTTTTGAAAATAAAAAAATCTTGCTCATAATTGCCCTGGCTTTAATAGGAGGGATGATATTTCTTTACCTATCCCAACCAAAAGGGGAAAAAGAGGTTGAAGAAGTTGTTAATATAAAAGATAATAAAAGAAATGTAAAGTTAGACTTAGTGTACCTAAATAAGATAAAGAAAGATCCAAAAAACTATAAAGAGCTGTTCAATATAATAGAGAATGGGACAACAGATAATGTAAGGAAAAAAGCTTTGCTTCTATTGCCAAGCCTAATTAGGGAGGAAAAGGAAGAAACATTAAGATTTTTAGATAACTTGGTAAAAAAAGAAAAGAACTCTTCAATAATCTCTTCTTCATTTTTGGTAGCCTCTCTTTTAATGGAAGATTTTTTTGATTTCAACATAACAAACATAGAATTTAAAGATAACACTATAAGAATATATTTTTCAATATCTCCAAAAAAACCTTCTTCTTATGAGGTTTACCTCTCAAACATCAAAAGCCTAACCAAAAGGGATTTTGAATTTATTCCTCTGAAAGTTAAGGACATCTCAAGTTTAGAAAGAGATTACTCCTCTTATTTTGAATTCAAACTTATAGAGAAAGAACCATCAACATATTCAATTGCAATATATGCGAAAGGAAAAGGAGAATTAATGGTTGAGAATAAAGTGGAAAGATTCAATATAATAATAACTCCCTCTAATAAATTCTATGAGATAATAAAAATAGATGACGTTATCTAAAAAGGCTAAAAATAATGAGAATAATGAGCTAAAATTAAATAAACAAATAAAAGATAAAAATTCAATAATTATTCTTTCCTCCTCTTAATAAACTTAACTTTATCTACTTTTATAAGTTTCTTCTCATCCCTTGATTTTAAGTAGAATGTATATTCTCCTGATTCTTTAAAGGTCATCTTAAACTCACTCCTCTCATTTAATATGAATTCTCCATAAGGTTTGTTGT
>WAKO01000009.1 GCA_015523325.1 Microcaldota archaeon | reverse complement strand
CTCAAGGGTGCAAAAGAGGATGATAGTGAGTGCTTTTGACTCTTTAAGGCAAGGAGGGGAATTGGTTTACTCTACTTGCACTATAACTGAGGAGGAAAATGAAGAGGTTGTTAAATTTTTATTGGAGAAAAGAGAGAATGCAAAGCTAGTTAGTTTTGATTTAGGAGTAAAGCATGATAGGGGATTGGTGGAGTATGGAAAGGAATTCAATAAAGTAGCAAGGATTTATCCTTTTCATTTTAATAGTGAAGGGTTTTTTATTGCTAAAATAAAGAAGGAGTGAAAAGGAGTAAAAAATAAGATTTGATTTAAATCTTGGCTCTTATTGTTCTACTTTTATCTCTCCCCCTTTTATTACAACTTGACAAAGCAATCTTTGGTTTGGCTCAGCGCCTAGGCTTTCTAAAGTTGTTTTTTCAACATCAGTAGGTGGCTCCAAATTCTCTGCTCCTTCTAAAACAGTTACCAAACAACTTCCACAAACACCATCTTTGCATGCAAATAAAACAGAACATTGTCCATCCAATATATCAAGCTTTGCTCCATCATCTACTTCTATCCATTTATCATCATTCTTCACATAAACCCTTGCCATTTTATCTCCTCCAAACAAATTATTTTTCAAATCTCTCTTTATAAAGCTTTCTAGCTTTTTCAAGGCAATTCAATGCCTCCTCTTTATTAAACCAGCCAATAACTTGTGAGCTCTTTCCTTTCTCTAAATCCTTATACCTCTCAAAAAAGTGAGCAACCTCCTCCAAAAAAGAGCTAGGTAAATCTGTTATATCTTTCACCTCTTTAAATAAGGGATCTCCTGTAGGAACTCCTAGTATTTTATCATCCACTCCCTTTTCATCCTTCATTCTTAACAACCCAACAACCCTAACCTCTACCACACATCCAGGAAATGTTGGTTCTCTAACATAAATCATAGCATCTAAGGGATCTTCATCCTCATACCAAGTTCTTGGAACAAAACCATAATCTACAGGATAAAAGAAAGGAGAGTGCAAAACTCTGTCAAGAACAAAAGAGCCAAACTCTTTATTGTATTCATATTTATTCCTACTTCCTCTAGCTATCTCAACAACTACATTTGTTATTGCTCCTTCTCCATTAGATATTGATTTAAAAAGATCCTTCATAACTACACCTCCTCACAAACAGTATAACTCAAATTATATTTTGAAGCAAGCTTACAAGCAGAACTATCATTAAGTATTGCCATATAAGCATCTATGCACAACTCCTTTTTCTCAGCAAGCTCACAAATATAAGGAAGCCTCTCATTTATTGCTAAAGCTCTTAAACAAACATCATTCTCACATTCTCTAATCTCTCTTAAAACCCTTGAACCCTTTGATGTTAATTCAGAAAACTTAGTCTCATTAGATAAATTGTAGAGGTTAATCTCCTCAGGCTCTCCAAACTCAGTTGCTTCAAAACCTAAAACTTCCTTAGGAAAAGTTAGGCTTCTTTTCCACTTCAGTATTTTTCCTTCTTCATCAATACAAATTTCCTCATAAACACTATCAGCAAAGGAAAGTGGAGATTCTGGGGGAATGTTTATGCTGTTTAGTTCTTCCAAAGTTAGTTGTTTTAAAGAGTAATTTATCTTGAAAAGCCTACACTCTCCTAAAGTGGCATTAGAAGCCTCTTCCTTATATTTAAGCAATCCCTTTTTCTCTAACATCTTATATTTATCTAGAAATGAATTTCTAACCCATTCAGAATCTGTTAACGAACTCTTTAAAGCATTAAAAAATAACTTAGCCTCCTCTCCCTCAGAACAAGCAAAATCCTCAAACAAGAAGTAACATGTCTGAGTTCTGTTTCCTTTCTTTATAATCTCTATACTTCTTATAGGTTGTATTAGTTCTATGCTAAAGTCTTCTCCCTTTTTATTTATAACTAGCTCTGCACTATTTTCCTGATCATCTATAATAACAAAATCATCATGCTTAACTAAAAGATCTTTTGCATAAAACTCTTCTGCTTTTTTCAAATACTTTATTAATGTGCTATCTCCTTTAAATAAGCTGAAATAGGGGGAAACTATAAGAAAAACTCCAATAGCTACAGCTATTGTAAGTAGTATTTGCAATATAACATAAATATTCTTCATCATCACCCTCCTTTAAAGCTAAACATAACATAAGCTTTGCGAAGCTATAAAGTTAGTGTTTCAAGTAATTCATTTAACCATTTTTAAATCTTTATGTGAAACCAACTAAACTAAAGAGCTTATTTCATTTTCAAGAGAATCTAGCTTATTCCTAATAAAAGGATCTGTTGAGGAGAGAACAAAAATGGCTTTTTCCATATCTTTAAGTAAATCTAATTCAAAAGTTCTGGGTTTTAAAACCTCCGCACTAGCTATTCCATTAGCCTTATCAAGATAGGAAATCCCTATTAAACCATACTCAGAATTCTTAGATATGCTTATTGTAACAAAGTCAATAGAAGTGGCTATTCCTTCATAAGATAATGGAGAGTTGGTTAAAGCCTCTAAAGAAAAACCAACTTCAACCTCTATAGAATTAATACAATTCTCATAAGAGAAGTGTTTTGATCGAGTAGGGATTTCTAAGGTTAAATCTCTAACCATTGACCTCTCTAAATCAATAGCACTAAAGGAGTTTGGAGAAGAGCAAAATATAGCATACTCCTCTCCAAGCTTTTCCTCTTCCAAAAGTTCCACAAACTCAAAAGCTCCAAGCTCTCCAGCCTTATTTAAGTTAGAGAGATCTATTATTTGGGTTAGGCTTGTTTCAGTTGCTATTGACTTTTCCAAGGCTTTTTTCAAATAAATAAGTATTCCAACTAAAGCCCCTGTTTTGGCTGATTCTTCAATACTCTTTGAGAGGTCCAACGTATTATAAAATAACTTGTTTGAAGCTATTGTTTTATAATGGGAGAAGCTAAATGAAGACAAAAGAATAGAGTAAACAACTATGTTGAGAAGCAATATCACGATTAAAAATGAGAAATAGCCCTTAATTCTTTTCCTTCCCTTTTTTTGGTTGCGATTTTTACTTTTATTTCCAGCTTGCTTCATCAAGAAGAATTAAGACTTAATTTATAAAAGTTTTTAGCATAAAACTAAAACAATGTTGGGTTGGAAGCTAGAAAAAGGAGGGGAGTATAGGATAAAATTACCTATCCTTAGTAAAGAGGAACAAGAGTTCATTGTTCACATAGAAAAAGAGTTTAGAGACTTGGCTAGAATAAAAGAATTTGAAGATATAGAGGAGATAAGAAAAGCTATTGAAAGCATAATAGAAGAAAAGGAAGAAGAAGGTTATGTTTTAGAAAGAGAACAAAAAAATTACTTAATTGATTTAAGCTTAAAACACATATATGGGTTGAGTGCTTTTGAGGACTTATTAAAAGATGAAAACATAGAGGAAATAAGCGTAATCGGAATAAATAAACCTGTATACGTTTATATAAGGAAAGAAGGTTGGAAAGAAACAAACCTTTACATCACAACTCTTGAATATCTAATAGATTTAATTAATAAGATGGCTTCTCCAATAGGAAGGAGAATAACGCTAAAAAACCCTAGAATCGACGCAATACTAAAGGACGGCTCTAGATTACATGCTAGCATTCCTCCTATTTCAGAAGGTGAGCTAACAATAAGGAAATTTAAAGCAATCCCTCTTTCTCCTAAAGACATACTTGAGAGTAAATCTATAAATGAAGAGATAATGGCTATTCTTTCTCTTTTTATGCAAAGCGACACAACAATACTTGTTTGTGGAAATACATCAAGTGGTAAAACAACTCTACTAAACAGCTTATTTAATTTTGTCCCAAAAAGGGAAAGAATCCTAATAACAGAGGAAACTCCTGAGATTAGGTTGATGCATAAGCATGTTGTTAGGTTAATAGCAAATAAAGAGATGGAAATTAGCCTAAAGGATTTAGTGTATGATTCATTGAGAATGAGACCTGATAGAGTTATAGTTGGAGAAATAAGGAATGAAGAGGAAACTCAAGCATTTGCAGATGTTATGTTGGCGGGACAAGCTAGAGGAGCTTATGCAACATTCCACGCTAAAAGTGGAAGAGAAGCAATAAATAGGTTGATAAGCTTTGGAATAAACCCTTATGATGTTAACAGCATAGACCTAATCCTAGTGCAGAGAAGAATGGGTCTCTATAAAGATAAGAGGATAATTGAGGTTAGAAGATTAACAGAAGTTTGTTTTGTAGAGAACCAAAAACCAAAGCAGATTGTTAGCTTTGATTTTTCAAAAGATAAGTGGAGCTTAAATAAAAAAGAGGCTATAGAAAAACTGGCCTTAAAGCTTGCAAAGGAAAAGAAAGAAATAGAAAAAGAAATAAAGAATAGAGTAAAATTCCTTAAGGAATTTGAAGGAGATTATAAGAGGTTTTTTGAGGAATGGCAAAGTAAATGGTTGAAAGAAAACTAGAGGGAGTAAATGAGCTTGGCTAAGGCAATAGCTAAATTAATTAAAAAATACTCTAAACACATCCCTTCCTTTTCATTAGAGCTCTATCCATTAAACAAAGATTTGTTGTTTCTAGGAATAGATGTAAGCGCAAGAAAATGGGTGGGGTTCTCAATACTTATATTTTTATTAACTCTCATTCTCTTCTATGTCTTAACTCAAGGATTTGCCATCTCCATAATCTTGGCCTTTCTTGTTTTTATTTACTTCTACTTTCTCCCTAAACTGGAAAAAAAGAAAAGAGAGAAGATTATAGAAGGGGAACTTCCCCTCTTCCTAAAAGATGTTGGAACATTAATGAATTTAGGAATAGACTTCAAAAGTTCTCTTCAATTAGCTGCAAAGCAAACAAAAGAAACAAGAGAAGAAATCTATAGGGTTTTGAGAGATGTAGAAGTAGGAGGGAGTATTACAAAAGCTTTGGCGGATACGAGCTCAAGAATGGATTCTATAATAATAAAGAGAGCTTTTACTCATTTACTAGAGGCTTATGAAACTGGAAGAGGAAATCAATTGAGAGAGTTTGGAAATGAATTGATAAATATCCAAACCTATGCATTAAAGGAATACTCATCAAAGCTCTCATTATTTTCTCTTGCATTCATAATGCTTTCTGTTGTAGGGCCTACTTTCTTTATAATAGTAAATATTCTCCAACCAATTACAGGAGGGAACGCTTTAGGAGAAGGCCAGTTTGCATTGATGCTATTAGTTTTATTTCCTTCTATATCCTTTGCTCTCTTATTAGTCTCTAAATCAACCCTTCCTTCAAGCCTTTTTCTTTCATCAAAAGAGGATTTTAGCATAATTTTATTGGGTATTGTATTGGGAGCAGTAATGCTAACTAACCTAGAACTAATAGTAAAAGTATTTATCTCATTAATAATAAGCGCGTTGTTCTACATAAAATATTGGAGAAAAAAGAAAATAAATTTAGATGAGATTGAGAAAAACATCCCAAATGCTTTGTTAGTAATAAGCTCAATTCCTGAGGGTTACAGAGTTGAAGAAATCTTTAGAAGGTTATATCAAGCAAAGCTAGGAAAGCTTAGTGAAGAGTTTAAGAAAGTCTATAAAGAGGTAAAAGCAAACCTAAGCATAGAAAAAGCATTAGAAAGCATGAAAGAGAGAATTCCTTCCCCTTTAGTGGAGAAGATGGTGAACGTTTTTATACACACTTTAAAAACTGAAAATAAAATTTCCACTAGAATGTCTGAATTGGCGGATGATATGTTCTCTTATATATCAAACAAAAGAGAGAGAGTTTCATCTCTAGCAAACCAAAAATATACTTTAATAGTTGGAGTGTTGTTAATGGGATTAGTTATAGGAAATGTTTACAGTATGGCTTATAGAATGGGAGAGGTTTTAGAAATTGGGCTATACAGCACTAATTATGTAGTCTCCTATTTAATAATAAACTCCGCTATTGTGAGTTGGTTTATTTGTTCAGTTGAGGAAAAACAAGAAAAAGCATTCATTTATTTTGCAAGCTTAGCCTTAGTAAGTATTATAATATTTTTCTACATTATACTCCCTTATGCTTAATAGTTTTTGGGAGGTTTTTCTCCTAGAATTCTCAAAAGCTATGAACAATGACTTTCTATTTGTTTTCACTCTCTTGTTTTTTTCATTAGCAGTAATAGCTTATTCAAAACAACCACTAACAAAATATGGAGAGAAATACAAAAAAGAGAATAAAAACAAGTTTGAAAAAGAAGAACTAGAGAGAAAAAGAAAAATTAAAGAAGGATTGGTCTTTATCTTCTATTTTCTAGTTGCAATAGCTGCATCAATTGGGCTAAAGTTTTTGTTTTATGAAGAGAGGGTTTGTTATTATGATATAGTTGAGTGCCCAAAAAACTCAGCATTTCCAAGTGGACATGCCTTTCTTTCATTTGTAGTGGCCCTCTTCTTCTATAGAAAAAGGAAATTGTTTGCTTTATTTGTTGCTCTAGCCTTATTGATTTCAGTAGGAAGATTAGTTATAGGGGTGCACTTTCCTAAAGATATTATAGGGGGTTTTGCATTTAGTGTATTTTACTTTTCTTTGTGGTGGAAAAATGATCTCATCTAAGTCCAAAAACACAAAAAACTTAATAAAAAAGCTAAAAAAAGGCCTTTTGCTAAGGAAAGTCCTACACCTAATTGTAGGAACAGGATTAGCTGTTGCATTTTATTTTGTTAATAAAGACCTCTACCTCTCCATACTCTTCACACTAAGCATAGCTACAATGTTAGGATATTCGTTTAAGCTAGATAGATTAGGAATTATAAAGAAAGTGTTTTTTTCAGTAAGAAAAAAGAATGAATTTGTTGCAGAGGGCATGTTAACTCTAATCTCTTCCTTTATAATAATAGCAATACTACTAGAAAAACACTTCTTGTTGTTTACTTGGCTTATAATATTCTCAGATACAATGGCTTCTCTAGGAGGGAAGATGTTTGGAAAAACATTTATTGGAACAAAAACTTTAGAAGGGACTTTATTCTATATAATTTCTTCCCTTCCTGCATATTTCCTTTCAACACTTAGCCTTGAATCGTTTCTTTTATTAGTCATCTTATCCTCTCTGGTTGAACTAAGTGATAAAATAGAAGACAATATAGGAATAGCTGTGTTAGGAGCCCTTATACTTTCCCTAAATCCAGTTCCTTTCTTTTACTAAACACTCCGCCTTTATCTTAAACAGAATTTTAAGAGAATTCAATTAGTTTTTAAACACAATTAGAGAAAGTATTTGTGTATATCTGTCAACTCTGTGATGCAAGGTGTTGTAAGTTAAGGGTAATCACAATAACTATATTTGATGTTATAAAGATAAAAGAGAAAACAAGCCTAAAAGAGGATAAATTCTGCGAGCTAAGGAAAGCTAACCTACTAAACCTAGACCCCAACTTCATTTTAGAATGCAAAGAAGGGAGCCTCATATTAACTTTAAAAAGCCAACCATGTGTTTTTTTAGAAGGAAAGAAATGCAGCATTTATAGATTTGCTCCAACAATATGTAGGGCTTATCCTTTTGTAGAGAGAAGGAGAATAAAAACAAGTATATGTCCAAGCTATATTAAACCTCTCTTCATTATAAGAGGGATTGAAGAGAATGTTCTGAAAAGATTTAAAATAGAGCTCAGAGAGTACAAAAACATAGTTTACAGCTGGAATGAAGAGGTAGGAAAAAGAGGAACAAAAAAAGAGTGTATGGAGTTTTTGCTTAGGGAGGGAAGAAAAAGGTTTAGAAGTCTTGAAAGACTATTTAAAGATATCTGAATAATTATTTTATAAAGAACCTAGTTTAATTTAATTAAAGCCAAAGTTTAAAACTAATTAAAGCTAAAATTAAGGTGAAATAATGAAGCTAAGCTATCCTTCAGCTAAGGAATTCTCAAAGTCATTGGAAGCTGTATGGAATTTAGTGGATGAGGGGACATTTAAAATCAAAAAAGAAGGAATCTCTTTATTAGCTATAGATCCAAGCCAAATTTCAATGGTTGTGTTTAACTTAAAAAAAGACGAATTTATGGAATATGAAATAGAAGAGGAATCAAAAATAAGCTTAGATATAGATTACCTAAAAAATATAATGAAGAGAGCTAAAGAAAAGGAAACCTTAACTTTAGAAAAAGATGAAGGATATTTAAACATAAAATTTAAATCAACAAAGTATTTTAGGAACTTTAAAATTCCCCTCCTAGATCTAAGTGAAGGAATAAACAGAGAGCCAAAAATAGAATACCATAATTCCCTAAAAATATCCTCTGATGTTTTAAAGGAGATGATAAAAGATGCTTCTTTGGTCTCAAGCTATATAAGGTTTGTGGTGACTCCTGATTCATTTGAAGTTTCAGCTTCTTCAGAAAGAGGGGAAGTTAATGAAGTTATAGAGAAGGATAGTGAAGAAGTGTTGGAATTAAATGTTGAGGATGGGGCAAGAGCATATTATCCAATCCAATACTTAGAGGATATCTTGAAGGCTTCTCCTAGAGGGGAATATGTTAAGCTTTCTTTTGAAACAGATATTCCTCTAAAGGTTGAATATGTTGTAGGAAAGGCGGAGGTCAAATATTATTTAGCTCCTAGAAAAGAAGAGGAGTAGCTAAAATCAAAACCAATTTAGTTATTAAAAATTTCCTCCAAAGCCCCTTCTATCAAATCAACATAACTCCTTTTAGAGCACATCAACACAGAGAGGTTATTGAACTCAAGCTCCTTAACCACTAGTCCGGCTTTTTTACAAATGTGGTAAGATGCTTTAAAATCCCATAGGGAAATGTTTATTCCAACAAAAGCATCCAACCTTGAACAAGCAACATAACACATCTCTAAAGATGTTGCTCCAAACTTCCTAGTTTCTCCAAACCTTTTCTTAAACACAGAGTAAAACTTGATTACGTCCTCTAAAATTTTTCTATCTTTTGAATGGCAAAAACCAATTTGCAGTTTTGATTCATCCTTTTCCCCTTCTACATCTGAAATAAGATTTCCATTCAAGTATGAATTTTCAAAAGAATAGAAGAGCTCATCTGTTATTGGGGAATAAACAACACCAAAAGAGTGGTTGGGGCTCTCAAAACCTATAGAGGTTGTGAAAAAAGGAACTTTCTTAATAAAATTAGAAGTTCCATCAATAGGGTCTACATACCATGTATTTTCCCCCTCCTCCTTTTCACTCTCCTCTCCAAAAAATTTATGAGAAGGAAATGTCTTAGTTATCTCATCCTTTATCATCTTCTCCACTTCAATATCCACAGAAGTAACCTTAGTGCCATCTTCCTTAAATCTTACTTCAAAATTATCTGTAAAGAAAGACCTTCTTAGAACTGCTCCAGCTTTATAAGCCAAAGCAATTGCTGTGTTGAGTAAAAACTTATTATAGGAGGTATCTTCCATAATTCTTTATTAACACAGATAAGTTTAAATTCTAATTTGAGAGATTTAAAAAGAATGGAAAAAAGCAAAAAAGAGATAAAGGTAGAGTTGAACTACAAAAAGAGCTTTTATGAGAACATTTCACAAATTTATGAAGAGCTTAAAAAACTTAGGAAGAAAAAACAGAATGCTGAACTGGCGCTAAAAAAAGTAAAAAAAGAGAAGGCTAAAGAAGAAAAAAAAGAAATAAAGGAAAATGAGAGTGATGAGGAAAAAAGGTGGTTTGAAAATTTCTACTGGAGTTTCACTTCTGAAGGAAAACTAATTATAGGTGGAAAAAACCAAGAACAGAATGAGTTAATATTTGCAAAGTACTTTGAGGCAAAAGATCTGTTTTTTCATGCTGATATAATAGGAGGGAGTGTAACAATCCTAAAAAAAGGAAAAGAAGCTTCTCCTCAAGAATTGCTTGAAGCTAGCCAATTTTCTGCTTGTTTTAGCAAAGCTTGGAAAGAAGGATACAGTAGGATTTCCTCCTATTATGTGGAGAAAGAAGGGGTTAAAAAAACCCATTTGGGGAAAAAAGCTGAAAAAGGAAGCTTCTTTATAGTTGGAGAAAGAAGATGGTTTAAAAATCTCCAGTTAATTTTAAGAATTGGAGAACCTTTAGAAAATAAGAAAGAATATGGAAGCTTAATTGTTGTTCCTTCAGTCAGTAAAATAAAGTTAAAAAAAGAAGTTATTTTAAAACCCGGAAGGTTAAAAAAAGAGTCTGTATGTAAAGAGCTAGCTGAGTATTATAAAGTCAAAAAAGAAAAAATAAGCTCAATGCTACCAACAGGAAGGTTTTTTATTAGAAAAGTTAAATAAGCTTTTAAAAATTAGTAAGAAAAAGATGAATTAATGGCAGTTATAGAAATACCTATAATTTATTTGAAAAAAAAGACTTCATTAAACGAATTAGAAATAATTGAAACGCTAAACAAAATGGGATTTCCTACAGAAGTTGAAGAAGAAAATTTTTATATAGAGATAACTCCAAACAGGCCTGATTTATTGGGATGGAAGGGGATTGAAAGAGCTATCATTAATTATAAAGAAAAAAAAGAACCTAAGATCTATTCTATTGAAAATCCTTGTGGGGAATTCACACTAGAGAAGGTAGAAACAAGACCATTCATAAACTTATGTGTGATTAAAGGAGTAAAGGAAAAGGAATACTTATTAGAAAGTTTAATTGATCTTCAAGAGAAACTTCATTCAACAATAGGAAGGAACAGGAAAAAAGTAGCAATAGGAGTTCACGACTTTGATAAAATCGAGTTGCCAATAACCTATAAAGAAGTAAATGAAGAAAAATTCATACCCCTTGAAAAAGAAGAAAAGATGAGTGTTGGTGAAATACTTGAGAAACATGAAAAAGGAATTGAATATAAGCATTTAGTAAAACCTAGAAAGTATCCAATGCTTTATGATAAAAAGGGGGTTATATCTTTTCCTCCAATAATAAATAGCGAAAGAACAAAAATAACTGAAAAAACCGAGAACTTCCTAATAGATGTAACTGGAACTCATAAAGAAAGTGTAGAAAAAATAGCAAACATAATAATAACAGAATTAATTGATAGAGGGGGAAAAGCTTATCCTTTGATTGAAAAGAGTACAGGAAATTTAAGTCTAAATTATAAGTATGAAAAATTAAAATTTGAAAAAGAAAAGATAGAGAAATTGTTAGGGTTTGAGATAAAAAACACCTCAAAGTTATTGAGAAAAATGGGGTTGTTTTTAGAAAAAGGAGAAGTGTTGATTCCTCCTTACAGAGTAGATTTTTTTGATTTTACAGATATTGCTGAAGATTTAGCTATAGCTTATGGGTATGAAAATATAAAAGAAGGAGAGCTAAATCTTTATCAAGAAGGAGAGCTAAATGAAGAGATAGAAATAATAAAAAGTATTTTCTCAAACATGGGTTTTTATGAGGCTTATAACTTCTACTTAATCTCAAGAAAAGATATAGAAAAAATAGGGTTTAAAGAAAAGCTTAAAATAGAGAAAGCTGTTTCAGAAGAACACAATTCAATAAGACCTAGTTTAGTTTTTGGTTTAATTAAAAATATTCAAGAAAATAAAAAAGAGAGATTGCCATTAAAGTTCTTTGAAATTGGAAAGGTTTTAGAAAAAGAGGAAAGAACAAAAATAGGATTTGTAATAGCAAATAAAGAAGTTAATTTGAAAGAGGGTTTTGAAGTCTTAAAGAGAATTAGTGAGGAAATGGGATGGGAGATTGTTAGTGTTACATTTCTAGCTAAAGATAAAAGAAAGGAGAAAGAAGAATATCTAAAAATATTTATAGAAGGTAGAGCTTATAAAATAGTCTTCAAAATAAATAATTCAGAAAAAAATAAAGAAAAGGAGGTTTCTGCTGTTGTAGGAGAGATACACCCAAAAGTGAATGAATACTTTAAAGTTTATTTACCAATGGTTTTTTGTGAAATAACCCTCCCCCTAGAATTCCGCTATTGGTAGATGTTAAGTAATTGTTGGTAAGATTAGGTCATTCTTTTAGTTCTTTTCATTGTTTTGTTTTTATTATCTTTGTTCAAGTATATTACATGTATTTGAGCTTACATGGAAATCTGTTCAATGTTATTAACATCTACTTTAAAGCATTTAACATCTTTGATAAACTTTCTAAATAATAAATCAAAACTATTTTCTAGAAATTTATTTTCAACAACCAACACAGACTTTGAAATTAAATAAACATCATTCCCTTCTATGTTTTCTAAAATCTTGTTTAAATGATAATAAAAGTTTCTCTTTATTTTGTTGAATCTCTTTTTATCTTTAGCTGAGATGTCATAGATATATAGTGTAACCATAGTTACATAATATTAAATTCCTTTTAAAAACAATTGGGTTCAACCTAGAAATAGTGGAACTACAGGGAGAGGGTATGAATATAGAGTTGAGGGATTATCAAAAAAATATAATAAAAAGTATCTTAGATCATGGCAATACATTGGTTGTTCTTCCTACAGGAACTGGAAAGACTATTATAGGGTTTGTTGTTTTGGTTAAAAAAGGAGGGGGTGCTTTTTTAGCTCCTACCAAGCCATTAGTAACTCAGCACTATAAAAATTTCATTAAGTTGTACCCTTCTTTAAAAGAAAAAACTTTTTTACTAACAGGAGAGGTGAAGGATAGGGGTTATTACAAAAAAGCCAAGTTTATTTTTGCTACTCCTCAAACAATAGAGAAAAACATTGATTTTTTTTCTGATTTGTTTAAACTTCCTGTTTTTATTTTTGATGAAGCTCATAGGGCTGTTGGAGAGTATTCTTATGTTATTCTTTCTAATAAGTTTTTTGAGTTAAATAGAGAAGGTTTAGTAATAGGTTTAACAGCCTCTCCAGGAGGAAGTAAAGAGAAAATAAATGAAGTAATTAAAAATTTGAGGATAGAGAATGTTGAGATAAGAACAGGTAATGAAGAAGACATTAAGGAATTTGTTTTTACTAAAAATAATAAATGGTTTTTTGTAGAACTAGATGAAGAATTAAGGAAAGTTATTGACCTTATATCTAGATTGATTAAAAAAGAAAGAGATTGGTTTAAAGAGAGAGGGTTTAAAATAAGCCTTAATAAAAAAGAGCTTATATCTTTTTTTGATAAAATAAAAAATTTAGGAAATCTTTCTTATCAAGCTAGTTCTCACTACTCTATTCTTTTCATGCTTACTTTTATGAAGGAAATTTTGGAAACCCAAGGTTTTGGTTATTTTCTATCTTATGTTGAAAAGATTAAAAAAAAGAAAAGCAAAGCAGTTAATTATTTATTTAGTTCTTCTCTATTCAGGGAAGTTTTGGAAATAGCAAATAAAAACAAAGAAAAATTACATCCTAAGTTCTTTAAACTTAAAGAGTTGTTGTTAAGGAATAAGAACAAGAAGGTAATTGTTTTTTTCCAGTATGTAGATAGTATTGAAAGAGCATATAATTTTTTGAAGGATAGTGGTTTTACTGTTTTTAAGTTTGTTGGAAAGAGAAAAGGATTCACAAAAAAGAAACAAGAAGAGGTTTTGAATGAGTTTAGAGAGAAGGGAGGTGTTTTACTTTCCTCTAGTGTTGGAGAAGAGGGTATTGATATTCCTTATGTTGATGTAGTTATTTTCTTTGATGTAGTTCCTAGTGAGATAAGATCTATTCAAAGGAAAGGAAGAACTGGTAGATTTAGAGAAGGAGAAGTATATTATATAATAACCTCTTCAACTTTGGAAATAGCTTTCTATAGGGCTGCTGTAAAAAAAGAAAAATTAATGAAAAAACAACTTAAGGCATTAAGTTTGGAAAAACCAAAAAATAAAGAAACAAAAATTTCTTACTCAAAAGATGTTATTGATATCTCTAAAAATAAAAAAGGCCAATATAAAATAACAGATTTTTACTAATTTATTTTTCAATTCTTTTTTAATAAAATGTTTATTCTGTTTCTTCACTGTCTGTTATTCTCTTTAATTTTATTTTTCTCTCTTTTTTCTCATTCTTCTTCTTTTTAGATTCTTTCAAGTAAAGGGCAACTATTAATACTATTATTACTCCTAAAAGAGCCATTTCTTTTAATGGTAATTCTTCTTGTTTTGGAGGTTTATAGTTGTTGACATTTTTACTTAACCTTATTGCATCTAAAAACTCATTGTTTTCTAGTTTTTCCTCTGCTTCTAATAAGGCATTTTCTAGTGCTTTTCTATCTTCTTCTCTTATCTTATCTTTTATACTCTCAAAATATGTTTTTGCTTGATTAAGTGTTTTTACCGCTAGATTTTCTAAGTCCCTCTTATATAGATCAGCTTCATATTTTAGTGTCTCAATTTCATTTTCCACATAATTTAAGTTTGCTTTTTCTCCTTTTGAAAGTTCTTTATTTATCTTGTCCAATCTCTTCTTTATTTGTTCTACTCTATTTAATGTTTCTTTTCCAAGTATCTTTTCTCCTTTTGAAATGAAAAGAGTTACTTCTTTGGTTAGGTTTTGTGCTTCTTTTCCAAGTTCCTTTATTTTCTTTGTTTTTTCTTCTTTTATGTTTATGCTTAGAAATGAAACTTTAGAGGATATGCTGTCTTTTATTTTTATTATATTACATACATTCTCAGGATCTTTCGGGTTTGAGTTATATCTTGCTATATAATATTCAAATTTTTCGGATAAAGAGGAAATGTTTGTGTTTGGAATGTTGAGTTTGACATATCCTTTATATGATTTTGTAAAATCTTTTATCGCATCTGAAACTAGTCTCTTATGTGTTTTTTCTAACCAATTTCTTTCTTTATTTAATTCCTTTTCTATTTCTTTTAGTATTTTTTCATCACTGTTGTTAATTGTTGATATTTTTTGTTCTAGGAAATTTAACCTCTCTCTATAGCTTTCTTCTAAATAAGGTATGTTGTTGTTTTGAGCACATACTATCCCTTTTCTAACTAATTCTATTTCTTTTTCAACATTGGATCTTATTTTTTCTTCAAGATATTCTTCTTTCTCCTTTCCTTCAATTCTCTCTTCAACTTTTCCATACAACTCTAATAATTGTTCTAATTTTTCTTCTGGATTTTCTATGTTTAGTATAGTTTCTAGTTCTATTTCTTCTTCTTGTGTTAGGTTATTTAGCCTAAGTAGTTGTTCTAACCTGATTATCTCACTTTCTTCACTACTTATTTTTCTGAAGAGAATTACTTTCTCTGTTCCAACAACATCATAAATTCTTATTTTATCTGTGAATAGTTTGAATTCTTTTGTTGTTTCTGCTTTTGAAAATCTTCCTTCAATATCTATGTAATCGTGTTTTCTGTTTGTATTTATCTCATACTCTATTTTCTCAAATATTCCCTCTTCTGTTTTTTCCAGGCTTCTTGAGGTAACTTTTATGCTATATCCATTTTCTTCTTGTTTCTCAACTTTTGCGTAATAAAATCCAGGACTGAATTCCCCTACTAGATAACTTCCCTCAACTCTGAATTCGTTACTTGAAACTTTATCGTAGTCATCATCAAGTTTTATTCTGTTTCCACATACTCTTGTTTCTATCAATAACTCCTTCTTTATATATGTTGTTCCATCTTTGCCCGTTACTTCTATATTTGTATTTGTTATTCTTATAGGAGTTATTACTTCATTTACGTTTATTACCTTTGTTTCATAAGGTCCAACTTTTACCCTTAAAGTAGCAATACAATTATTATAAGCAACAACCTCTGGAGAATTAGGTTTTATTGGTGAATAGGTTTCTACTGTTCCCTCTACCTCAAAAGTAGAAGGATTGAATATAGAAATATACCCATTTATTTCTGTTTCTTCCTCTTCATAATAGGGAATGTTGAAATAGGATTCAACTTCAAGGGTATTTTCTAACACTTCAGGAAGGGTGTTTTCTATTTCTGAAATAGAATTAATGTAAAACAGGTAAAGTTCTCTTAGTTTTCCTATTCCTCTTTCAAAATCTATCCTTCCGTTAAATACAACTCCATTCTCTTTTTCCATAAGTTCTGCTTTTATTTCTGAAGTAATTGGAAGGTTTTTATCCAAGTAAGAGTAAAGTTTTTTTCTCAATAATCCTAAATCACCGTACTGTAATGTTGCTTTAGTTATTATACTATCTCTTATCTCTATCATTCCTTTTACGGCTAAGCTTTTATTATTTAAAGAAAGGTAGTAAGAGAGTTGCGCTTCTTCTGAAGATACATCTATTTGATCTATTTTGGCTCTCTCTATTAAAGAAGGTAATGACTCTTTTAGTTCTTCATACATTTGGATTAAGGTGTTCCCTTCAAATTGAGTAATATAAAGAATACTGCTTAATGCCTCTCTATAGTAAGTGAATTTTGTTCCCAAATCTTTTGCATTATCTCCTTTTGTTATTAACTCTCTTTCTCCACTTAGATCAATTCCTTCTCCTTCTAATTTTTCTATTAAGTTTAATACAATCTCTCTGAATTTTTCTACTGTAGATATTGAAGTACTCCTTAAACTCAAAACCTCTTCTTTTGTTTGAATTAGTTCACTTATGAGCTCTTGGCTTCTTGAATAGGATTGTGCTAGCCAACCTCTTTCTCTGTTATTTATTTGATTTTTAATTACCCTTGCTTCTTCCTCCAGTAAATATAGTTTGTTTTCTAGATCATAAAATTTGTTTTTAATGTTTAGTTCTCCAGGGTTGGTTTGGTTTGAATAGAATCCATCTATTAGATATATTTTTTCATTTCTTAGTTCTTCTATTAATTCCCTTATATCTTCTAGATAATTATTAATTGTTACTTCACTGTTCTCAACATAAACAGTCATTTCAGATAGTGTTTGGTTTGCTTCTTTTCTCAATGGTTTTATTCTTTTTATTAATTCAGAGGTGTTGTAGAGAAGGCCGTTGAAACCACTGAATTCTCCTAAGTTTACTTTTTCTATATTAAATAGTATGTTGTTATAGGTTAAGGATTGGTCTTGTTGTATGGAGTATAGCTCTTCTTCAATTTTTCTACAAATTGAACTTCCTTTCCATGTATAGTTTTCATCACATACTCCTATATAATCTAGTTCTTTATGAGTATTCATTAGAGCTATAATCTCCTCTCTTAATTGTCCCAGTAGAATTGAAGAATAAGATCTTAAATATTCTACCCCATTTTTATAGTTTTCATTGTACTCTCCACAGTTGTTCCAACTTTCAGCTACTGTTGTTTGTGTTTGAGTTCTTGGAAGAAATGAGAGGGAAGTAGGTATTGTTTCAACAAATGTTAATAAACCACTTATTGCTGTTCTTGTTAGTGGGTTTACTGCATCCTTGTAGGATAGTGTTGAATCTATTTTTATAACATAATATCTCTCTTGAGTATGTGTATGGTCATCATGATCTATATATGTTACTTCTCTATTTATCCTTATTCCAAATAACTCAAGCTCCTTTCTATATCTATTGTAGAGGGTTTTTAGAGTAGATTGGTCTAAATTTTCGTTAAGGCTAAACTCCATCTCGTAGTTTTGATTTACACTGAAAAAAGCTTCACATTTTTCAAAGTTTTGAAGAGCTAGGTTGAAATAATATTGATGTTGATTATTTGCTCCATAAGCTCTTGTAGAATAAAAATTACTTGAACCAAAATCTACTTCTTTTAAGGAATTTATTGTTTGAGCTGTTGAAGAAGGGTTAAAGTAAAGCTCATTTCCTTCATAAACCACAACAGAAGGATTTTGAATGAGTGCGAAATCTTTTGGAAATGGAGGGAGTTTTTCTTCTATCTCCAAATAATTTATTTCATAGGGATAAACAGTGTTGGCTAAAAAGAAGATTATCAATAAAAATAGAGTTGTATTTTTTGTTATATAGTGGTTAAACATTATTTTATATAAATGTTATGATGTGTTTTTAAACATATCATTTTTTGTAACTATGGTTACATAACGTTTTTTTGCTGTTCCTCTCTAATTTATTTTATGTTAATAGGTATTACAGGAGCTGTAGGTGTAGGAAAAACCTCTCTATTAAAGTATTTAATTGAAACCTCTGTCCCTTATAAAACTCCTTCTATGTTTTTTTCTTTTTTAGAGAGGAACTATTTTTCTCTCATTTTTAAAAATGAGTTTTTTGATGAACCTTTTGTTTACTTTGACTTCAAAAGGTTTGTTATGAATTTTGTTGTTGAAAATGAAAATGAGGTTATTGTTGTTGATGTTAAAAAAGCCAAAGAAGGGTTTGTTGATTTATTTGAACAGTTCTTTAAAAACTTAAATCCTATTGTAGGAGAGCCATTGGTTTTCTTAGAATCTCATTTACTTGTAGAGGAAAATTTTAATTTAGATCTTTTGTTTGTTTTAAGGTGTTCTCCTCTACTTATCTTAGAGAGACTAAGAAAGAGAAATTATTCTCCTAAAAAAGCTTTTGACAATGCTTTATTAGAGGCTTTAGATTATTTCCCTACAAATGCTAGAAGCTTTTATAGGAACGTTGTTGAAATTGATACAACAAATAAAGGATTAAAGCAAGAGTTGGAAGAGCTAGCTTTTATTTACAAGCTCTTCAAAGAAAAAAGAGAGGAGTTTGAAAAAATTAAGCAAAGAAATTTTTCTTTTAAAAAAGAATTAGAGCAATTAGCTCTTCTCTCTCCTAAGTTTGATTAATCTCTTTTATCACTCTGCACTTAAAGTAGATACTCAATAGCTCTAATTATTGTTCTAACACCACTTGCTGTTCCTAAGGTCCCTAGGTATGGTTTTGTCTTTACTTGCATAACTCCTGCAATGTCTAAGTGTGCCCATTTTGTTTTTCCAACAAATTCTTCTAAAAACTTTGCAGCTGTTATAGAGCCAGCCTCTCCTTCCCAACTTCCTATATTCCTTATATCAGCAACTTCACTGTCTAGCATTTTTCTATATTCCTTATACATAGGAAATTCCCATAACCGCTCTCCTTCCTCTTCCCCGGCATTCTTTAGAGCTTTACTTAATTCTTTGTTGTTAGAGAACAACCCTATTGCATGCTCTCCTAAAGCAACACTAATAGCACCTGTTAAAGTAGCTACATCAATTATGTAGGAAGGCTTTTTTCTTCTTGCATACTCCAAAGCATCTGCAAGTATTAGCCTTCCTTCAGCGTCTGTGTGTTCTATTTCTATTGTTTTTCCGCTATAGCTTTTTACTACAGTTTGTGGTTTATATGCATTACCTCCATTCATATTTTCTGTGAATACTGCTATAGCTCTTACTTTTGCTTTTAATTTCAATTCTGATACTGCCTTTATAACTCCCAAGGCTACACAAGCCCCACTCTTATCCAAATGCATTTCAAGCATGTATTTTGCGGGTTTTACTTGTAACCCCCCAGAATCAAATGTTATCCCTTTTCCCACAACACAGAATTCTTTTTCTCCTCCGCCGTCATAGAATAGCTCAACGAGATATGCTCCTTTTGAGCTTCCACTATTCACTGCTAAAATTGTATTCATACCCAACTTTTCCATCTTCTTCTTATCTATTACATTTGCTTTTAGTTTGTTTGATTTAGCTAACTTCAGAGCTTCTTCCTTCATCCTTTCAGGAGTTCCTATATTTGGTGGTAGGTTTGCTAATGTTCTAGCATAGTTTTGTGCTCTAGCCAACACAACAGCTTTTTTCAGAGCTTCTTTATTTTCTTTTGTTTTTTTGACGTCAAAAAAAACTTTTATCTCTTTTTTCTTCTCTTTTTTACTTTTGTAATTAAGTTCAAATTCATTCAACAACAACCCCTCTGTAATTAAGTAGATAAACCTGCTCTCTTTAATTCCTTTTAGGGATTTTATGCTTAGAGGTTGTTTTAGTTTTTTGGCTTCTTTATATAATAGAGTTGTAGCTTTCCTTAAGTCTTCTTCTTCAAAATCCTTTTCCAAGTAATAAATTATTTTTCCTTTTTCTTCATTGACTATAGTTTCCTCTTCCTTTTTCTTAACTCTAAACTCAACTAC
Organism: Microcaldota archaeon; assembly: GCA_015523325.1. Taxonomy (GTDB): domain Archaea; phylum Micrarchaeota; class Micrarchaeia; order Anstonellales; family J096; genus WAKO01. The sequence continues at coordinate 36,620 of WAKO01000009.1, read as the reverse complement.
AATACCTTTTCCTTTTCCTATCTCTATCTTCATAGTATCCCTCATAACTTTCAGTTAAAAATTTTCAAGTAATATTTCAATGTAACTTTTTTGTTTTTATATTTACCTATTTTATTTTTGTTTTTCCTCTTTTTATGTTTTCATTGATTAAGTGAGGAATTTTATCTATTGATACTCTTTCTTGTTTTCCATCATCTCTATAGCGGATTGTTGCTTTACCGTCGTTTAAGCTTTGATAATCAATGGTTATTGCATAAGGAACTCCCATTTCATCGCTTTTTGCATATCTCTTCCCTATACTTCCTGTTTCTCTATAGTAAACATAGTATTTTTCCTCTAATTTTCTCTTTAGCTTCAAGCTTTCCTCAATTATTTCTTCTTTTTTTACTAAAGGGAAAACAGAAACCTCTATAGGAGCTATTTTTGGAGGAAACTTAAAGGTTCCCCAATCTTTATAAGATAGAGTATGCTCTAAGAGGGCAAAGATGCTTCTCTCTATTCCCATTGAGAGCTCAACAACATGTGGGATTATTTTTCCTTCTTTTCCTATAACCTCTAAGCTTTCTTTGCTAAACTCTTGGTGTCTCCTCAAATCATAATCTCCTCTATAAGCATTACCTGCTATCTCTATAATTCCTATGCTTGTTTCAACTTCTAAGTCAACGTTTGCTTTTGAGTAATGAGGTGTTTCATCATCTCTCAAAACTCTAAACCACATCCTTCTCTCATCCAACCCAATTTCTTTATAGAATTCCCATTCCTCTGCAAGCAAAAAAGCCAGTATTTTATTATCTACTATTTCTAAAAATTCCTCTCCATTAACTACTCTTATTTTTCCTTCTTTCTTTATTTTGAACTTCTTTTCTTTTACTCCTTCCCATAGAGGAAATTCATTTTCGTGAGGGTCAAAAAAAACCTCTATTTCTGCTTGAGTAAATTCCCTAAGCCTACTCAGAACATTTCTTGGACTTATTTCATTTCTAAAACTTTTTCCTATTTGACCTATTGCTAAAGGAAGTTTTTTTGTTTGTTGATAAAATCTTTTAAAAGAAGTAAATATGTTTTGGGCTGTTTCTGGTCTTAAAAACCCTTCCTCTCCTTCATATCCTATCTCTGTTTTAAACATTAAGTTTGTTAGCTTTACTTCTGAAAATTCTCCTCCACATTCACATCTGATATTTTTTAAGAACTCTTCTAGCTCTTTAACATCTCCTTTAAACACATATCCCTTCTCTTCTCCAAGCTTATCCGCTCTGTACTTTTTTTTGCACTTTTTACACTCCACAATAGGATCTGTAAACTCCTCAACATGTCCACTAGCTTCAAGAACTATCCTAGGAGTTATACACACCCCTTCTATCTCAAAAAAGTTGTTTCTTTTTATAAAAAACTCTCTCCAAAATCCCTCTATTTTTTTCTTTAGCTTCACTCCTAAATCTCCAAACTCATAGAATCCAGATTTCCCTCCATATATCTCAAAGCTTGGGTATATTAAAGAGGTTTTTAGAGCAAGATCCATTGCTGTTATTTTTTCTTTCATATTCCTCAATTCTTAATTTTAAACAAACATTTTAAACACTTCCTTTCTTAGCTAAGTGTGGAGCTAGAGAGGTTTGCTTTTGATGAATTTAGGGTTTCTACAGGAGTTAAGGAGTTGGACTTAGCTTTATTTGGTGGCTATCCAAAAAAGAGTTCTATTCTTTTTATTGGAGGAGTTGAGAAAGAGAAGTTCATATTTTCATATTATTTCTTGTCTTTTAAGGACTCCATAGCAATAACAACTGATTTATCTCCTTCTGAGGTTTTGGCTAAGGCAAAGTTTTATGGGATTGATTTATCTCATGTAAAATTTATTGATGCTTATTCAAAACAGGCTGGAATAGCTCCTTCTTCTGAGATAGTTGTTAACTCCCCTTCCTCTCTAACTGATATTTCAATTTCTTTGTCCAATTTGATAAAGGACATGGATTTTCCAAGAGTTGCTTTTATGAGTTATTCCTCCTCTCATACATCCTCTCCTGAATCAGCTTTTTCTTTCCTAAAAGTAATTGAGGGAAAAATAAAAGCAAAAGATGGTATTCTCTTTTTGGTTTTGGATAAATTTTCGCATAAAGATGATGACTTAAAGAAAATAATGGGAATGGTTGATGACTATTTTATTTTTGAGTTTAATGATGGAAGGATTGAGCTAAAAGGAAAGGACTTAAAAATACCTATAAAATTTTCTATCTCTCCTCTTGGATTGGAGGTGATTTAATGTTAACTCTTGAGAAAATTTTAGAGGTTTCAAAAACCTTAAATCTTAAGGTTTCTGTTTATGATTTGAATAGCGGGAAAGCTGAAAGAGAAGAGATAGCTGGATTTAGTGTAAAGCTAGCTTACATTTTTATGTTGATCTTAGCTAAAATTCATGATTCTATGAGAGAGTTCTATATAAAATTAAGGGGTTCTTATTTATTTGGCTTCAGGGTTGAGGATAAGTTGGTTGTAGTTTTACTAACCACATCTCCAGATAAATTAGAGGAGATTAAACAAAAGTTTAAGCTTTCCCTTGGTTTGGGTAAAGAACCCAACAACTTAAGCAAATTAGAGGACAATCCTAACCCGTAAACTTTCTTAAATAGTTTTGTTGAGTGTCTGGAGTGATAGTTATGGAGAATTTTACTAAAGAGGAAATTGAGGTGCTTAGAAACTTTGTAACAAACGTTGAATCCAATGTTTTTGTTTTAAAGAACTTGCCAGAAGTTGTTAAAGGAGCTCTATTCTCCCGCTATAGCAGGAGTTCTAAGAGCTTAAAAAGGTTGTTGTTGGATGAGTTCTTTGCCAAGGAAATAAAAGTTGGAGAGGAGTTTGATACAAAAAAGGCAGAAGAATTTTATGACAGGGTTTTGATTGGTTATGGAGATGATAGTGTCGCAGAATTGGCTTTTGCTCATGTTGCTTTTGAGGATGTAAGCATAATAGCCTCAAAACATCTTGAAGATCCCAGAATAGGCATTTCTCCTTTAGAGAAGAGCACTCGTTATGTTTATTTCAATAAGAAAAAGAATGGAAAATACTTATTTTATGAAGAACCTTCTATTTTAGAGAGCGGCTTTGGAGAAAGATATTTGGAGCTTATGAATGGATTGTTTGATTACTATTCTGAAATGATTGAGGTTTTGGATGAATATTTTAGAGATAAATTCCCTAAAGAAAAAGACATCTCTGAGAGAGCTTATAATTCTACAATAAGGGCAAAGGTTTGTGATGTGTTGAGAGGAATCCTTCCTGCCTCTACTCTAACAAATGTGGGCTTAGCTGGAAATGGAAGAGCTTTTGAGTATTTGATAGTAAAACTTAGGAGCTCCCCTTTAAAGGAAATGAACTTGTTAGCTAAGAAAGCCTATGAGGAGCTCTCTAAAGTTATTCCTTCTTTTGTCAAAAGAAGCTTCTCAAAACATGGAGATGTTTTTGTTGAATATCTTAGGAGTGTTAACTCAGGACTTAGCTCTTTTCATAATGAGGTTCATCCCAACTGCTCTTCTTTGAAAGAAGGAAAGAGTGTAAAGCTCTTATCAATTAAAGGAACAGAAAGAGAGGTATTAGCAGGACTTTTATTTGAATATTGCTCAATTTCCTTTGAAGAGGCTTTAAGACTTGTTGATGGTATTGGGAAGAAAGAGAGAAAAGAGCTTTTCCTATTGATTAGTGGTTTAAGAAAGAATAGAAGGCACAAGCCCCCAAGAGCTTTTGAATTAGTTAATTTTTCTTTTGAAATAATTTTGAATTATGGGGCATATAGAGATTTGCAGAGACATAGAATATTAACTCCTTTAAAGCAGAGGTTAACAACTTATTTAGGGTATGATGTTCCTAAAGAAATAAAAGAGATTGGTAAGGAGAGTAGCTATAAAAAGCATATGGAATGGGCATCCTCCTTATTTAAAGAAATTGAAAAGGAGTTGTTTTGGGAAGCTCAGTATGTGGTTCCTCTCTCATTTAGGATAAGGTGGCTAATAAACCTAAATCTTAGAGAATTGTTCCATTTATGTGAATTGAGAAGCTCCCCTCAAGGCCATGATGATTATAGAGAAGTAGCTATAAAAATGGCAAAGATGGTCCTAAATAATTTTCCTAACCTTGAGATGGCTTTTTTGAATGAGCAAGGAGTGGAATTGAATAGGCTTGAAGCGGAGAGAAAGCTTGATAAAAAGATAGAAATGCTAAAGCGGAAATACAAGATTTGAATGATTACTTTTAATTTCCCAAATCGCTACTCTAACTTTTTCATTATTAGCTCTTTATCTAGAGGAACATTTATGTTTAACAATTCGTGGATAAAGGAAAGTATTTCAAACACTTTCTCTTTATCTTTTATCTCAAGTAATGTTGCTATTTCCTTTAGCTTCATGTCCTCTCCTATTAATTCATAAAATACCAAACCTTTTTTACCATACTTTTTATACATTATGTAGGAATCCTCTCCAAACTTTTCTTTTATCTCTTCTCTGTTATAATAGGATAACTCTATTAGCTTTTCTTTTTCTAGGAATTCAAGTATTCTTTCTAATGTAGAGAGGGGAACTTTTGTTGTTTTTAGGAGCTCTATTAAGTCAGCTCCTTTTTTTAGGCTGTTAAATACCTTTCCACACTCTTTGAATTTAAGCTTACATTTTATGCTTTCTTTTGTTTTAAACAAAAACCCTCCTCTTATCTCTTTTATATATTTTATTTTGTCTTTTTCCTCTATCTCTAATGGGGTTTCTTCTCCATAATCCATCATAGGAGAGAATTTTTCTCTTTCCTCTTCCTTTTTCTCCTCCCTTTTACTTATATATCCAAGCTCTTTTAGAGTATTTATAGCTCCTTTTATTTTCACTTCATCTCCTTTAACTTCCTGAAGTATCTCAGCTTCTGTAAGCCCTTCTTTAACCTTCCTATAAACAATAACTCCTTCCTTTCCATAATTAGCATACATCTCTGCTTCCAAAGGAGAGAGGTTTTTTAAGTCAATCTCCTCATTTTTCTCCTCTTCATCTCCCTTAATCTTCTCTTGTGTTAACCCTACAGGGCTTATCTCTACTTTTTCTATTTCCTCTTCTTTTTCAATGGGTTTTTCTTTAGGCCCTTCTGTTTCACTCTTAATTTCTTTAGTATCAAAGGTTTCTTCTTTTTCTCCTTTTAGAGGAACTTGAATAGGTTTTATCTCTATTTCCTCCTTTTCTTCAACTTCCTTCTCTATTCCTTTGGCTTCTTCAGCCTTTACTCCTTCCCTCTTTTTCTCCCCCACTTCATTTCTTTTTTCAGGAGGTTTTTTAGAAACCTCAACAATTTCAGTTTTCTCTTGTGGTTCTTCCCTAACCCCCGCCTTTTCTTCCTTTTCTTCATATTTTTCTTCTATTTCTATCTCATCCTTTTCCTCTTTTATCATTCCTTTCTCAAGCATAAACTCTAATATTTTCTTTAGTTCTTCCCCTTTTATTCCAACTTCATTTTCTATTTCTCTTTCATCAATTGTTTGAGAAGTTGGAATTGCATTATAAACTAGTAAGGCTTTTTTTCCAAATTTTTTTGTAATTAGTGTTTGATCTTTGAATTTCTGGAGTGGAGAAGCCTCTCTCCTTTTTACTCTCATTAATTTCCCTCTATAGATTTATCTCATTTTCATTCAATTCAAAAAATTATTAAATCATTCACTTTAAAAAACTACTATGGATAAGGAGGTGATTTTCACAGATATAGATAAGCTCATATCTCTAATTAAGGAGAAGAAGAGAGTTGAGCTTAATGAGGTTGCCCATATTTTAGGTGTTTCAGCTTCAACTGTTGAGGAGTGGGCTTCTTTTCTTGAAAAAGAAGGGATAATAAGCTTGGATTATTCCCTTTCTGATGTTTTTCTAGTTTGGAAGGAACCAACACAAGAAGAGGTTAAGAGAAGAGAGGAAAAAGTTTCTTCTTTAGGAAAAGAGTTAGACAAAAAGTATTTTGAGCTTGTGAATAGAGTAAAGGAAGAAAGTGATAAGCTTGAGAAGTTAAGAGCAGGGTTTTTGGATTTTATTAAAAAGTATGGAGAAAAGCTTGAGAAATTCTCAGAGTTTTATAAGGATTATGAAAAGAAATTGGTTGAGATAGAAAAAGACTACCTTAACATTTATGATAAAATAGAGGATTCTTTCTCTGAGCTTGAGGAAATAAAAGACTCTTTAGAAGTTATTAGGATGAATTTAACCACTTTGGAGAGTGAGAGTAAAATAGAAGAAATAAATGATAAGCTCTCAAGAATTTCTAAGATTAAGGAAGAGGTTAAGAACTATGTAGAAGAGGTAAACTCTTTGATTAAAGTTATTGATGAAAAAAGGGCTGAGTTGGCTAACATTGATGAGAGTGTTGTTTCTGTTGTTGAAAGAGTGGAAAATTTGGAGAATGAGTTTGGAAATATAAAGAGCTCTCTTCAAGAGCTAACAGAGAAGTTAGAATCTTACAAAAGTGTTGAGGAAAACTTAAATAAAGCAAAAGAAATATATGAGAAGATAAATAAGGGTCTTGAGAGAATTAGCTCAATAAGACTTTCTGAAGAGATGACTTTCAAGGAGTTAAAAGAAAATCTTGCTGTGTATGAGGAAGAAATTGAAAAAGCAAAGCATTTGGAAGAAGAGCTAAAATATACTCTTTCAATTCTAAAGGAAAGCCTTGAGTCTATAGATATAGAGGAGATAGTTTTTGATAAGTTTGAGGGAATCAAGGAAAAGTTAAATAGGGTTGAGAATGAGCTTAAGGAGCTCTCCTCTCTAAAACATTATGCTGAAAAGATTAAGGAAGTTGATAAGCTTATAGATGACTTAGGAAAGATGAAGAAAAGAGCTGAAGAAATTTCTACTTCTTTGGCAAGTGAAGCGGGAGATATATTTTCCACAATTGATGAGGAAATAGAGAACTTCAAAACGTTTGAAAAAATAAGAGAAAAGATATTAAATAGTGTTAGTTCCTATCTTAAACAAATAAATGAACTTGAAAACGAGAGAAAATCTTTGGAAAATAAGTATGAGGAAATGGAGAAAAAACTAAAAGAAATTATTGAGAAAGCAAAAAGCTTGGATAAGGGAGAGGCAAAGAAGTTAATAGAGATGTCTAGAGAGATTGATAAGGTTAAGGAGAAGGTTATGCATATTGAGAAAGAATTTGAAGAATTGTATAGAATGCTGGAAAGGATAAACAAGTCCTTAAATTTGCTTAGAAGAGAAATAGCTCTTTTAGAACTAAGGAAACCCGAAGAAAGGGAAGAAGCTAAAGCTTCTTTAGAAAAAATGACGAAGTTGACTGAGGAAGAGATAAAAGAGTATGAAGAGAAGAGGAGGAAACTTTCCCAATTAATAAAGGATTTATGGGGCTAATATTAGTTATTAATTAGTTATTAGATCCTTTTATTAACTATCTCTTTTAATGATTTTATTTCCCCTTCACTTAGTTTAAGTTCCACGGCCTTATTTTCTATATAGATAAGTTTGGCTTTTTTAATTGCTTCTTCCTTACTCATTTCTCCTCTAATATACTTCCAAAATTCTTTCCTGTTCTTTTCTCCTAGATAGTGTAACCACTTTCCTTCTCTCCATGTTTCTAAGTCTTTTTTCAATTCTTCTATTTTTGTGCTTGTTAGGGTGCTTGTTAAAGTTTCCTTTGTTATTTCCTTATCCCTGCCTTCTGCCTCTAAACCTCTTATTTTTTCTTTCACTTCCATAAGAAGTTCTTTGAATAGCATTTCATACCCTTCCTCAATCTCTTTAATTTCTTTTCCAGGGTCTTTTCCTAACTTTTCACACAGGCGTGTTATTTCTTTTTTGTGCAATTCTAAAAAGTAATCCTTTAACTTTCCTATACACTCCTCTAAGTTTCCTTCAACTACTCTTATATCTTCTTCTTTTAGCTTTTCTATTTTTTCTATTAGATTTTTCCTTTTTCCAGCCAATGCTAGTGCTTCTTTATAACTGTTTCTCACGCTTTCTAGGAGCTCAAATACTTCCATTTTTAGAGAACTTATTAATTTTCCTACTCTTTCTTTTTGCCTCTCCCTTAGTGTTTCAAGAGGATCTATTGTTTTTCCTTCTTTAGATTTTAAAGCATGCTTTACCTCCAATATTTGGGCTTTTATCTCCTCTTTCTCTTTCCTTGTTTTTGCTTTTAGGAAAAGTCTTGTTAGCTCAATTAGCTTTTTTGAGAGCTCAGCTTTTGAAAATGATTGAGAGGCTCTTGAGCTTTCTATTATTTCTTCAACAACCATCTCACTTCTTTGTTCTATACTCTCTTCAGGCAAAGGACACGTAATCCTAGGAGGTTTGTGATCATCAATATAAGAAATCCCTACCCCTTCTTTTACTTTTTCATACCTCTCTTTATCTTCTATTATTTTTTCCTCTTTAACAACCTCTAACATCAATTCCTTTATTAGGTTTTTGAATGGACTTGGTTTCTTTACTTTTTCTTTAACCTCTTCAACCTTTGGGACTTCTTCAAGTTTCTCAACAACACCTTCTTTTTCACTAGTTAATTTCTTCAACCCTTCAATAACCTTTTCTTTCTTTTTCTTTTCTTCTCCCTTCACTTTTTCTGGTTTTTTAGGTTTTTGAGTCTCTTTTACTTCTTTAAGAGGAAGGGACTCTTTTGGAACTTCTTTTAGAACATGCTTTGAAGGAAGTGGTTGCTCTCCCACTATTTCAACCACTTTCTCCATTTTTTCAAGCATATCTATTTTTCCTATTAAAGAGTAAGTTGGAATTTTCCTTATAAATACCTGAACTCTCCCATCCTTATCAATTATGTCTCTTTTTTTAATTTTTCCTTCTTCCTTTATTGACTTTAATTCATTGTATTTACTAATGATCTCTTCAAAAGGCTTTTTTTCAAACATTTTTTATCCCTAAAAATTTCAGAAGATCCATTTCTTTTTCTTTTCCACAAATTCAATAACATAATCAGGATCCCTATAATAATTAGCAACTATATGTCCTACTTCATCTATGCCAAAATACTTGTTTTCTACCATCCACTCTATTATTTTCTTTTTCTCTTCAACTTCTTTTTCAATCTCTTTTGGGGAAAGGCCAGCATAGAGGTTTAGGAGATCACTTATTCTTTCCAAAGGATTTACTTGCTTTATTATGTCATTTTTTGCATCCCATTGGTAAATCATGTTTAACTTTCCATTTTTATGAACTTCTGCAAATTCAATGGTTCTTCTTATGTTGAATCTTCTATGCCTTAATTGAACTACTATTCCTGCCAAAGCATCAAGAACCTCTCTTGGAAGGTCTATAGGAGGGGTTGTTAATCTTGAAATCGTTTGCTCAGCATTATCAGCGTGTAAGGTTGCGTAAACACTGTGCCCAGTATGCATAGCCTCAAACAATATTTCAGCTTCTCTCTTTCTCCTTATCTCTCCAACTATTATCCTATCAGGCCTCATTCTCAATGAGTTTACAAGCAAATCTAGCATGCTAACTTCTCCCTTTCCTTCTGGATTTGGCTCTCTAGTTACTAATGGAACCCAGTGAAGGTATTTTGGAAGTGTTAACTCTCTAGTGTCCTCTATACTAACAATTCTATGTGTTGGTTGAATAAAAGAAGAAATAGCATTTAGAAAGGATGTTTTTCCACTTCCTGTTCCTCCTGTAACTATTAGAGAAAGTTCATTTTGAATAGCCAACCATATTAAAGCCATAACCTCACTTGATATTGTTTTGTTGTTAACTAAGGTTGTGACAGTCCAAGGATTTTTTGAGAACTTTCTTATCGTTATTGTGTTACCAAAAGAAGATATTGGAAACAGTGTGGAGTTAACTCTATCTCCTGTGGAGAGATGAGCATCAAGCAAAGGATTTAGCACATTTATTTGCCTTCCTACTTTTCTAGCTATTGTTGAAGCTAAATCGTATATTGTGTCTTCATTCTTTATCTTCAAGTTTGTTATGCACCAACCATGTTTTTTGTGATAGATCCATACTGGTTCTTTTGAGTTGTTTACAGCTATTTCCTCCAAGTTTTCATCAGCTAAAACTATTTCAAGCTCTCCTAAGCCTATTGTGTTTTGGACTAAATAACTGGCTAAGAGGTTCACTTTTTTCTCTGATTCTTCCTTTAAGTATTCTCTTATCACTTCTTTAGCTACTTTAAAGAACCTCTTCTTTATTTCTTCGCTTTTTTTAGGGTTTAATATATCAGAGATATCTAAATCAATCCTTGAGATTAGCTCTGATTTTAGCTTAGTTTCTATAAATGCTTTTGTTCCAGCTGCTATTCCAGGAATTTTTACGGTATAAGTAGGAACAAAATCTTCCTTCTTTAAAGTTATTGTTACCATTACAGGAATTCCTCCACTATTAAAGGAGTAGCTTTCTAATACACCTTTCATGATCTCCCTCACTACTTTAACTTCCATAAATTTTTAATTGGTTTTTACCCAATTTGCTTTTCTAAACATTTATAGTGATTTGTTATGGTTTTTCTTTTTATGCCCTCCCCAGTATGGAGCTAAAGAAGCTCTCTAGCAAATAGCCAGCTGTAAAGAATACTATAAAGGATAGCACAAGTATTATAGGGAAATATTTTATTCCATCACTTTTCTTTCCAGAATAAGTTGCCCCTATCATGAATGAAGAGGTTAGGGTAGAAATTAGAATCATTATTATTGAGAAGTAGTAAAATTGAGAAGAAGTTATTGGTGGTTTTCCTACATTGAAAGGAAGCTGATTTTCTGGGATTGTTGAGACATCTATTAAATTGAATGACTCCTCAATTATTACAAGTAGTTTTTGTGAAACAGCTAGCATGAATGGAATTCCTAATGCAGAGGCAAAGAATAGGAAAATGACATATATTATCAAGCTTGATCTTATCTCTTTTTTTATGACAAGCAATTCTGAGGATTCCTCTGCTATTTTATCTAACACCTTTGCTATCTCTCCTCCGCTATAGATGGAGTTTTTTATTATGTTTATAGCCCTTCTTAGAACAGGTGAATTGAATCTTGAAGCCAAGTAATCCAAGGATTTATCTATTGGCTCTCCTGAGAAGGATTGTTTTATAGCTGTTCTAACTTCTTTTGCTAGTATTCCAAACTCTGGCTTTGCAGCATTCCAGAGAGCTTGCTCTAATGTCATTCCGCTCCTAACATTTGAAGAAACTAAAGCTAGGAAGTCAGGAAATATTTGCTCTATTGCATTCCTCCTAGCGTCTGCTTTCATTGCATAATAAGAGCTTAGTAGCACTAAGAACAATGAAACCACTAATAATGAAAAGAGTATAGCTAAAAACACTTTTAGGGGGCCTCCCAATTGAGGGAAAAGTTGGAAAGCTGTTTCTTCAAGCAAAGCATTTATTTCAACATTAGTTAATGAGAATATTGTTGTTGCTAATAAGAGGGTTAAGGAAATTGCGGCAATAATAACGCTAAACACATATGGATTGTAATTACTTCCAGCTGTTCCTAGCATTCTCTTTACTTTTTCTGTTATTGATTTTGGAAAGTTCCTTCCTATTAATTCTATGAATTCCATTTTATCCTCCTATGAAAGCATTGCATATTTTGGTCTTGATGTCTCTATAAAGCCCAAAAACATCAATTGGAACAGCCCTATTAAGAAAGCTAGAATAACCAAGTAAAAGAATGGCACTGTTGCTTTAGTTATGAATGAGAGCAAGACCACTATCAAAACTAATCCCATTGTTGGAAATATAACTCCAATGACTAGATAAAACATAACCAATGGGTTTAACTTATGGCCGTATTCTTTAACTTCTATTATTTGCTCTTTTACTATTTGGTCAACCAAAGAGGATAAAGAGCCTGCAACATCAGCTCCTGAAACAATCTCATTAGCTAATTGGAGAAGTACTCTTTTAAAGGCTGGAGAAGGAGTTTTTTCAGCCTCATCCTTTAAAACCAATGAGAGTGGCTCTCCAAGTGTTGTTCTCTCTACTATTCTCTTTATCTCTTCAGAAAGCCTACCATACCCTTTTGTTAGGGAAAGTAAAGCATCAAAAATAGGAACTCCTGAACTAACCTCAATTATAAATTGCCTTATTGCGTAAACTAAATCATACTCTATTTCTCTCTTCTTTTTTAACATCCTCAAGTCTGGAATGTGGGAGAAGTTGTAGAATGAGAAGAAAAACATTAGGAAAAATATGGCTAGAGAATAAATAGCAGGAATTTCAAAACTAATGAATATGTATGCAAAGATTAAGGAAACTGCTATTGAATTTAATAAAGACAAGCCAATAACCTCTTGTAAAAATTCTAAGGGTTTCTTCTTTATTTCAGCTATTTCAAGCTTTTTTGAGAGTTGGGGAAAATAAGGAAGCAATGCCTCAGCAATGTTGTAGAGAATAGGAATCTTTTTCATCACTATATTGAACTTAGAAAAATATTATAAACATTTGTATCATAGTTTTTAGCTTTTAAACACTTCTCTCAAACACTTCCCCTTTTTTAATTCTCCGAAGCTTCTCTTATATTTCGTTGATATCTCATTGGTTTATAGCAATTTCCCCAAACTTTGAATAGGGTTTGGTTGTTTTTGAGAGGTTTTTGAAGAAGATTATCTGGCTTATTCTAGAGAAAGCCTTTACTTCGAATTCATAAGGAGAGTTATTTATTATTTCAAGCACTTGCCTATTATTAACTCCCGGATGCACAAAAGCGCTTGTAACATGAACGCTGAGCCCAAGCCTTGCAAACCTACTCCTTCCTTGTAAAAAGGCGGAGATGTCCTCACTTAATCTTATCCTCTCAACAGTTATTCCCAAGCACATTTCTTGAGGTTTTAGGGTTATTGACTCTGCTCTCTTAAACTCCATAACCTCTCTCCAATCTGTGGAGGTGCTTAGCTTAACTCCTTTTTTAAACACCCACCATTCATTTGAGACTCTTAAATCAACGCTTGCGCTTCCTATCTGAGATTTGTCAAGAGGTTCAATCTCTATTTTTCCTTTTTCAATAAACTCCAAAATATCTCTGTTTGTTAAAATCATGAATAAAGTAATGGAGGAGAGGTTTAATTACCTTTACTATTTTTCCTTTCTTATCTCTTCTAAAATCCTTTTAGCAGTTTCTAATCTGTAATCCCTTATTCTTGCTAATTCTCCAGCCACTTTCTTTATTTCATTTCCTTTAGCTCCAGCAAGGATTGCTATGTTCTTTGCATGTAATTTCATATGTCCTTTTTGTATTCCCTCCTTAACAATTGAGTAAATAGCAGCAAAGTTATTTGCTAACCCTATCCCAGCCATTATCATAGCCAATTCCTCTGCTTTTTTAACTCCCAAAAATTTTAATGAGTTTTTTGCATGAGGTAAAGAGTTTATGGCTCCTCCAACGGTAGCAACAGCTAAAGGAATTTCTATTTCTCCCAAAATCCCTTCTCTACTTAGCCTATAGCTTGCGAGAGGCTCATTTTTTATACAAGAATACATATGAGCTCCTGCCTCTATAGCCCTCCAATCCTGTCCTGTAGCTAATGCAACACCATCTATCCCATTCATTATTCCTTTATTATTTGTTGCTCTTCTATAAGGGTCAATCCTTGCCAACTCATAGGCATCAATAAAAGAATCCAAAACCTCCTCAACATCAACCCCACTCTTTTCACAATCTTTCCTTAGAACCTCTTTCCTCCAAAGAGCCCTAACCCTAACCTTTCGTTTAGTTGCTAAATTGCTTATTATTTTTAGTCCAATTCTAACCCCTAACCTTTCCTTTATCTCTTCAGCCAAGGATTCAGCAATAGTATTAACTGTATTAGCTCCCATTGAGTCTGCAACATCTACATAAAAATAAAGAACAGTGTAGGTTTTTCTTCCTCTAAAAACCTTAACATCAAACCCTCTCCATCCCCCTCCATATGTTTCCATAGGCTTTCCCAATTCTTTTCCAAGCTCTTCTATAATCTCTTTATTTTCTCTAAACCATCTCTCCACATCCTTTCCTATTATTTGAATCTCTCCAATCATAACACTCTCATCAGCTTCTCCTTTAAACCCTTCTGGAAGAGTTAGCTTGGAAAACTTATTTGCTGCTGCAACTACAGAGGGCTCTTCTAAAGCCATTGGAACATTATAAGTTTTTCCATTCAACTTAAAGTTCCTAACAACTCCTAAAGGAAGAGAGATCTTTCCAACTACGTTCTCTATTATTAAGTCCGCATGTTCTAAGGGTAGTTCTTGGTTAAATCCTTCTATTACTCCCTTTTCAACTCCTTCCTCTCTTAATTTTTCCCATCTCTCCTTAACACTAAGCTCATAAAATTTTTTTTCCATACTCTCCCTTCCAACAATATCTTTATAAAGAATCTTAGCAACCTTTAGCATTTCATCAAAAATCTTTCTTGTATAGATGTAATTAAATTAATAATTAGTAGAGCTTAAACTCCCCAGTTATCTTATTCACTTCCTCCTCTTTACCAAAAACCCCCATACAGGTTAATGTTCCTTCCTCTACTTGGGTTAGCCCTTTATCCCTTATCAACACAACAACAAGCCCTTTTTCTTTTGCTTTTTGAAAAGCTTCAAAAATCTCTTCTAGAGTTGCTTTAAGCACTATCTTTTTACTTCCTTGCTTTTCCCATTCTTCCAGCTCTTCCTTTTTGCTTTTTTTATAAAGTTCCAAGCTAGCATGTGCTACTTGGGCACACACCTTCCCCTTTCCCATCTCAATATCTTTTCTTACAACTATTACTTGTTTTAGAGCCATCTGTTAATTTTTAATAACAACTTTTATAAATGAATACTGCTTAATTAACTTAGGTGTTAGCATGAAGGGGCAAACCGCAATGGAATACCTTATGACCTATGGGTGGGCAATTGTAGTGATAGTAATAGTGATTGCAGCTTTAGCAATGATCTTTACACAAAGCAGAACATTTGAGTTTTGCAGTTTTGATCCAATAAATACATTTACATGTGAAGGAACCCCTCTATTGAGACAAGGTAATGGAGGGACAGTAACATTTAGCATGAGAAATGCAATGACATCAAGGGCAGAAAACCTAAGATTTGCTTGTGCTGTTGGAGAAACAGTTCCAACAAACTTCAGAAATACAGGAGTTACAACCCTTTCCCCAGGAGAGGTTGCACAAGTAACATTAAATAATTGTGGACAAATGAATTCAGGAAGTACAGCAACAGTAACAGTAGCAGTCCAATACTCTTTAGAAGGAGACCCAGCAGGACAACCAAGACAAGCAGTAGCAACAATTCAAGGAAGAGTTTCTTAATCTAATCTGACTTTTTTTATCTTTTTGTTATTTTTTGCTAAAAAAAGCAAAACAGCTCCTATGACTCCAGCATCATCTCTAATTGAGAAGAGCTCTATTGAGAAATTTGGCTTTCCTATCTTATACTTCTTTTTGACTTGCTTTTCAATTCTTTTAAAAAACTCTTTTCCAAGGGCTTTTCCAAACCCTCCTCCAATAACATGGAGGGAAGGAGAGACAGTAAGTTGAACATTATAGAATGAGTTTATTATTGCTTTTTCTACCAAACCTTTTACTTTTGAGAAATTTTTTCCAAGCTCTTCTCTTACCTTTCCACTTGCAACACCCTCAAGAGTTAAAAACCCATACTTTCTCTTTATTTCTCTTGCTCTTTTTGAATGCTTTAGAAATAAATCCTCTTCCACTCCAACATAAAAGCTTCCAAACTCTGTCTTTTCACTCAATAAGAGAGCCATTCCTTTCTTTTTTAAGACTAGTCCTCCTCCAACTCCAGTCCCAAATATCCATCCAGCTATTATTCCTTCTTTTCCCTTTCCTTTCCCAACAATTGCTTCTGCATATGCAAAGCAATTAGCATCATTCTCAACAATAAAGCTAGGAGTTATCTTTTTCAACCAACGCTTTATTCTCTTTCCCTCTAGCTCTTTAAAGTTTGGAGAGTTCTTAACCACTCCATTCTCCAAAAAACCCGGCATTGAGAGCGCTATTTTTTTACTTTTTGCTTTTTCACTAATAAGAGAAAACCACT
Source organism: Microcaldota archaeon (assembly GCA_015523325.1). Taxonomy (GTDB): domain Archaea; phylum Micrarchaeota; class Micrarchaeia; order Anstonellales; family J096; genus WAKO01. The sequence continues at coordinate 20,627 of WAKO01000009.1, read as the reverse complement.
CAGAAAATGAAAGATGGGAGGTTTTTATTCTCTCTTCCCACTCCTTTCTTAAAATCCCCTTTTTAAATTCAAAACCAATAAATGTTGTTTTTGTTCCTCCAACATCTATTCCAATTATCTCCACAACTCTTTCATGCTTTTTTTATTAAAAACTTTTTCGTTCAGCTTCCTTACTTTTTATAAGTTAAAATTATAAGGAAGTAAAATTATAAGTAAACCACATTATAAATTGAGAGTATTTTTTCAAATTCACTATTTTTCAGCTTTAATTTTTTATCCTCTAGAGATTTTATTACTTCTAACCCTCTTTCTTCTTTATGTCCCTCCTCATATTCCCTTATTTTTTCCTTCAACTCTTTTTTCTCGCTAAGGGCAATTAAAGGCACATAAATTAGGAGATCCTCTGGTTTTTCTTCCTTCTTTTTTGATGAAGATTTCCTTTCCTTCAACAATTTTTTGTTTATTATGTTGATGAAATTAACTAATTCTATAAATCCCTCAACATCAGCTTTTGAGGTTTTTAGCATTTGGGCTACTTGATAATTTAAGTAACACAAAGCTAGACTTCTAAATATGCTTATTCTTAATGGTTCTAAAACAACTTTTAGAGAAACTTCTTGCCTTTTTTCTTCCCTATCTTTGGAGTCTAGGCTTTTTTCTAGCTCTCTTAAAATTTCCTCCTCTTTTTGGTTGTGTAGGTCTATTACTCTAGCAGATTTAAGCATAGCTCTATTGTTTTTTAATCTTTTATTAGTTAGGAGAATAACATTGTAGTTTAGAAGGTTTTTATGATAATTTACAATGTTTGGGTCAACAACCCTAACCATACTAACACTTAGGTTTTTGTTTTTTTCTCTTCTTTTCAATGAAAGAAAGGAAAATAAGAACAAGTAAGTTAAAGAATTCCTATTCAACACAACTTTTTTCTTTTTTCCTCTTCTAGTTTTTTCTACAAATTCTAGGAAAGGAAAAGTGCTATAAAATTCATTTGAAACTTCCCCATTTGATAGAAACGCCATGTTTTTTGTTGAGTATAGTATTTTCTCAGTAACATAGGAAGAGCTTTCTCTTTTTTGAGCTAATAAAGCCAAACATCTAAGCTCTGTTAGGAAGTCAGGGTTTATTTTCCTCACTTCCCTTTCCATTATCTCCTTATAATTATCAAAGCATTTTCTTGGCCCTCCTTTAAGCAACCCCTCAAAACATTTCTTCTCAGAAGAATAGCTAGGCTCTCCTTCTTCCTCTTTTGATTTTGATTTTGTTTTAACCTCCATAACAAATTACTGACTTAACATTTTTTATAACTTTGTTTTCCCCCTTTTTAGAGGAGGGGCGAAGACGTGGTAAAGTATTTAAACATTTCTCAATAACTAAGCATATGCTTATGTATTGATATTTTTTTAGGCTTTTTTTGCTAATATTAAAAAAATAAAAGGAGGTGGGCGAATGACCCAAAAGATAAGTAATGAACCTCTACCAGAAGGAGCACAAAGAATTATTGGTAGAGATGCAATGAGGTTGAATATAGCAATAGCCTATGCAATAGCACAAATAGTGAAGACAACATTAGGGCCAAAGGGAATGGATAAGATGTTAGTTAGTGATTTAGGAGATATAATAATAACAAATGATGGAGCCACCATTTTGGAGGAAATGAACGTTGAACACCCAACAGCAAAGCTAATGGTAGAGATAGCAAAAACACAAGATAAAGAAGTTGGAGATGGAACAACCACAAGTGTTGTCATTGCTGGAAACCTTTTGAAAGCAGCCGGCCAATTACTTGATAGAGGGATTCATCCAACAACTATAGTTAGAGGATTTGAGATGGCTGAAGCAAAAAGCCATGAATTGCTTAAGGAAATAGCTGAGAAAGTTTCCTTAGATGATGAGGAAACTTTGGTAAAGATTGCAAGCGTTTCTATGGGTTCAAAAGGAATTGGTAGTGAAGAGGAAAAGAAGAGCATTGCTAAATTAATAGTGAAAGCTGTTCAAAAGGTTGTTCAAAAGAAAGGAAATAAGCTAGTTGTTGACTTGGATTTAGTTAAGCTAGAGAAGAAAGAAGGAGGAGAAGTAAAGGACACAAAGCTTGTGGAAGGAGTTGTTATTGATAAGGAAGTTGTTCATGCTGGAATGCCAAAAAGGGTTGAAAATGCTAAGATAGCCTTGATAGATTCCCCTCTAGAAATAGAGAAGACAGAAACAGATGCAAAAATAGAAATAACCTCTCCTGACCAATTAGAGGCTTTCCTAAGAAAAGAGGAAGAGATGCTAAAGAATATGGTTGAAAAAATAAAGAAGGCAGGCGCTAACGTTGTTTTTGTGCAAAAGGGAATTGATGAGATGGCACAACACTATCTTGCAAAAGCAGGAATTTTAGCAGTAAGAAGGGTTAAGAAGAGTGATATGGAAAAGCTTAGCAGGGCTACAGGAGCTAGAATTGCCTCTTCCTTAGAGGATTTGAGCAGTTCTGACTTAGGAGAGGCTGGATTGGTAGAAGAGAGAAAAGTTGCCGGAGAGGCAATGGTATTTGTTGAAAAGTGTAAGGATCCAAAGAGTGTAACCATCTTCATAAGAGGAGGAACAGAGCATGTTGTAAATGAGGTGGAGAGAGCAATAAAAGATTCATTAGGAAGTGTTGCCTCTGCCTTAGAGGATGGCTATTACGTTACAGGAGGAGGAAGCACAGAAATGGAGCTTTCATTAAAGCTTAGAGAGTATGCTAAAACAATAGGGGGAAGAGAGCAATTGGCTGTTGAGGCATTTGCAGAGGCTTTAGAGAGTATCCCAACAACTTTGGCAGAGAATGCAGGAATGGATGCAATAGATACTTTGGTTGAGTTAAGGAGTAAGCATGGCTCAAAAGAAGGAAAGTTTTATGGAGTTGATGTAATAAATGGAAAGATCTCAAACATGAAAGAGCTAGGGGTTTTAGAGCCTGCAAAAGTAAAGAGACAAGCAATAGCATCAGCAACAGAAACATCTAGACTAATTTTGAGAATAGATGATATAATAAGCGCAAAAGGAACAAGCAAGAATGATAACTCTCCAGGAGGAGAGTTAGATTAGCTAACCTAAACCTTTGATTTAATCTAAGCTTTTGATTTTTTGTTTTTAGTTTTTCCAACTCTTTTAAATTCTGTTTCGTCCAAAAATAAACATGGAAAAATATTTTGAAACCAATTATGATTTGGTTATTGTTGGAGCAGGAAGTGGTGGCTTTTCTTCTTCCTATTGGGCAAACAAAAATGGATTGAAGACCCTTTTAATCAGTTCTAAACCCATAGGAGGAACTTGTGTTAATATAGGTTGTGTTCCTTCAAAGTTTTTGTTGGACAAAAGCAAAATCTTAGAGGAGATCAATAAATCTAATCTAAAGAATCTCTTCAGAGAGCTCTCATTTGAGGAGAGAGAAGCTCTCTTCCTTAGTTTTTTGAAAGAAACTAAGCAGTATGTGAAAGAATTACAAAAAAGAAATTATTTGGATGTTTTGAAAAAATTTGAGAACGTTGATTTTTTGGAAGCTAAGGCATCTTTTAAGGATGGAAGTGTTTTTGTTGAGGATAAAAGAGTGAAAGCTAAAAACATAGTACTTGCAACTGGAGCAAAACCATTCCTTCCTCCTATAGAAATAGAAGGGGAATTTTTAACTTATAGGAACTTTTGGGATTTAAAAGAGCTTCCAGAAAAAGTTGTTATTGTTGGCTCTAGTGTTATGGCTGTGGAATTTGCAACAATCCTCTCTAGGTTTACAGAGGTAACAATTGTTTTTAGGTCTTCATTCTTGAAAAAGTTCCTTCCTTCTCAATCAGAGTTTGTAAAAAATGAGTTTTTAAATAGAGGAATAAAGCTAGTTAAAGCAACACCCAAGAAGGTTTCTGAAGGCAAATTAATAACGGAGAAAGGGGAAATAGAAGGGGCCATAATGTTTTGCACTGGAATATCTCCAAATTCAGAAAGCTTTGAAGTTGAAAAGGATAAAAGAGGCTTTGTCATTACTGATGAGTTCTTGAGAGTAAAAGGATTTAACAATGTTTATGCAATTGGAGATTTGAATGGGAAATTGCCTCTTGAAACAACAGCAGCTTTGGAGGGAAAGGTTGCAGTAGAAAACATTTTAGGGGCTAACAAGAAAGTTGATTATAATAAAATTCCTTCAATAGCATTTAGCTCTCCTCAAATAGCTAGGGTTGGAATAATGGAAGGAAGATTAATCCATTTTGACCTCTCTAAATTAGAGAGAAAATCAAAAGGTTTCCTTGATTTATTTGTTAAAAACAATAAAATTGTTGGAGTTGTTGTTGGAGGGTATAATGTTGAAGAACTAATAAACACGGCCTCATTTATAATAAACTTAGAGCTCTCTCCTGGTAGGGTTAGTGAAATAACCTTAGCTTTTCCTACTATTGGAGAAGCAATAAAAAAAGCTTCTCTTTCCACATTCCATAACTTGGATGAAACCCCTTGTTGTATTAACTGAAATATAGATTATCTGAAATCATTAAGCCTACACCTACTCTAGCTTTACAAACACAACTTCCTTTCCCTCTCTTATTTTTCCATTCCTAGTTACCTTTGCCAATACATCATAACCTCCTTTGTTGAGTGGGCAAACTATGAAACCATCCTCCTTTAATCTTTCAATAAAAATTCCAAGCTCTTCTTTTTTTGTTGATGCATTTATTAGAATTCTGTCAAATCTTTGCCCTTCACAACACTTCTTCCCATCTCCTAAAATCAAGTTTACTTTTACATTATATTTTGCAATGTTCTTTTTTGCTATTTCATAAACCTTCTCCTTAATTTCAACAGAGGTTATCTCACATTCTTCACAAGCCTTTGCTAATAGAGTTGTGGAATATCCACTTCCTGTCCCTATCTCAAATATTTTGAGTTTTGGCTTTAGTTCTAGCATTTCAAGCATTTCCCCTATTATGGAAGGTTGAGAGATTGTGGAGTTATCAACTATAGGTAAGGCTCCTTCAAAATAAGCAAGGTTTTGGAGCTTTTCATTAACAAAATCCTTTCTATCCACTTCGTAAAATGCTTTTATTATATTTTTGCTCTTTATTGCATTTATTCTTTTCAAATACTCCACAAGCTCTTCATTTGTGCTAAAGTTCACGTGATATTTAATGAATTAAGTTTTTAAATTCATTAAGGGTAATGAATTTGAGAGTATGGAGCTTGTTGATTTAGTTTTGGGCTTAATAACAGCTTTTTTCTTGGTATTATTATTTGCAAATATAGTTGTTGAGGATTCCTTAGCAAAACAAAGAATAGAAGATTATTTGTTAAAATCTAAGGTTAGTGAAGAGGCATTCCTAAGCTTAACAGGAGAGGGCCTACCTCCTTATTGGCATTCTTCTCTCTCAAAAACAAAAAGAATAGGGATAATGAGAGATAATTATGGAAATATAGTTTCAGATCCAAAGCTTCAGGAGCTAGCTAATTTATGTAATAGTAATGTTGCTTTTGTAAAAGAGAAGCTAGGAGTTCCTGATTATATGAATCTTTATTTTGAAATGGTCAGGATTAGTGATAATTATAAGTTTTCCTTTTGCCCTTCTCCAGTGGTAGCTGATGAAAAGTTCATAAAAGAGACTTTTGTAACTTACAATGATAGCACTTATTTATTGAGGATGATAATGTGGAAGTAAGGAGAAGAAAGACTAAAGGAGTTGTTTATACTCTTGAATTATTGCTTGCTACAACTTTACTTTTAACGGTGCTTAGCCTATACTTCTCACTTTCTTTAGAAAGAATTATCTTTCCCTCTTATGAATTTAAATCCTCAGCTTTAGATAGTTATTCTATTTCACTTTTTTCCTCCTTAGACAGGGATGGAACATTGGAAAAAAGTGTTGTTAACACTACTTATTTGGAAAAAGTTTTTAATTTCACTGATTCTACTAGTTTTGGTGTGTCAGTATGCTTTTTTGCTGAGATATTTACGTTTTCCTCATTTGAGGTTGGAGGTATTCCGACAACCTCTGTTGGAAAAGGAGGTTGCTCCAGCCCTTCTCAAAACAGCAGGGTTTATTACCGATTTGTTCATCGCTATGAAAACCCTGCAAACGGAACTTATGTTTACAAGTTTTATGCGTGGTTCAAATGAGGGGGAATAAAGGATTTGTTAATGTTTTGATAGTCCTTTTGCTCTTTATACCTTTGCTTTACTACACTTTAGTTTATTTACAATCCTTAGAGGATGAGGAGATTCTTACAAGAGAAAAACTTAGGAGGCTTTCTTTTTATTATGAGGATATTATTGATGAGTTAAAAAATAGGATGGGATTTGAAGAGCTTTCTTACTCTCCAAAAACAGAGGACATATTTGTGTTTAAAGCTTTTGGAGAAATAAGAAGAACAACCACCAACTTTGATGTTATGGCTTATGATTCAGAGGTTAAATCTTCTTTATCAAAGGTTGGTATCAATTATTCTGTTGATTTTTCTTCAGTATATCAATTTAGTGATTATTTTGTGATAAATTTCTTAACTAAATCTGGTTCTTCTTCAAGTTACTTCAAAAAATATTATGACACCTCCATCTACAACATTTCAGAAATGAAAGTAAATTACTTTGATGTTGGTAGGCCTTCTCAATACAATATAACTATTTACATTACAGGAAACCTTCCTGTTGATGGGGATAATTTAAGTGTTTCAAATTATGATCCTAATGGAGTTCCTGTTTACTTTAGGGTTTGCTATCCTTTTATTGGAGGAGCAAAATGCTTTGAAAAATCAACAACAGTTGGAAACAATGGGGCAGCAAACTACACTTTCTACCTAGGTCAAAATATTTGTGGAGCAGAAGGAAAGATATTAATTTTGGTAGGAGATCCTTTAGGAAATCCAAATGATGAATACATTGTTCAAATACCTTCCACAATAACAGGATATATAAATAGCACAATAGACATAAACACCAGTATTTCTTCCTATAAGGTTTCACAACTTTACTTGGGAGATAGAGTTCCTTATAGCTCTGCACTTTATCTCTCCTTAGGAGAGCTAAAGAAGGGTTCAAAAAATAAAGTAGTTCTGGATGAGTAGGGGGTTGAAAAATGCTGATAAAAACTAAGGTTGATGATGTTTATGAAGAGGGTCTTAATAAAGAAGTGAACGTTGCATCAATTTATGGGCAACTAGGTTTAGATGATGAGTCATTGGATTTTATTTTAGAAACATTGGAAAAAAGAGATTTGATTTCTGTTAAATATCCTCTCCTCCCCATATTTAACACAACTTATATCTCTATAAGAATTCCTGAAAAAGAAGAAGAACAAAAACCACAAGGAAGTGTTGTTGAAGCTTATGAGATAGAAGGGGACAATAAGCATTTTTGGGGCATTGTTAATATAATAAGGCTTCCTGATAATTCTCTTTTCTATTATATAACAACCCCAAGAGTTAAGGTTTCAACTCTTTCTCTTTTGGAGGAGATAATTGAGATAGTTTCTTCTCAAATTCCTCCAGAATCAGTTAATTTAACTGAAGAGGAAAAAAGTATAAAGATTTATAGAAGGCAATGTAATATCACAGAAAATATTCTTGAAAAGCTAGTGTTTAATCAAAGGGATAAAAAGCTCCTTTGTGGAATGGTTAGGGCTAAGATGTTTGGGCTTGGAAGGCTTGAATACCTTTTACATGACCCTTTTTTAGAGGAAGTTGTTGTTAATAAGGCAAGAGCCTCAGTAATAGTTTACCATAGAAAGTATGGGTGGATGAAAACAAACTTGTTCTTTGAGTCAGAGTCTGATGTGTTGGAGAACATTGCAAGGATTGGGAGGAGAGTGGGAAGGCATGTCTCTACTTTAAGCCCTTTGCTTGATGCTCACTTGCCTGGAAAAGAGAGAATTAATGCAACCCTTTTCCCAATTTCATTAAGTGGTAACACAATTACTGTAAGAAAGTTCTCTGAAGAGCCATTAACTCTTCCTGTTTTGTTGAATAATAAAACACTTGATTATAAAACAGCCTCTCTATTATGGCAAGCTCTTCATTATGAAATGAATGTTTTAGTGGTTGGAGGAACTGCAAGTGGAAAAACATCTATGCTTAACTCTCTTCTAATGTTTATTCCTCCTGACCAAAGAATAATAACTATAGAGGATACTAGGGAGATTCAACTTCCTGTTTACTTTGAAAATTGGGTTCCTTTAGTTTCTAGGCCCCCAAACCCAGAAGGGCTTGGGGCAGTTACTATTTTGGATTTAATGATAAACTCCTTAAGAATGAGGCCCGATAGAATAATAGTTGGAGAGGTTAGAAAGGCTGAAGAAGCACAGGTTATGTTTGAGGCTATGCATACTGGACATAGTGTTTATTCCACATTCCACGCAAATACGGCGTATGTTGCAATAAAAAGGCTAAGTGAAGATCCTATAAACATTTCTCTTTCAGAGCTTGAGATAATAGACTTTATTGTTACTCAAAGAAGGGATAGGAGAACAAATAGGAGAAGAACTTATGAGGTAGCAATAATGCAAAGGAGTGAAGAAGATTTCTCTATAGATAGGATAGTGTCCTATAGAAGCAGAACCGATAGCTTTGAGTTCAAAAAGCTTCCTATAGAATACATAAACAAGGTTAATTTCTTTACTGGAATGACTGAAGAGGAGATCTATTTAGATTTGAACATAAGAGAAAGCATCCTAAAATGGATGGTTAAGCAAAAGCTATTTAGAATTGATGATGTAGGAAAGGTGGTTAAGCTTTATTATCATGATAAGGAGAGATTATTAAAAGGAGTAGAGAACAACTTGCCTCTACAGAAAATAGTTAATTGGTAGGTGGAAATGGTTAGTCCTCTTTTAGTTTTTCCTTGGGAGGTTGCAACAAGAATAGAGAGAGGGTTTAGGCAAGTTGCAATCTATTTACTTAGAGTAGTTCCTTTTTTAGAGCATGATATAAAGAGCATAGATAGGAATTTAAGTCCAAGAGTCTACGTTATGAATAGCTTACTCTCTTCTTTTGCTTTTGGAATTGTTGTAGGAATTGCTGTCTTTTTAATTTTTGGAATAAATCTATTTGAGAAGTTTATTGCGGGTTTTGGAGCCTTTCTTTACGTCTCGTTTTCAGTTTTTATGATAAATGTAATATTCCCAAAGCTCAAAATAAGAGATATTGCTAATGCAATAAATAAAGAGCTTGGGTTTGCCATCAGGGATTTATTAATACAATTGAAAGGAGGAGTTTCTTTGTATGAAGCAATGATATCAATAGCTGAAGGAGGATATGGAGAGCTTTCTAAAATGTTTAAGAGAGTTATATTTTTGGTTAATTCAGGTTATACAGATTCTGCAGCTTTACAAAAAGTAGCGTTAGAATCAAAGAGTGATTTCTTAAGAAAGATAATTTGGCAGTTGGCAAATGGAGTTGAGAAAGGAGGAAACCTCTCAAGTTTGTTAGAATCAATTTCTACCTACATAGATAGATATAATGAGAGGACAATAAAGTCTTATCTCTCAACAATGAACATGGTTATTCTAATATTTTTCTTAATAGGAATAACTCTCCCTAGCTTAGGAATAGTGTTTTTAGTCGTTCTCTCTTCAGTTGGAGGAATTCCTTTGGACATATTTACTTTAATGTTAATGTTGTTTGTTTCTTTGTTTATGCAAGCAACCATCTTATATTACATAAGAAGCTTGAAGCCACCTATATTAAGATAAAGTTTAGAATCATGGAAACCAGAAGTTTTAAGAAGATGAGTGGGTAGGTAGGATAATATGGACTTAAGAGCATATTATAGGAAGTTAAGCTTATTCCTTCCAAGAGGGTTTTTAATTAGAGTTAAGAAGCTCATTTCCTTTGCTGGTTATGAAATGGATGAAAGAGAATGGAGTGGAATGGTTTTGTTTTCCTCTTTAATCAGCTTTATCCTCCCTTTTCTCCTATTTACTCTTTACTCCCAACTCTCCTCTTTGCTAGGATTTCCTAGGATAGTTGAACTTGATATTTTACTTTTGCTTCTTATTGGGTTATTTCTTTCTATATTGGTAATCCTAATATTTGTTGCTCATCTCTACACTTTAATCTCAGTTAGAAAGGAGCAAGTTGAGAAAGTATTCCCTGACTTTCTTTATTTGTTAGCTTCAAATTTGAGGGGAGGGTTAATTCCTTCCCATGCTTTTAGTGCTGCAATAAGACCAGAGCTAGGAGTTTTGGCTGTAGAGGCAAAAAAAGCAAGAATAGCTTCAGGAGGGTCAATAGTAGCTTCATTTAAATATTTAACAAAGAGAGTTAACTCAGTCTATTTAGATAAATTTACCAAAATCTTTGAAAAAACAATAAGAACAGGAGGAAACTTTGTGGATATTGTGGAGGAATATGCAGATAGCATGAGAAAAATTTTGGATTTGAAGGAAGAGTTAGCTTCACAAAGCAAAGGTTATGTTGGATTTTTGCTTTTTGTGAGTGTGCTTATTTTACCTTTCCTAACTAGTGTTTCTGTTTATTACATCAAAGTTATATCTTCAATACAAGAGAGCATAGGAAGAGTTGGAGATGTGGAAGGAGTGGGCCCTCTCTCAAGAGCCTCTCTACAAATTAGTTTAACCCCAGAGCAATTCATTATCTTGGTTTCTATTTTTGTGGTAATAACAAACTTAATGACTTCCTTACTTTTAGGAATAATAAATAAAGGAGATATGGTTAGGGGGCTAAAATATTTCCCTTTTATTTCCCTAGTTGCTTTAATTGTTATGTTTATCTCTTCAGAATTCCTATCGTTTTTGGTTCCTCTAACTTAATAAATAAAAGCCCTAAAACAATCTAAAACAATAAAAGAAGCTTGGACAACTCAAATAATTCCTTCCATTAAGAGAGGTAGAACCAAGCTTGCTTCCCCATAAACAACTGTAGAGTTTTTTTCATCCTTTATTTTTCCCCAGCTAACTCCTTCTTTTGGTTTTGCTCCGCTTAATGAGCCATCAAACTCTTGAGAAGTTGTAACATATATTGCATAATCCAATCCTCCTCTAACAATATTTATTCCTATTGTGTGGTGTTTACTTATTCCTCCTCCCAAAATAATTCCAGCTGTTTTTTCTGCCTCAAGCACAATCTTTGAAAGCTTATTTATATCTAAGGAGGGGTTAATTGAAAATTCCTTGTTTTCTTTTCTCATATTTCTGAAAAAGTATAGGTTCAACCCTATTGCTCCATCCAAAATGCCGGGGGAAAATACAGGTATTTCTCTTTTATATGCTTGATATAGGAAGGAATTCCTTTTATTCTTTCCTTCTCTAGCTATTACCTCTCCATATTCTCTAGCTAATTGAGAGGGACTTATCTCTCCTTTTTTAACATATCTTTCAAAGATTTTGAAATTAATTTTTTCTAAAAATTCATAACAGGAGTTATCTATTAATATGTTTCCAACTCTATTCATTCCTTTTTCTCTAAGCTCTTCATCCTTTATTTCAAAATCCCCTAGCAAATAATCTTTGAAAGACTTAATTAAATCGTGCTCTAATGAGCCAGCTGTTGTTATTATTGCATTTACTAATCCACTACCAACTAGTTTTGCTACATAACCTCTAATCCCACTTGCAACCATATTTGCTGTGAATGCAAAGAACACTGTTGGCTTTTCTTCCTTTATTTTTCTAAGTATTCCTCTTGCCTCTCCTAAACTTGTGGATTGAAATCCCACCCTTTTCAGATTTTTCAAATACTCTTCAAGGTTTGAAACATCCTTTATTGTTTCCATGAGGGTTTTTAGCAAGTTTAGGTTTAAAAAAGAATCCTTGCTTAGCTCTTCACTCTTTCTTTATTACTTTAACCTCAACAGCCTTTCCATCTTCATACATATAAAGCTTTCCTTCTTCTTCCTCCTTTATTTTTTTATGTGATCCATCACAATATGGTTGGTTTTTTGAAAGCCCACACATACAAACCCAAGCCTCTTTTACTTGCATTGGGCCTTTTGCATCCTTAATCACAATTCTTACCATACTTATTATTTACTTTTTTCTTCTTTTATTTCTTTTGTTCCTTCTAGTTTCACTTGGTTTCTTTTTTTGTTCTTTTCCTCTCCTTTGAGCTTCTCTTGCATTTTTAGCTTCTCTTCTCAATACCAAAATAACTAACAATGCAATTGCAAAAAGCAAAAGGGCTACTAACAAGCTTAATAATATAATTATTGCATTCAATAAATCCTCTAACTTTCCATAATCAACCTCATTTGGTTGTCTGTAATAGTTTAGGATAAAAGTGGTGTTGCTTGGGGAAAGGTTTTGAGGAAAAGGAGGAAAAACATCACCACTCATGTTGTTTCCATTAATTATGCTCACATAAGTTATGTTAGTTGCGTTGTTGTAAATAGTGTTATTATAAATTATAGTTATATCATCCCCGTTTCCTTGAGGAGGGAGGTTTTGAAGCACAATAACGCTAATAGAATCACTAGCACTATCATTTCCTATTCTCGCAATAGCAGTAATTGTGTGGTTTCCTATAGAAGGGCTTAGAGAAGTGCTTAGGGTTGTGTTTGCCACGTTAAACCAAGTAGTTGTTAATACTCCATCTAAATAAAGCTCTACATCAGCAAAACTATAAGAGGTTAGGTTTAATACAACATTAAATGGAGCTCCTACAAAGCTTCCTGAAGGAGGGCTTATAATTGCAATTGAGAGAGGCTTTATACTCTCTTCTTCTCCAACAACATAATTTAGCAAGCTCAAATTATAGTATTTCCTTACTAAAACCCAATCATAATAAACTTCTGTGTTTGCCCCAGGAGTGAATTGATGGAAAAAACCCACTCTTATATAAGAGAGAGGCTTACAAAAAGAAGAAGTATCTGTTTCTAGTAAGTTTTGTCTGTTTATTAGGAATCTTATTGCAGTTGCCCCTCCCGAAGGAGTTACTTCTGTTGAAAACACATAATATTGCCCAAGTGTTAAGGTGTAAGGAAGGATTCCTGTATGCACATTATAGCTAGCAGCACATCCATTTCCAACCCAATGGGAAAGTGTTCCAGAACCTCCTGAAGCAGTCATATAAAGCATTGTACTATCTGCATTAGCATTATTTGGAGCTGTGTAAAGAGAACTCATTGGTGTTGCAAAAACCCCTGAGTAATAAGATCCAAAAGCGTTTAGCTTTGCTCTTGTTTCTGAAACATAACCATTTAGCACATTAACATTAGCCAACGCCGCCATTCCTAGCCCTTGGTTTGACACAAAGTTTCCAGAGCTAAATTGAATAATTAAACCAGGGTCTGCTGTCCAAATACTTAGGTTTAAGCTGTTTAAATCAAAATCATCAAACATAAAAAAAGTATCAAACCCATTGCTCTTATTAGGGAGAGAGGAATTTCCATAATACATATAAAGCCTTTCAGTTGTGCTTAAGCGAGGAACTCTAACCCAAATTAAAGCATAGGAACTACTAACGGCTTCCTCTATCCAAAATGGAACCTCAATTTCATTAGAGCCATTTAAATAAGTGAACATTATCCCACTAAAATCAGGAGACATGTTTGAGGAGTAATTTATTTGGATAAGCACTTGAACATCATTTATAGTGCTTGGATAAGAGAGATTTATCTCTCTTCTATAAGGATAGGAATCATTAAACCAAGCACTTAATGACAACTCAGAAAATACAGCTAAAATTAAGATAAAAAATAAAAAAGCTTTGATTTTCATAAAATAGTTATTCTTTTTTAGGTTTAAAACTTTTACTTTCATTGAAGGAAATGTTGGGGAAAAGATGATGAAGATGGGGAAAGTTTTGAGGGTTAAAGGCCTTTCAAATTATCCTTTAGTTGGAAACACAATTGAGCTTTTACCCTTAGAGGAAGAAATAATTAAAATAAAAAGTAATAGAGATTATTTAAGAATAAAGGAAATTTTAGAGGAAAAAGGAGTTCCTTCTATTTATTTTAGTATAATTGAGAGAAGGGCTTATTCTTTAGGAGAAGAGAGATTAAAAGAAATAAGGGAGCAACTAGAGTTTTTAAACAAAGAGCAAATTCAAAGGCTTTTGATTAAGGTGGAGAAAGAATTCAACATGCGCAATTAGTTGAGAATGCTAAAATACTAAACTAGCCTCTTTACAAATATTTCTCTGTAGTTTGGGTTTGGTTTTTTTAGTATGCTCTCATACAACACCAATCTCTCTACTACAAACCCTCCATAATCAAAACTTTTTTTAGAAAAGAGCTCTAGGTTTGGTCTCTTTTTTATCCTTGCTACAGTTAAATGTAATGTTGTAAAGGGAGCTCCTCCCAAGGAGTTGCTAAACTCCTTTAATATCTTTTCCTCCTTTTTAGGAATTTTAACCCCTAGATAAACTATTCTTATAAAAGAAGGAGAAGGAAAAAACCCAACTCCCCCCAACTCAATTTCAAACCTAGCTAAAAATAATCTTTTCATCCTCTCCATTATCTCATTAATTTTTATCTCTCCAACTTCTCCTAAGAAGTTTAGGGTTATATGCATATTTTTAGGAGGAATAACCTTTCCAACATCAGAGAGAAATAAAAAATCAGAATGAATTTTTTTTGCAAGCTCAGTTGGGATAGGAATAGCTAAAAAAGCTCTCACATTTTCCCTTGCCCTTTACATTAGCTCTTTTAAATCCTCCTCAATATCCCTTATTGTTTCTTCTTTATTTGCTCCTATCTCTTCTTCCATAGTATTTCTCTCATATTTGTAAATAACTCCTAAAGGAACTTTTTCCCAATTGGTGAAATAAGGTTCATAAGCCTTTTCCAACGCCTTCTTAAAATCTGTGGGATCGTGATCTGTTATGTATCCATGTTTACTCCAATACTCATAGGTATTTATGTTATTCCAAGTCACACAAGGTTGGTAAACATCAACAAATGCAAATCCTTTGTGTTGAATTGCTAGCCTAAACATCTCAACCATATGTTTTAGGTTTCCTGAAAATGTTGTTGCTACAAAGGTTGCTCCACTTGCTAAAGCCAAAGGAACTGGTTTTGCTTCTGGTATTTTAACTCCATCAGGATTTGTTTTTGTTCTCATTCCTTTATGAGAGGTTGGAGAAGTTTGTCCAGTAGTTAGGCCATAAACTTGATTATCTTGAAGGAAATAAGCTATATCTGGATTATATCTAAAAGTGTGATGGAAATGGTTTCCTCCTTCAGCAATTCCATCCCCATCCCCTCCAATTCCAACAACTGTTAAATCAGGGTTAGCTAGCTTAATTCCTATTGCTAATGGAAGCAACCTTCCATGCAAGCCTTCATACCCATAAGTTCTTATGTAGTGGGGAATTTTTCCTCCACACCCAATTCCTGAAACAACTACTGTATTGTGGGTTTCTAAACCCAATTCAGCAAATGCCTTTTTAACTCCAGCCAAAATTCCAAAGTCTCCACACCCAGGGCACCATTGAGGTTTTTCAGGAACATTGAAATCTAATATTCCAGCCATTTTTTCCCTCCTTAAATTTTATACCTCCAAGGTTTATAATATTCGTAATTCTCCTTTTCTTGAGTTACTTTAACATGTTTTTTAGAGAAGTTTGAATTTATTAGATCTTTCATAACCTCCTTCATTTGTTCAGGGAAGAAAGGTCTTCCATTATATTTATTAACCAAAACATCTGGGAAAAGGGAGGTTTCAGCTCTTAAAAGCCTACTGAATTGGGAGGAGCTGTTGTTCTCAAACATAACTATTTTTTCAAAACCTCTCCAAATTGGCTCTATGTTCTCTTTAAATAATGGGAAAAGCCAATGAAAATGTAGGATTGATACTTCAATTCCTTCCTCCTTCAACATTTGTTGAGCATCCAAAGCTGGAAGTAGTTGTGATCCCCAAACAGCTATAGCTATTTTTGAGTTTCCATAAACCTTTGGTTTTGTTAGCTCTTCTTTTTTGATGTGAACAATTTTCTTCTCCCATCTTTTCTCAACTTGTTTTGCTCTCTCCTCAAAATGCTCTGTGGTTGAAGAATCCTCTTCATGCTCATAACTTGTGGCAACATGCTCTCCATTTGGAACTCCTGGAATTGTTCTTGGGCTAATGCCATCCTCTGTCAACTCATATCTTTTAAATTTCTCTCCGGGCTTAAGAGGAGGAAGGCCTTCTAAAACTAGTTTTCCTCTCTTTATTTTTATTTTGTTAGGATCCAGCTTTGCTGTAAAATGACTCTCTGCCAAAAACTTATCAGACATTAAAATTACAGGGAGTTGATAAATTTCTGCAAGGTTTAGAGCTTCTCCTGCAAGATAAAATGCTTCCTCAACATTTCCAGGGGCTAGGATAATTCTTAAGAAATCTCCTTGGGAGGCTCCTAAAGCTTGAAACAAATCAGCTTGCTCTGTCCAAGTTGGCATTCCTGTGCTAGGCCCTGTTCTTTGAGCTAAAAAGAACACCACAGGAGTTTCTGCCAGAGCAGCCATACCTACTGTTTCAGTCATTAAAGCAAATCCTCCTCCACTTGTTCCAGCCATAGCCCTTTTTCCTGCAAAATTGGCTCCAACAGCTAGGTTTGCTGCTGCTATTTCATCCTCTGTTTGAACTACTGTTAGGTTATGCTTTTTTGCTTTTTGAACCATAAAATGTAAGAGAGAGCTAGCGGGAGTCATAGGATAGGCTGCATAAACCTTTAACCCAGCTTTTATTGCTCCTAATCCAACAGCCTCATTTCCTGATAAATATGGGGAAGCCTCCCCAATCTTTGGAAGCTCTAATAAAGGCTTTCCTATGCTTTGTTTTGTGAATTCATAAGCCTTTTTTGCAACCTCTTGATTTAACCTAACTACTTCTTCTCCTTTTCTTGAGAACTCTTCCTTTAGCATTTCCAAGAACACATTTAAGTCAAAATCCACAACAGCTAAAGCGCTAGCAACAAAAACAGTATTCTTCATTTTTGGAGAAGCTTTTAGCTCATTTATTATCCTCATCGCAGGAATCTTAACCTTCTTTATATCTTCTCTTATGTTGAATTTCTCATCATTTATTGTAGCATCATAAATTAAAATTCCACCCTTGTTTAAACTATCTTTATGAAATAATACTGCTTCTTTATTTACAGCTATAACCACATCCACCATTTCCCTTGGAGAATTAATCTTTTTGTCTGAGATTAAAACCTGATAAGCGTTGTGTCCCCCTCTTATTAAGGAAGGATACTCAGGATAACCCACAACATTATACCCTACTCTTGCAAATATCCTTCCAAGCGTTCTTCCAGCTACAAATGCTCCTTCTCCTGCTAAAGCACCAATCTTAAAAGCCAGCTCCATAAGCCCATTTCTCTCTTAAAGATTTTTAAAGCAATAGGAGCTTTTTTCGTTGTTTTTCTAGTTTTCTAGTTTAGCTTTCCTCTTCTATTTCCTCCTTAAGGAAAGGCTTGCTAATTGAGTAAAGGAGCTTTCCTATTAGGGCTATTAATATCAATATTACTATGTATATTATTAACTCATAAAAACTAGAATAAGCTATAACCTCTTGTTCTTCCTCTACATAAACAACCCTTGTTTCTGTGCTCCTAGCATTTTCATATTTATCAAAGGCAGTAGCTCTTATAAAATAATTTCCTTTTTCAGGAGCTATGAAGGTTCTATTACATTCATTTCCTTCACAAACTATTTGCAATGCCGTGTTGTTTGAGAATATTTCTAATATTATTCTATCCACGCCACTCTCATCCTCAGCCTTAACACTTATCTCAAAACCCATTCCCAATATTTTTGAGTTATTTTCTGGAGTAGGAAGAACAAAAGATATGTTTGGAGGAGAGCCATCTTTTTTTGTTATCAAAGGCAAGTAATCAGCATTCTTTTCATTTATAATAAAGGCTCTGTCACAAATAAAATCTTGGTTTTCATCAATACAGGAATTACTAAAATTATTTGTTAACCACACGTTTCCTCCAATAACGGGAAGTTTTACTATGTTTTCTCCTTTTCTTTTAGTTGTGTTCCAATAGAGCCTTGAATTATCTGTTATGAAGATAGGGTAGGTTGTATTAAAGATGTTGTTGTAAACCTCTCCAACATAGCTTTTTTCAAGCTTTAGAGCTATTCCTTCCCCAAAATAATTGTTACTAACCTCTATTTGCTTTGATAATATTAATTCAATTCCAACAGTGTTGTTGTTAAAGCTTGAGTTCTCAATTTTTAGCCCTTCAACTTTTCCTTTAATAGCAACTTCGTTTTCTTTAAATTTAGAGAAGCTAATGGTTAGGTTTTCTCCATTTAAAATAACACCAGATGAAGTGAACTCTGAGTAGGCTATTCTTATTTCTCTTGAGTTTTGCACAACAATTCCAATTCCTTCCCCAACAGTTAGGTTTCCTATGCTTATATTTGAAGAGTTCTCTATAATTATTCCTTTTTCTGTAGAAAAAATAGCTAAGTTGTTTAAATAACAATCCTTGCTGTTGTTTATTATTATTGGAGAGAGCACATTAAAGAAGCTAATATTTTGAAAAAAACACCCCTTTGTATTTTCAACTAAAAAGACCTTATCTGAGTTTATTACTTTTAGGTTTTCAAAGGTTACATCCTCTTTATTTATTTTAATTCCTAAAAAAGGCCCTTCCACTCCACAATCCCTAACCTTCATATTAGGAGAGTTAATAAAGAATGGATTTCCATTTGGAGAGGCTATTGTGTTTCCTTCACATGAAAACTCTTTTTCATAGCTTATAAACACACAATTCTCTCTTAAGGCTCTTATATTTTGGGTTAAGCTTACTTGTGGGCAAGCGAAGCTAGCTAAAGCCTCTGTGCAATCCATACAGGAATCACAATAGCATTTATTTCCTTCTATTATAAAGGCTGGTGAAATAGAAAAAAATAGTATTAAAACTACTAATATTAAAGCTAAATTTCCTTTCATCTCTGACTTTTAAATGTTATCCAACATTTTTAAGCTTTCATCCATCATTACATTAAATTCTTGGAAAGGAACTTGCAAAATATTTTTAAAACAAGCCTTCTCATTTCCCATGAGCGTGAAAATATGTTGGAAGGTTTTGAAGAAGTAGAAATAAAGGAGTTTAAGGAAGTTGAGGAAGAAAAGGACCAAAAAAAGAAAGGAAACAGGCCAAACTTTAGGGTTGTTCAACCGGTTTATGAGAATGGTAAAACTGTTTACAAGAATGTTGGAGCAATGTGGAAATCTGTAAGTAAGAATGGTAATGAGTTTTATGTTTTAAAGATAGGAGAGCTAAGGCTTTTGGTTTTTCCAAATGAATGATTAGGAGGGGTAGGATGGGAAAGGATTACAAAGTTATTAAGGATTTGGAGGATCTGCCAGGGGTTGGAGAGGCAACAGCAGAAAAGCTTAGGAGCGCTGGTTATATTGACATTTCCTCCATAGCCGCTTCCACTCCTCATGAGCTCTCAGAAGCAGCAGAGATAAGTGTGGATTTAGCAACAAAAATAATTGGAATAGCAAAAGAGAGTGTTAATGTAGAATACACAACAGGATGGGAGCTTTATGAGAAGAGGCTAACAATTGAAAAAATAACAACTGGAAGTAAAAGGTTGAATGAGCTTTTGGGAGGGGGAGTGGAAACCCAATCCCTAACAGAGTTTTTTGGAAAGTTTAGCTCTGGAAAAAGCCAAGTTGGTTTTCAATTAAGCGTTAATGTTCAATTACCTAAAGAAAAAGGAGGGTTGGAAGGAAAAGTAGCTTTTATTGATACTGAGAGCACTTTTAGGCCAGATAGAATAAAGCAAATGGCAGAAGCTGTTGGATTAGAGCCTAAATCTGTTTTGGAAAACATATTTGTTATGCCTGCAGAAAACAGTGATCACCAAATCCTACTTGTAGAGAAATTGGAAAACATAATTCCAAAAGAAAACATAAAGCTAGTTGTTGTTGACTCCTTAACTTCTCATTTTAGAGCGGATTATGTTGGAAGAGGGGCTTTAGGAGAGAGACAACAAAAATTAAACAGACATGTTCACACTTTACAAAGGCTTGCAAATAAATTCAACATTGCTGTTTATTTTACAAACCAAGTAATGGATAATCCCGCTATTCTTTTTGGAGACCCAACAACGCCAATTGGAGGGCATGTTTTGGCACATGCAGCAACCTACAGAGTTTATTTAAGAAAAGGAAAAGATAGCAAGAGAATAGCAAGGCTTGTGGATTCCCCAAACCTTCCTGAAAAAGAAGTAGTGTTCAAAGTAACTGGTGAAGGAGTTAGGGATTAATTCTCACTAGGTCTTTCAAAGAAGTAAAGTTTATAAAATGTTAGAGATTCTTCTTATTTTGTCTTCATCTAGTGGAGATGTTAACCAATCACTTATGGTATATTTTATATTCTCTAAATCTTCTCTTTTTTCTAGGTAGTATGTTGTATAGTAGTAGAGGAGATATAGAGTAAAACTATAAAATACTATATAGTCTTTTATTCCTATTCCATAGAAAGCCCCCGTTTCTAATATAGAACCTGACGCTAAGCTAAACTTATAAAACTCTTTTTTTCTTTTATTTAATTCTTCTGTATCTAAGCTTATTTTTATTTTTTTTCTTTTATCTTCTTCTTCCCACTTCTTTAGCTTCTCCTTGATTGAGTTAATTAAGTAATAAAGGAGATATAAAAGAGAACCATAAAATATAATAGAGCCTTCTGTTTCTGCTAAGTATAGAATCTGTCTCTTATACACATCT
>WAKO01000008.1 GCA_015523325.1 Microcaldota archaeon | reverse complement strand
TAGCTTTTAGTTTCTCTTTTTTTAATTCTTTTTGTAGCTCTCTGTAGAGTTCTTTTATCTTTTCATTATAGTACTTAATGTTTAGCTTTAATATCAAAAAAGGAAGAGAGATTTTTGTTAGGTTTTCTATTTCTTCTGAGGAAATTTTGTTTTTAAGAGCTAAATAAGCTATTTTGCTTTTTGATGGGTCAAACAAGAGGAACTCTGCATTATCCCTAATATTTTCTTGATATCTTTTTGATAATTCTAATGCTTGTTCATTTATTTCAAAAACATCCAAGCTTATTTTTCCTGCTCTATATTTATTTGTTAAGAATATTAATCTTTCGTCATAACTTCTTATTTTCTCCTTTGCTCTTTCTTTTATTTCCTTTAGTTGTTGTAGTGCTTCATCAGCCCTTCTTTGTGAAATAAATAAGCCATTTGAGCAATCCCCTAAATAAAGCTCCTCAAAACCTTCAACCATAAATATTAATTGTTTCACACAGTTTAAAAATTTTTTGTAGTTTATTGCTCTCCTTGTTTTTTAACGAGCTTTAAGGATGAGGCTTTTAATTTTATTGGAAGTGAAATGGCAACATCCAAAGGAAGAACAACATATTCTCTCTTAATCTCATCAATTTGGGTTACTTTTGCATTCTCTCCTTTAAATGGTCCTGTAGTTATTTCTACGATATCTCCTATATTTATCTTCTCTTCCTCCGCTTCCTTAATTGTTAACATATTTTTGACTTCTTCAAAGCTTATTACTGATTTGAGTAAGCCTTTAACATATTTAACCCCATTTATTAGAGAAAGTGCTGTGCTCTCTTCGTCAACTTCTACAAATATATAACCTTTAACATTTTCAGGAACAAATATGGAGTAAACCTTCAACCCTTCATTCCTTGCTTTTTTTTCTAGTATAAGAGAAACAACTCTTTCTTGTTTTGAAGCTACTCTCACAACATAAAACATTTTTTATCCCTCCTTTTACCACTTTACTTCTCCTTTTGGCTATCTCTATTTTTTCAAACAACTCTTAATATAAACTCTATTAAAAGTCCAAAAAATCCTAAAAGTAATGATATTATTAGAGTTATTTTTAAGATTTTCTCAAATTCCCTTTTTGTTGGAGGAGAAGCTGTTTTTAAGAGCCTAATACTTTTTTTAACCACCATCTTCCAATCCATTTAAATCCCTTTCTTCTTTGTTTGTTAACTTACCCAATCATATCCAAATCAATTTGAGAGAACTCTTCTTCAGGCTTTTTTATCTCCATCCTAACTCCTGCAAGAACAACTAAACATTTTATTGCTGTTTTTTTGAGGTCTCCTTCAATCCTAGAACCCCATATTATATGGGCATCCTTACTTATTTTTGAGGATACTTCAGAGACAATATATTCAGCCTCTTTAAGCGTCATATCTTCTCCTCCAACCACATTTATCAAAGCCCTATTTGCAGTGGTTATATCAACATCAAGCAATGGAGAGTTTAAGGCTGTTTCAACAGCTATCTTTGCCCTCTCTTCCCTTTCTGCATCAACACTAGCCTCTCCAAATCCAATAACTGCAAATCCTGCATCTTTTAGTACAGTAGTTAAATCTGCAAAATCTACATTAACCATACCAGCCTTTGTTACTAGCTCTACAATTCCCTTTACTGATCCTGCCAAAACCTCATCAGCAACTCTAAATGCAGTGTTAAGAGGCAAATCAGGAGCAATTGTTAATAATTTGTCGTTTCTAATTACAATTAAGGTATCAACATATCTCCTTAGCTTTTCCAGTCCCTTCAATGCATTTTCCATCCTAACTTTTCCTTCTACGCTAAATGGAAGTGTTACAACAGCTACTGTTAGAGCATTTAAATCAGCTTTTGCTATTTTTGCAATTATAGGGGCAGCTCCTGTTCCAGTTCCTCCTCCCAATCCACAAGTAACAAAAACCAATCCAGCATCCTTCAAAGTATTTCTTATATCCTCAACGTCCTCTTGAGCAGCCTTTTCCCCACATTCAGGATTGCTTCCACATCCTCTTCCTTTTGTTAGTTGCTTTCCGAGAATTATTTTTTTGTTAGCTTTTATTTTTAAGAGGTGTCTTGCATCTGTGTTTGCAGCTACAAGTGTTACTTCTCTAGAGATTCCCATTTCAAACAATCTGTTTAGAGTGTTGCAACCACTCCCTCCTACCCCAACAACATAAATCTTTGGTTGGCTTTCCTCTATAAATTGAAGTAATTCTTTATCTTCTTCGGAAACTTGCATTGATTGCATTTGCACAGGCATATTCATTTTAATTCCTCCTTAGCCTTTTTGGCTTTACATTTATTAGTTCTACTCTTTAAATTAAAGCTAGATTAATAAAAAATGAATAAGAAAGTTTAAAAGTTTACACTCTTTGCTAACTTGCCCAGCTTTCTTAATTCCCTAAATTTGGCTAGCTTGTTGGGCTTACTCTACAAAGTCAGAAGGCTTTGGAATTTCCTCTGGAAGGCCCTTTCTCTTCCTAACTTGTAGGGCTACTCTCATAGACATCTCTTTATTCATTGGCTCATATCCATAATACTCTTGATACCATATTGCCCTTCCTTGTGTTGCCCCTCTCAACTCATTACTTAATCCAAATGTTTCTGCAACAGGAATTATTGCTTGTATTTTTGTTATTTCTCCTTCTTGATCCATCCCTAGGAGTGTTGCTCTTTTTCCATTCAATAGGTTTAAAACAGCTCCTGCATAATCATGAGGAACTTGAACCAATATCTTTTGCTTTGGTTCTAATAGGTAAGGATCTGCTTGCAAAACGCTTGCAAATATAGCCCTTTTTACTGCTGGAATTACTTGTGCAGGCCCTCTATGCACGTTATCTTCATGCAAAACAGCGTCAACCAAAACTACTTTTATTCCATAACCCTTCTCTCCAGCCAGAACTCCTTTTGTCATTGCCTCTTCAAAAGCTTGAAGGATTAGCTCTTTTGCTTCATTCAAATATTGCACTCCTTTTGTCCTGTCAACAAAGAAGCACTTATTATAAATTTCCCACACTCCTTTAGCCTCTTCCCTATCCATTCCCAAGGAAACTAATTTTTCAACTAACTCTTGAGCTTTTCCTTTTATCCTTTGCTCTTTTATTTCTCCATTGTTTATTGCTTCAACGATTTCCTTGCTTAATGGCTCAACCTTTATGTAGAATTTGTTATGCTTATTTGGGCTTTTTCCTTCTATAACAGGACCTTCTTTTGAAACGCTTTCTCTATAAACAACAATTGGTGGAGAAGTAACAATAGGAATTCCCTTCTCATTAGCTATTTTGTATTCTATTATTTCTAGGTGTAACTCTCCCATTCCACTTATTAAGTGTTCCCCTGTTTCTTGGTTTAGCTCTACTCTTAAAGTTGGGTCTTCTTTTGCAATGCCCCTCAATGTTTCTATTAGCTTTCCTAAATCCTTGCTGTTTTTTGCTTCAATGCTTTTTGTAACCACTGGTTCACTGTAGTGCTTTATTTGCTCAAAAGGCTCTACTGGTTTTGAGCTTATTGTTTCTCCAACATAAACATCCTTTAGCCCAACTAAAGCTCCAATGTTCCCAGCGCTAACCTTTTCTGCATTAACCCTATCTGGTCCCATGTAAATTGAAACCTGTTGGACTTTGCTATAAGCTAGTTTGCTTGCTAAATAAAGGGAGTCTCCTTTCTTAACATTTCCTGAGAATAACCTAACCACTGCAACTTCCCCTGCATGCTCATCATGAACAACTCCAAACACAACTCCAACAGTAGGGCCATTAGCATCACAATTTAGCATTGCTTTTCCTTCCTCACTCTCCAAATCTCCTTTCCAAAGGACAGGTATTCTGTATTTTTGTGCTTGAGCAGGGTTTGGAAGGTGATTTATAACCATCTCCAACAACACATCATCAACAGGAGTTTTTTCCATTATTTCCTTATGCTTTTCTTGTTGAGCTAGCTCATAAATTTCTTTGAATGTTATTCCTGTCCTCTTCATTGAAGATAATGAGATTGCCCATTTATGGAAAGCTGTTCCTATAGCAACTTTTCCATTCTCTACACTAACTTTCCACTCCTTTTTGAATTCCTCTGGGGCGCTTCCCTCAATTATTTTGTTTATTTGGAAGATTACTTTAGTTAGCTTTTCCATCATTTCTTGAGGAGTTAGCTTTAGCTCATTTATCAGCCTATCAACTTTATTTATAAATACAACAGGTTTTGCCCTCTCCTTTAAAGCTTGTCTTAATACTGTTTCTGTTTGTGGCATAACTCCTTCTACAGCGTCTACAACCAAAACAACTCCATCAACAGCTCTCATTGCTCTTGTAACGTGTCCTCCAAAATCCACATGGCCAGGAGTGTCAATTAAGTTAATTAGGTAGTCTTTTCCTTTATAGCTAAACCCTAAGCTTATGTTTGCAGATTTTATTGTTATTCCTCTTTTTTGCTCTTGCTCTTCAAAATCAAGAACTCTTTGCTCTCCTGCTAGCTCCTTACTTATTAATCCTGCTCTAGCCACTAAGCTATCTGTTAGAGTAGTTTTTCCATGATCTACGTGAGCAACAATAGCTATGTTTCTAACCTGCTCTAAGTTTCCCATCATCTTCTGAACTTCTTCTACAATAAACTCTTTCCTTGCCATACTATCCTCTCTTAAAATTTTGT
Source organism: Microcaldota archaeon (assembly GCA_015523325.1). Lineage (GTDB taxonomy): Archaea > Micrarchaeota > Micrarchaeia > Anstonellales > J096 > WAKO01. The sequence continues at coordinate 1,245 of WAKO01000008.1, read as the reverse complement.
TTAGTATTCTCCAGTTTTAGCTGGGAATTTGAATACTTTAAAAGATTTGCAAATGTTTTTAAAGTTTTATGGGCTCCCTTTGCTTTTCCTTTAGCTCATTTGGTATTACTGAGGAGATTTTGCTTGATGAGAGGAATTTAAAGGAAGGAAACTTTCCTATGTTTACAGCTTCTCCCATTGCCTCTATTAATTTTAAAGGCAAAGAAGTGCTCTCCTCTACGGAAAGGAGAGAGCTTCCTTTTAATACTCTTACCATTACGTTGAGAGAATGGTTGGAAAAGTATTGCTCCTCCACCTTTATTGTTGGGTTTTCCCTCCTTATAATTTCCAAAGCTTTTTTTCCAAGCTCTTCGTCTCCTATTAAATAAGCTTTTGTAAATTTAGTTAGGTTGAATCTATTTAATTGGCTTAGGGAGATGGTGCTAATGTTTAAAGCTAGCTTCTCTTCTTTATTTTCTAAGAATATAAATATTCTGTCTTTGAATATGCTATGAGAAACTAAAATTATTCCATCACCTTCCAGCAATTCCCTAACATCTTTTCTTAACTCTTTGGTATAGAAGTAGCTCTCTGGGAAGATTATGAAGGTTACCATCATTTTTATTTAAAGAGATGGATTTAAAAATAGCTTCCATAAAAATACATAAGAATTTAAAATTTAGCCTTAAACAAGCTTTTAAAAGTTTCTAGCTTTGTGATTTTTTCACAAGGCTAAGACTAATTTAGTGGAGGGATAGTATGGTTACAGCTTATGAAGTTGGTAAGGAAAGGCTTATTGAGATTATGAAGGTTAAGCTCAAAGATTTGGTGGAAAAACCAAAATGGGTTGATTTTGTAAAGAGCAGTGCTGCTAATGAAAGGCCACCAGAACAAGAGGATTTTTATTGGAAGAGAGGAGCTAGCATTCTTTGGCAGCTCTATAAAAATAAAGTTTTGGGAGTAAATAAGCTAAGAAGGCATTATGGAAAAAGAAAGTCTAGGGGAGTTAAGCCTGAGAGACATTTGAAGGCAGGTGGAAAAATAATAAGGAGCCTCCTCCAACAATTTGAGAAGCTTGGATTTGTTGAGAAAGTGGTTAAGGAAGTGGATGGAAAAAAGATTGTAGTGGGAAGAAGACTAACCCCAAAAGGAATAAGCTTTGTTGATAATTGTGCAAAAGAGGCTAGTTGAAACATTTCCTTAAACCCTAAAAACCCTTAAAATTAAGTTTAAATGTTAAGTAAAAGTTAAGTAAGTTAAGTAAAC
>WAKO01000007.1 GCA_015523325.1 Microcaldota archaeon | reverse complement strand
TTTTTGCTTCAACCTTAATTATATTATAATTTATTATTGAAGTTTGGTGCGTTGTTTTTGAAGAGGGAAAGAGGAGGATAGCATGGATTTGGGTTCCTCCATTATAGGGAGGATAACTAAGAACGGAGAGAGGTTTGAGGTTTTGCTAGACAAAAAGAAGGCTTATCTTTATTTAGAGGGTAAAACAAAAGACCTATCCAATGTTTTGGTAGTGGAAGAGGTATTTAAAGATGCTAAAAAAGGGGAAAAGCACAGTCCTTCTTCTTTAGAAAAAGCCTTTGGAACCAGAGATGTTTATGAGATTGCAAAGCATATCCTTGAGAAGGGAGAAGTTCAATTAACTACTGAGCAAAGGAGAAAAATGCAAGAAGAAAAAAGGAGAAAGATAATCTCCTTAATTGTAACCAACTGCATTGATGTTAGGACAAAAGCCCCAGTAACGGAAAAGAGGGTTGAATTAGCATTGGAGGAGATAAAGTTTCATGTAGATCCTTTTAAACCAGCAGAGCTTCAAATGGAAGAAGCGTTAAAGAGAATAAGGCTTGTTCTGCCCCTAAAAGTGGAGAAGGTTGAGATAGCTGTTAAAATTCCTTCCTCTTATGTTCATAAAGCTTATGGATTGCTTAAATCCTATAATTTGAAGAAAGAGGAGTGGCTTGGAGATGGAAGTTTGGTTGCTTTAGTAGAGCTTCCTGCAGGTTTGCAAGGAGAGTTCTTTGATAAATTGGCTAGAGCAACAAAAGGAGAGGCACAAACAAAGGTTTTGAATAAATGAGAGCCAATTAAATATAAGGATGATTTAGCAGCTCTTTAAAAACCCTACCCTTAATAAATTATTAGCCAATGTTTTTATGGAAAACTATGCTTTTATTGATGTTTTGGTTTTGAGTCGCTTGTATTTGTTTTAGTTTGAGTTTCCTAAAAAAGGAGGTTTTTAGATGTTAGATGAAAAAACAAGGATTGTTTTGCCGGGAGATGTTATAAGAGAGAAGGTAAATAGAAATGAGGCCGGAATTGTTAGGGAGGAGAACAACACAAAGTATGCAATGGTTGTTGGAATGGTTAGAGAGGGAAAGTTCATTCCTTTAGAGCATGTATATGTTCCTAAACCAGGAGATCCTGTTGTTGGAGTTGTTAGTGGGGAAAGGAGAGGGATTGGTTATGTGGTTGATCTAAACACTTATTATCCTGGCCTTATTTTGAGTAGGGGTTTGAGGATTAAATTACCTTTAAGCTCCCAAATATTTGCAAAAGTAGCCAGAATAGAGAGTGGAGGAAACATAGTTTTAACTGATGTGAAGAGGTTACCAATGGGAAGAGTTGTGGATGTTCCTGCTGCAAAGGTTCCTAGGATAATTGGCAGGGACATGGCCATGCTTAAAATAATAAAGGAAAAGACAGGAGTTGATATTTATTTGGGCTTTAATGGATATATTTGGCTTGGAAGAAGAGGGGATGTTGCAAAAGCAATCAAAGCAATCAAAGCAATAGTAAGCAAAGCCCACATAAAAGGATTAACTGATGAGATTACAGAAATGTTGAGCAAATAACTTTGGGGTTGATGTTTATGGATGAAAAAAAGGTTGAGTTGCTAAAGGATGGAAAAAGGATTAGTGGTAGGGCATTTGATGAGTTAAGAGAAGTAAAAATAAAGCTTGGCGTTTTGGATGAGGCAGATGGCTCTTCCTATATAGAGTGGGGAAATAATAAGGTTATTGTTGGTGTTTATGGGCCAAAAGAAGTTATTCCAAGGCATATGGAGAACCCTTCAAAAGCAATATTAAAGTGCAATTACTCTATGGTTACTTTTTGCTCTAAAGAAGAGCATGGAAAAATGGGGCCAAATAGGAGGAGTGTTGAGCTTTCAAAGGTTATAAGAGAAGCCTTAGAAGGAATTGTTGAAACTAACTTATTCCCAAGAACTCAAATAGAGATTTATATGGTTGTTTTGGAGGCTGATGCTGGAACAAGAATAGCTAGCTTTTTAGGGGCTGTAGCAGCCTTATTGGATGCTGGAATTCCTATTAAGGATATTGCTGTAGGAATAGCAGCAGGGAAGGTAGGGGGAAAAGTGGTTGTTGATTTGGATAAAGATGAGGATAATTTTGGAGAAGCTGATTTCCCTGTTGCTTTAACAAGAACAGGAGATATTTTGCTTTTACAGATGGATGGAAAATTAACTAAGGAAGAGGTAGAGGAAGCCTTAGGCTTAATTTTTGAGAAGTCTGAGGTTTTGCTCTCAAAGCTTAGAGAGGCTGTAGAAGAGAAATACTCAAAAGAGGTTGTTAAGGAACTAAAATTTTCTAATAAAATTATAAAGTAGAACACTGAAGAGGTTGGTCATATGGAAGATGTTCATAAAAAGATAAGGAAGAGCTATGTTGAGTTTTTGCTTGAAAAAAATGAAAGAATGGATGGGAGAGATTTCTTTGAATTTAGAGAGATTAGCTTGGAGTATGGAATGATAGGAACTGCTGAGGGGTCAGCAATAGCAAAAATAGGAAAAACAACTGTCATTGCAGGAGTTAAGTTTGAGATTAGCGAGCCTTTCCCTTCTGATCCGGAAAAGGGAATTCTAATAACTAATGCAGAATTTCTACCTCTGGCTTCAGAATCCTTTGATCTTGGTCCACCAACAGAAAAAAGCATAGAGTTCTCTAGAGTTATTGATAGAGGAATCCGCCATGGAGAGATAATTCCTTTAGAGAAGTTTTTGCTAGATGATGGAAAGGCTTTAGCTTTATTCTTGGATCTATATGTTTTGGATTATGGGGGAAATCTAATTGATACTGGTTCTTTAGCAGCTATGGCGGCTTTGCTAAACACAAAACTACCTAAAGTTGAGGATTCAGTAATTTTAAGGGATGAATATCAAGGCCCTCTTGAATTAAGAGACATAGTTGTAACAACCACTTTTGCAAAAATAAAGGATAGATTGATTTTAGATCCCTCTTTAGAGGAGGAGGATGCTGCAGATTGCTTTCTTACTATAGGAACAAGCTCTAACTATATGGTTTCAGCCCAAAAAACAGGGAGTGGAACATTTAAAAAAGAGGAAGTTCTTGAATTAGTTGACAAAGCTTTTGAAAAAAGAAAAGATTTATTAAAGTATCTAAACAATATAAGGGATTAGCTAAACAGAGCTAAGCAGGATTAGCTAAGTAGGAGGGATTTTATGGCTAAAAAAGAGAAATACTCCTATTTAAGAACAGCCAGGTATGGAAGAAAAATAAGGCTGTTGTTCAACAAAGCAAAAAAGCAGCAAACCCAAAAGTATGAATGCCCAAGGTGTGGAAAAAAGAAAGTTAAAAGAGAGAGCTTCGCAATTTGGAAGTGTAATAGTTGTAATTCAGTTTTCGCAGGAGGGGCCTATAGGTTTTCAACACCAGAGGGCCAAACAGTTTTTAGGTTGCTATCTTCTCTAAAGAAGAATGTGTAGAGGTGGAAATATGCCAACTTATAAGGATTGGTTGACAGGAGAGATTGTTGAGATAAAGGATTTAAAGAACTATAAATTTCCTTTTTCTGGATCAAATATTCTATATAAAATAAGGCCTCCTGTTGCAAAAGAGGTTTCCACAGATTGATTTCATTTATTGATTGCATTTTATTCATTCCTAAAACTTTTTTAGTTTTTGACTTTTTTAGAGAGCTTTTTATTCCTTTCTTGTCCTTATAGGATTGGGGTTGAAATGGATTTGGAGGAGAAAATTAGGCTTTTTTATAGACGACCTACTGAGGAGATAGTCAGTAGGGAAAGGTTAATTGAGCTTCTAGAGGAAGGGAGAGAATTAAAACATTACATTGGGTTTGAGGTTTCTGGATTTGCTCATTTGGGAACTGGGCTTGTAACAGCAATAAAAATAAAGGACTTAATAAAAGCAGGGGTAAAACCAACTATATTTTTGGCAGATTATCATAGCTGGATAAACAAAAAGCTTGGAGGAGATTTGAAGCTAATACAAAGAGTTTCATTAACCTACTTTAAGTCTGTATTTCTCTCTCTTGGTTTGGAGGAGGAAAAAGTTGAGTATGTTTTAGGAAGCTCAATTTATGATGAGGAATACTGGAAGTTGGTTTTAGAAATAGGAAATAAGATGACATTGGCTAGAGTAAAGAGAGCTTTAACTATATTAGGGAGAGAAGAAAGTGAGAGCAACCCCGTTAGCTTTCTTATTTATCCTTTAATGCAGGCAGCAGACATCTTTAAGTTAAACGTAGACATAGCCCATGCAGGAATGGACCAAAGAAAAGCACATATGTTGGCTATTGATGCAGCAGAAAAGCTTTCTCTAAAAAAGCCCTTAGCTCTCCACACTCATTTGCTTCCTGCTTTAAACTCAAAAGGGAGAATGGGTCCTTTTTCAAAGATGAGCAAAAGCATTCCTAACAGCGCTATATTTGTTCATGATTCTGAGGAGGAAATAAGGAAAAAGATTTCAGAGGCTTTTTGCCCTGCAAAGGAAGTGGAAGGAAACCCTGTATTTGAGATAATGAAGTATGTAATTTATTTAGATGACGAAGAAGAAGTAACCTTAGAAAGAGACAAAAAGTTTGGAGGAACCCTAACAGCTAGCTTTTCAGAAATAGAAAAGCTATATAGAGAAGGAAAAATTCATCCTTTGGATATAAAAAAGCATGTGGCAGAGAAGCTTTGCGAACTCTTAGAGCCAACAAGAAAGTACTTTGAGAAGCATCAAGAACTATTAGAGGAAATAATGAGAGCAAGAATAACTAGATAGGGTAAATAGTATTAGGGAGTGTTAACATGGGTGGGGAAAAATATATTGATTTTAAGCTAACTGCTGGAGTGGTTGGAAAAAACTTCATTATAAATTATAATTTCTCTCCTGATTTTAAAAATGCATTAATCTTTCCCGGCCTTCCTTACTTACCTTGCAAAAAGAAAGTTGCCCAACTCCTCTCCAAGATTGGAATTAACTCAACTCTCTTCTCTTATCAAGGGAGTTGGGCATCTTTTGGAAGGTTCTTTAATAAAGAGGAAGTAAGAGAGTTTCTTTCCTTTCAAGGAAAAAGCTTTAAGGACATGTTCTCCCTTCAACCAATTGAATTACAAAGCTTTGATTATGCAATAGGATTTAGCTTTGGAGGGCTAGTAGCTTTATATAATTCAAAGTTGTTTAAGAAAGTGGTAGCATTTGCTCCTCCTCTAACCTTTAGGGAGGATTATGAGGAAGTAGAGAGATCTCTTTTAGAGGGAGGAAACTCTTTTAGGTTTGAAAGCTCAGAGAAGCTTAGGAAGATATTTGAGGAGTTGTTAAGGGAAGTGGATGAAAAAAACTTTGAAAATGCCCTAATAGTTCATGGCACTTTGGATGATATAGTGCCATTAAAAGACAATGAAGAGCTTTACTCAAGGTTTAATGCAAATGTCTTCAGAATAAAAGCCCCTCATTATCCATCCTCTTTATTAATGGGACTCTCACTAGATAAAGTTAAGGAATTTCTTGATTTTTAGTTTAATTTTTAGTTATGATGAGCAAGAAATAATTTTGAGCAAATAATAAGGTTTTATTACTTTATGAATTAATAAGCCATATATGGTTAAAAATATGGATAAAAAGAGCTTAAAAGAGAGATTTGGGAAGGAATGGGAAAAACACTATAAACTAAATGTTTTAATTGAAAAGGGGTTTAAGAGACAAAGATGTAAAAGGTGTGGAACCTATTTTTGGAGCATTTTGGATAGAGAGCTTTGTGGAGATCCATCTTGCATAGGTTATCAATTCATAGGAAACCCTCCAAAAGCTAGAAACCTATCTTATGTGGAAACTTGGAAGGAAATAGAAAATTATTTTGTAAAAACAGGTCACACAAGCATAAAACCCTTTCCAACAGTTGCCAGATGGAGGGAGGATTTGTACTTTACTTTAGCAAGCATAAATGATTTTCAGCCCTATGTTGTCAATGGAGAAATAGAGCCAATAGCAAACCCCTTAATAGTTCCACAACCTTGCATAAGGTTTAATGACATTGATAATGTGGGGGTTACAGGAAGGCATTACACAAACTTTGTTATGATAGGGCAACACGCCTTTAACACCCCTAAAACAGGATTATTTTATTGGAAGGAAGAGGCAATATCCCATGATATTGGCTATTTAACAGCTTTAGGAATTCCTCTAGAAGAAATAATATTTCACGAAGATGTTTGGGTTGGAGGAGGGAACTTTGGCCCTAGTATGGAATACTTTGTTAGAGGTTTAGAGCTTGGAAATTGTGTTTTTATGCAATATGAAATAACTCCAAATGGAGAGAGGGAATTAAAAACAAAAGTAATTGATATGGGAGCAGGCCTTAATAGGTTTACTTGGCTTCTCTCCAAATCACCTACTTCTTACGAAGTTGTGTTTGGAAAGGCCATCGAATATTTGAAGAAGGAGAATGCTGTTGATTATGATGAGGAGCTTTTCTTAGAATATGCAAAGCTTAGTGGAGCTTTAAATTTAGATGAGGCTGAGGATATAGAGAGCTTAAAAAGAGAAATATTCAGAAAACTTGGAGTTGAAGAGGAAGAATTTAACAGAATGTTTAAACCCTTGCAATCTCTTTATGCAATTGCTGATCATAGCTTGACTTTACTTTTCACTATAAAGGATGGAATGATGCCTTCCAACAGTGGAGGGGGCTACAACCTAAGAACAATAGCTAGAAGAATGTTTAATTTTATAGATAAGTACAACTTTAGCGTGGATTGGAATAAGCTTTTGGATTATCATATGGAGAACTTGAGAGGTCTTTTTGATGAATATAGGGAAGGAATTGAAGTGGTTGTAGAGGTTATAAATGAAGAAAGAAGGAAGTATGAAAAACAAAAGCAAAATGCTAAAAAAAGAGTAGCAAGGCTAGTTAAATCAAAGAAAAGCATTAGTCTAGAAGATTTAATCCTTCTCTATAAAAGTGAGGGAATAATGCCAGAGCACTTAAAGGAAGAGGCAAAGAAGTTTGGAATAAACATAAAAATTCCAGAAAACTTTTACAATTTAGTTAGAGAAAAAGAGGAGAAAACTCTAAAAAAGGAAAAACCATTGATAGATGTTTCAAACTATCCAAAAACAGAGAAGCTCTATTATTTAAGTCCCCCTCCAAAAGAGTTTGAAGCCACTGTTTTAGGAGTTGAAGAAAGCTTTGTTATTTTAGATAAGACTGCTTTTTACCCTGAAGGAGGGGGGCAGGTAGGAGATACAGGATATTTAGGTAACATAAGGGTTCTAGACACTCAAAAAGTAAATGATGTTGTTTTACATAAAGTTAGTAACCCAGAGAAATTTAAAAAAGGAGAAAAGGTTTTTGGGAAAGTTGATTGGGAGAGAAGATTGCACATCTCAAGACACCATACAGTAACTCACATAATAACTGCAGTAGCTAGGGAGGTTATAGGAAAGCATGTTTGGCAGGCAGGAGCAAAGAAAGAAGAGGACAAAGCTCACATTGACCTAACTCATTATAAAAGAATAACCCAAGAACAAATAGATGAAATAGAGAGGAAAGTTAATAATTACATTATTCAAAACCTTCCGATAATAATTGAAGAACTCCCACGCAATAAAGCAGAGGAAAAGTATGGATTTACAATTTATCAAGGAGGAGCTGTTCCTGGAAAAATAATAAGGATAGTTAAAGTTGGAGAAATAGATGCTGAGGCTTGTGGTGGAACACATAATGTTTTTGAGAGAACGGGAGAAATAGGTTATCTAAAAATAATCAAAAGACAAGGAATTAAGGATGGGGTAGAGAGGCTTGTTTATAAAGCAGGATTAAAAGCTGTTGATTATGTTCAAAAAAGAGAAGAATTGTTAAGAAGTACTTCTGAAGTTTTTTCAGTCTCCCAACAAGATCTTCCAAAAACAGCAAAAAGGTTTTTTGAGGAATGGAAAGAGCAAAGAGCTAAACTTAAAGAGCTTTATAATGCATTTGCATTAAAAGAACTTGAAAATGCTGAAAAAGTAGGGAAATTCTTAATTGTTTTTTCTCCTTTTAAAGGAGTTTCAGATGTGTTAATGAGAGAAAAAAACATAATAATTGTTGATTTTGAGGATAAATTAGTTAGGATTAAATTTTCTCCTGAAAACTCTGAAAAAGATAGCGTGGTAAAAAAGTTGAATAGGTTTAAGGCAAAAATAGGGAAAAACATGATAATACTTCCTTTTTCCTCCTTGGAAAAAGAAATTCCTCTAGAAAATTTAGAAAGGGAGAAAGCAAAAAAGCAACTTCTGAAGTTATTCAGAGGTATTCTCTAATATCTCTCTTAATAGGTTTCCTTCTTCCTTTTCTATTATTGTTTTGCCAAAAATAAAGTAGTTGGGGTTTTGTTCTAGTGTTTCTCCAATATAAAACACATCCTCTCCAAACTCATATTCTTTTGGTGTTTTTGCAATAATAGTTAATCTTTCAAAAGAAGTGTTTGAGATGCTTATGAAAGTATTTGATTTTATTTTATACACTTTTCCTTTTTCAAAGTTTTCTATTGTGCAAAAAGCCCTTCCGTTCACATCCTCATAAAAGTTTTGTATTTTTCCTTCTCCTCCTAAAAGCTGAAAATAACTCTCCTTATAATATTTTCTTGCAGGAAATTTGTTATAAATTCCTCCTATTTTTTTTGGAGGAATTATTATTATTTGATATAAGAAGTCTCCCTCTTCTTTTATTAAAAACTCCAAATAGCCTATTGAGTCATCCTCTATTCTTTCAGGATAAGCAAAAGATAGTTGTTTGAGCTTATATATTCTTGGCTTTATTAGCTTTCCATTTATGAAGACCAAGCTTCCTTTTATTTCTATATTATTTATTTTCATATTCTTCACTAATCATTTTTAAACTTCTCTAGTTGTTCTTTCCTCTTTTTTCTTATTAGTGCACTAATAACTATCCCAATCTTATAATTATCCTGCTCTTCCTTTTTTATAAATTCATCTATTAACTTTAAGTATTTTTTATCTAAGTACTCTAAAAACTCTAATAGCTTTTCTTTCATTATTTGTGATTCATCCTTATACTCTAATAAAAGTTGTTTTATATACCTTATCTTATCTCTGGTTTTTTTAGTTTCTTTTTCAACATCTGTTCTTATTTTGGTTTTTTCAACTTTGAGTTCTTTCAACAAATTCATTAAAAATTCCCAGCTTTTATTAGAGAGCTCTTCAATTATTTTATCAGAATCTTCATCAATTTTCTCATTTAAAAAAATCTCTAATTCTTCCTCTACCATTGCCTCATCTAACTTCATTACTTAACTTTATTCATGGAAAAGTTAAAAACCTAGCGTTTTATATTAATGGCATGGAGAGATTGGTTAAAAAACATACTGTTAGAGATTGCTATAATGTAAAAGGAAAAGTAATCACAGCTGGGTTTGTTCATGAGTTCAGAAATTTAGGAAAAATTAAGTTTGTTATTTTAAGGGATTGGACTGGAATAATCCAACTTGTTTTAAAAGGAGAAAAGTTTAAAGATCTTGATTTAAATAGAGAGGATGTAATATTTATTGTTGGAACGACAAAAGCTAAAGGAAATGCTCCAAACTCTGTGGAAATTGTTGTTGAGGAATTAGAGGTTTTAAGTAAAGTAAGAAAAAAATTACCTGTTGACACAAAGGATTTAGTAAAGAGTGAGCTAGAGACAAGGTTAAATTATAGGTTTTTAGATTTGAGAAGGGAAAAAATAAAGAATATATTTTTAGTAAAAGCTGAATTGAGTAAAGCTTTTTCAGATGCCTGTATTAAGAGGAGGTTTGTTGAGATCCATCCAACAGAAATAGTTGGAGCAGCTACAGAAGGGGGAGCGGATGTTTTTGAAGTAAAGTATTTTGAAAAAAAGGCATTCCTAGCCCAAAGTCCCCAACTCTATAAACAAATGGCAGTAATAGGAGGGCTTGAAAAGGTATTTATGAAGACACATGTTTTTAGAGCTGAAAAGCACAATACAACAACTCATCTTAATGAAGTTCTTCAGATGGATATAGAATGTGCTTTTATAGATGATAGAAAAGCAATGGACTATTTGGAAGAGATATTTCTTGAGATGTTAAGAGGGGCTAATGCTTTAGAAATAACAAGAGAGCTCAATCCAGATTTTGAAGTTCCAAAGGAAGTTAAGAGATACACCTACACAGAAATAGTTGACCTTTTGAAAGAGAATAATGTTGAGGTTAAGTGGGGAGAAGATTTCTCTAAGGAACAGGAAAAAAAGATGTTTGAAATATTAGAGGAGGAAGCCTTCATAATTCATGAATGGCCAACCCTTTCTAGAGCTTTTTATTCCATGCCAAAGGAAGGAGATGAAGAAATTTGTTTAGCCTATGATTTAATGTATAAAGGTTTGGAAATAGCTAGTGGAGCACAAAGAATCCACATCCCTGAGATGCTTGAGGAGCAATTAAAGAAAAGAGGTCTTTCTCCAAAAGATTTTGAATTCTATTTGGAGGCTTTTAGGTATGGAGCTCCTCCTCATGCAGGTTGGAGTATTGGATTGGAAAGAATAACTATGAAGGCTTTGAACCTACAAAACATAAGAGAGGCAACACTTTTCCCTAGAGATAGAACTAGGATAACTCCTTAATAAATTTATTTTCCTTTCTCTTTTATTAGCATCTCGTATATTTCATTTGCTTTAGAAAGGGTGAAGCTAAATACTTCAATAGATTCTCTTACTTCTTTTATTCTGTAGTTTATGGATTTCCTATCTTTTTCTCTTATTCTTAATTCTTTTAGTGAAGCTTCTAATTCAATTGTTTTCCAAATCATTTTTCCTATAATTTCTGTGAGTTCCCTAATTACCCTTTTAACTTCTTCCTTTCCTTTTAGTAAATTCTCTGCTTCTCTACTGAACTTTAATAATTCCTCTCCTCCTTTCATCATTTCATTTGCAGTTTCATTTGTAGAATCTTCTCTTAAGATTTCCATATATTTTATTATGTATGTGCTGCTTTCCTCAATCCTACTTTTTTGAAAACCATAAGATTTTAGAAGTTGATTTTTAAGGATGCTTTCCTTTGCTTTTCTAAAGTTTTCTAATTTAATGTTTGTTCTTAATAGATATTTTTCTTCACTTAAGGTTATATTTTCAATCTTTTCTTTTAATTTTTCAAGCTCATACTCCTCCAATGCTTTTAGCTTTGATTTAAAGCTTTTTTCATTTGATATTAATCTAAGCTTTTCTCTAATACTTCTATTCACTAGGCTCTCGTTTCTTTCATTTTTAAAATTTTTAATTAGATTATCATGTTTTTTGTACTTCATTTTATCCCTTCTTTAGCTCCTTCCTTTATTTTGGAAAGAATTTAAAAACCTTGTGGTTATTTTTTGAAACTAGTGTAAAATAACAATGAGTTCAGCTTCCTTAAGCATCTCTTTTTTGGATTTGCATCAAGTTTTGAATTTTCTATAGCCTCTTTTAGAAAGTTTATATTTTCCTCATATAATTTTTCATCTACAGGAAAGGGAATTCCATCCTTCCCTCCATGAGCAAAGCTATATTTTACATGGTCTTTCCAATCAAGTTCCTTTCCATAAAGAAGAGAAGCTATTAGAGCTAAGCTTCTTATCCTCTTTTCTCCCATTCCATTTATAATTAAGAGTTCCTTGAAGCTTAAGGGATTTATTTCTTTAACCTTTTTGAAAAACATCAGGTCATTTTTTGATAAATCCACTCCTTTTATTTTATGCCTACTTGGCAATACAACCTCTTTAGAGAGCTCTAGCATCGCTTTTCTTAATTCTATTTTTTCTTTTTCATTTCCAACCAAAACCAGTGCCTTTTCCTCAAGCTCCCCCACTATCTCCTGAGAACCATCAAAAAAATTCTTTGGAGAGAGCCAATGATAACGGCGAGCTCTCCCATTATTAGTGTTCATTCCCTGTTGTATTACCGCTATCTCTTTTTTTGTGAAGAGAAAAAGGTGGTGATAGAGCTTGTAACCATCTTGAACAAGCGAGTTATCTGTTTTTGCTATTATTTTGCTAGCCTCAACCAACTTCTCCTCATCCACATCAAATTCATTTGAGTGAGCTTTTATTTCTTCTGGAGTCTTTAGAGCTTCCCTTCCCTTTCCTCCGGCTGCTCTAATTCCTTCCAACTCATTTATTGCTTTTTTTAATGCACTTCCTGCAGTTGTTGTTGAACCAGAACTATGCCAATCAAACCCAAGCACATTACTAAAAGCTTGAAACCAAAATGGGTTGCTAGCCCTCCTTATCACTTCTTTTTCTCCATACTCCTCAAAAATATACCTTATTATTATTTTTGCTAGCTTTTCCATCTTTTTATATAACCAAGTAGGACACTTTCCCGTGTGGAGAGGTAAGTTAATTGTTCTCCTTAAAACCCTCATTAATTTAGCAAAATTTTTGGCTTTTAAAAAGTTTTTTCAACCTCTTTTCTTTAACTGTTCCTTTTGGTTAGTTATTCCCAAGCTTTTTCAATTTCCTCTACTACTTTTGAGAGATCAACAACCTTATTTATTGGGATCCCTCTCTCTATAGCATTGGCTATCTCCTTTGAATAAGGAATAGAGGTTAGAAACTTTCCCATTCTCTCTATTTCTTGCTTTTTTGAAGGATAAATAGAGGAGCTCATATTCTCTATTATCCCAACAATCTCTATGTTAAATTTCTTTAAGAAGTCTAGGCTTCTCTTCAGTTCTTCAATACTTAGACGGGAAGGAGTTGTTACTATTATGAATTTTTTTATTCCTAAATTGGCTACAGCGCTTATCATGATATCCCCACTTCCTGGGGGTAAATCAATAACCATCCTTTTGCTTTTCCATCTTGTTTTTTTGAGGAGTTCTCTAAAAGCACTCTCTAAAAGCACTCCTCTCCAGGCTATGGCTTTTTTTCCTATTAGGTTGTACATGGAAATTATTTCTACATTTTCAATTTCTATTGGGTAGATTTCTCCCTTTTCTTTATCTCCTACAAGAGGGTCATTTATACCCAAATAATTTGAGATATTTGGAGAAGATATATCCCCATCCAACAAAGCTGTTTTTTCTTTTTTTGCAAGCTCAAAAGCAATGGCTATACTCAGTGTACTTTTTCCAACCCCTCCCTTTACACTCCAAACACCTATCTTTTTTATCTTTTCTAACCTTTCCTCCGCCTCCTTCTCTTCAGAATTTAGCTTAAACCCTCCTTTTATATTTACTTTTGCCATTGTTTCCCTATTTGGATTGGAATTGTTAATTAAATTAATCAAATCCAAGCATTTCTTTTGCTTCTTTGCTCATCATTTCTGGTCCCCATTTTGGCTCCCAAACTAGCTCCACAGCTATCTCTTCAACCTCTTCAATTTGGGAAAGCTTCTCCTCCACCTCGCTAAGCATCTCTCCCAAAAGGGGGCACATTGGAGTTGTTGCTGTCATTTTTACTGTTGCTTTGCTTAGATCTCTTTCAATTTTTATCTCATAAATTAAGCCTAGGTTTACTATATCAATGCCTATTTCAGGGTCTATAACTTCTCCTAGCTTTTTCTTTATCTTTTCCTTTATTTTTTCTATTGTTTCATCACTAACCAACTTTGCTTTGTCCTTCATGTTCTCCCTTGCAGCCTTTCTTTGCTTTCTTATTTATCATCTTTTTCTATAAGAGAATGGAATTACGAAAAAGTAATATTTTTCCTCTCCAGAAAGCTCCTTTATTATCCTTTCTGCCATGCTTTTTATTGGGTTACTCCAGCTAGGAACTCTCTTCTTTATCTCTTCAAAGCTTTCAAAAGGCTTTTTTTCTCTTTCTTCCAATAGCAAGGCAGCATTTTTTTTCCCCACTCCTGGAATTAATTCCAAAGGATGAACCCTTATGGAAATTGAGCTACTCTTATTTATAAATTGGAGGAACCTTTCCTCCTCTTCCATTATTAACTTCTCTAAAACCATCTCTAAATTTTCTTTTGCAGTTGCTGTTAGGTCCTTAAACCAAATCCTTCTCCTTATTTTTTGTATTTTATCTCTTTTTTCCTTTCCAACATAAAGCTTTTCTCCAACACTTGCTGTTACATTATCCTTTAAAGTAGCTTCAAGAAGCGTGAAGGCCTTTTTTCCAATAAGTTGAACTATGGGAGATTTTATTTCTCCCTTTCCATAAGGGAGGTAATCTAACACATAAGCATATTCTTCCATACTAATTTTGTATTTGCCACTATTTAAATAGTTTATTAGTTATTTTAAAGCCCCTATTTTAAGATCCTCAAACCATAAAAATAGATTTTTTAGCTTTCTTTAGCTTTTTTGGACTTTTTGGGAGGTTTTATATATTTTGAGAGTATCTCCATTATCTTATCTACTTTTTCCTCCTCAACCTCTTCCCCAAAACCAACAAGCAATGTTTTTAGAGTTGATTTTGAAAAAGGTAAAACATCGCAAATCTTTATGGCTATCTCTTCCTCAACAATTTCAGAGAGCTCTTTTTTTAGCTCATTCATTTTTGTTTTTGTTATTTCATAGCATTGAGAATGCTCTTCCATGAGCTTTTCATTATAAGTTAACTCTTTCTCTTCTCCCTTAAA
Source organism: Microcaldota archaeon (assembly GCA_015523325.1). Taxonomy (GTDB): domain Archaea; phylum Micrarchaeota; class Micrarchaeia; order Anstonellales; family J096; genus WAKO01. The sequence continues at coordinate 19,514 of WAKO01000007.1, read as the reverse complement.
CTTATCTTCCACTTCTTTTGCGAGGAGAGGTTTGCTTTCAATAAACTTCATTTAAATCCCTCTATTTTTCTTCACCTTCTCTTGTTTTAGGTTGTGTTTCAGGTTGTTGGACCCTCTTTAAATGAGCGGGATGGCTTATTATCTTTTTTAGCTTTCCTCCATCTTTTATTTCTACCACATAGTTTGAGCCTCTTTTCTCTATTATTTTTCCTACCCTCCCCCTATATCTTGGAGAAGGAATTGTTTGTGTATGCATTTGATGAGATGTGTTTATGTCAATTATTACTTTTTCCCCTTGTTTAAAGTCTTTTATTAACCTTGTAGCAGTTAACCTTTCTTTTGCTTTTAGCCTTTTAGTAGCTTTGCTAAAAAAACCTCTTGATCTCTTCATGGTTTCCCTCTTTTTACATTTCCTTTATTTAACACAGCTTTTTACTAAACCTTACTAGCTTTACTCCCATTTTAAAAGCTTTCCCCTTTTAAAAATATTTTAGGAAAAGCCTTAAAAATGGGTGGGTTTATGGCAAAGAAAAAAATAAAATATGAAATAACCAACATGGTTGCCGCAGGCAACCTTGGTTTTGAAGTAGATTTGTATAGCTTAATACAAAACTTTAAAAATATTGAATACGAGCCAGAACAATTTCCAGGAGCTATTTTAAAATTTAATGAACCCAAATCAACCCTCCTAATATTTAAGAATGGAAAGGTTGTTTGCGTTGGGTGTATGAATAAGCAAGTTATTGAAAAAGCTCTATCCAAAGCTCACAAATTGCTCCTTCCTTATGCAAAAAAAATACATAGAAAGAGCTATGATTATGAAATAACTAACATGGTTGCTTATGCTTCCTTAGAATTAGATTTGAACCTATTTGATTTAGCTTTAGGAATAGATGATATTGAATACGAGCCAGAACAATTTCCAGGAGCTATTTTAAAGCTTAAAAAGCCGGCCGTTTCTTTACTTGTTTTTAAGAATGGAAAAGTTATTGTAGCTGGAGCAAGGAATAGGAGGGAGATAGAGGCTTCATTGGAAAAGGTTTATTCAATGCTAAGCAAATTTGGTAAAAAGAATAGAAAGAAGTAGATAAAGAAGTAGTTGAATAAAGTAGTTGAAGAAATTACAAAGGAAGATTGCAATGTACTTCAAAAAGGTTTAAAAATTGTTAAAAGTAAGTGGGATTAAAATGACTCCAAAAGAATTACACCGCATAATTTCTCTTACTTTTGATTCTGATCCTAAGGTTAGGAAAGAAGCAGCCTTAAAATTAGCAGAAGTAGATGATCCTGGAGCTTCTTTTGCATTACTTGAATTAACTTATGATAAGGATAGGGAAGTAGCAGAAACAGCAAAGAGAATCCTTGAGGAGAAAAGCAAGAGAGAGCCAAAACTACTCTCTTTAGCGGAAATCTTTGAAAGAGCCTCTAAAGCCTCAAAGGCCTCTAAAAAGAAAAAAGAGGAAACAATAAGCCCTAACAGCAAGGTTGTTGAGCATATAGAGAAGCTCCTCCAAAAGAGTGTTGGAAAGGAAAGAGCTAAAACTCTTAAGGATAAGTTGCTCTCTCAAATCTTTAAGGATAGCTATAAGGAAAGAGCTCCAACAAGGAAAGAAGTTGTACAAGAAGTTTTGTTCGCCTATTTGGAGGAGTTGGGAGGGGTTGAAGAACAAAACCTTGGGAGTCAAACCTCTCTTTCAAGGGAAAAAAGAGAGGAAGAAAAAAGTGAGGAAAGCACTAAGGAAAGATTGGAAGAAGTTGGAGAAGCTCCATTGCTTGAAGAGGTTTCTTCTTCTTTTGACAACATTTCTTCAATGAGAAGAGAATTGGAAGAGGCTAGGGATGATTCCTATTTTACTATTGAGTATAAAGGGGAAAAGTTAGTTTTTGATAGTTCCTTTAAGCCTGTTTTTGAGATTGCTCTAAAGACATTTTTAGAGACTGATGATGAGAGGATTGTTAAAAAACAACTTGAGAATTTAAAGAAGTTTTACTCAAAACAAATAGAGCTGGCTTTTAGAATAGCAAAGGAAAAGACAAAGAAAAGAAAGATGGTTTCATTAAATGAAATAAGGGATGGAATGAGGAGGATATTTACTGATTTGCTAGAGGTTTTAGAAGTAAAGAGGATAAGCTATCCTAGAACAAAAACAAAGAAAGATGTGTTGGTTAGGGTTTTGGTTAGAGATAGGGAAGGAAATATAGGAGTACTCTATTTATTGGATGGGAGAGGATATAATTTGAGTAAGGGGATGAGGATAAGGGTTGAGAATGGAAAATCCAAATACTTCTCCTTTTCAGGAGAAACAGCAATAGTAATCTCAGGAAAGAGCTCAAAAGTAATAGCTGAGTTTTAGCTTTTAGCTTTATTTTAACCTCTAATTAATTCTCTTTTCCTATAAAATGGAGGAGTAGAAAAGTTATTACAACACTAATTCCACTAACAGCATAAACAATATATTCAGGATCACTCCTACTTGTACTCCAAACACTAAAAACAAAATATCCAAAAACTAAAGCTATTATTGCTCTAACTACTTCTTTTGCAACACTCATTCCCTTCCCTTTTAGAAAATAAATAATGGCAAATGTATTTTAATGGCTGTGAGGATTTGATTTTACTACTATTACATCCTCTACTGATTTTACATTTTTGTAAAGTATGCTTTTCTCTCTTAAAACTACTTTTGCTTGCTCTTTGTTTGAAGGTAAAGGCTCTAGTAAAATCCTTATAACCGCTCCACTCTCCAAATCTACAATAAAGTCTTGAGCAGTTCCTAGAAACTTTCCACTATCTGTAAAAACATCCATTCCATACAATTCAGAAATTTTCATTGTCACTTCAATCCCTCCTTGCTTCATTATCTTTTACTGAAGTAAGATTTTTAAATTAACCTTTAATTTTCTTCTTGTCTAACTTCTCTAATTTACCTATATTCTATTGAAAGACCTTCTCTTCCAAAGTTTAAGTTTATCTCCATTCCTTTAAAGGCTCCTGCAAAAAAGGATTCTTGGACAGGATTGAAATAGCACTCCTCATAATCCTCTATTCCTGCTAGCTCTGCCGCTTTTTCTATTGCCCTCTCAAGATTTCCTGTTTCATCCACCAACCCTAGCTCATAAGCCTGTTTTCCTGTAAATATTCTCCCATCCATGGCTTTTGAAGGATCTTTTAGCTTTTCTCCCCTTCTTTCAATAACAACTCCTTTAAAGTCCTCATATATCTCATTTACTATTCCTTCAATTATTTTTCTCTCTTCCTCTCCAAGCCCTCTATAAAATGCTCCAATATCCTTATTTTTACCCCCTGTTATTGAAGTTACATTAACCCCAATGTTTTGAAGCAATTCCCTCATATCCACAAAGGTTGTTATAACCCCAATACTCCCAGTTATTGCATTTGGGTTTGCTATTATGTAGTCTGTTGCAAGAGAAACATAATACCCCCCACTAGCTCCTATCTCCCTTATATAAGCTACTTTTGGCTTTTCTATTTTAACTAAGCTCTCATATATCTCCCTTGTTGGAACTACTCCTCCTCCTGGAGAATTTACTTCCAATACAATAGCTTTCACATCTCCTCTTTCCTCCAATCTCTCAAAAAGCTTAACAAAGTCATAAGAAGAAGGAACACCTTCATCAAACAAAGAAGGAGGAGAGCCTTCACTACTTATTGGGCCAGAGAGCCTAACGATAGCTATACAATTCCCCACAACAGGTCCTTCAGGTATTATGCTTATTAGTAGAGAGAAAATTAGTATTAAGGCTCCTGCAAATATCCAGTGGACTCCTTTAAACTTAAATTCACTAGAAGCTCTCCTCTTATATCTTCTTTCCATATCCCTTAAACTAATACAAGAGTTTTAAAAGTCTTGCATAAGCATATATAAACAAATGCTAAGTCTTCTAGAGAAGTTTTTGCTGATTGTACTTCCTTCATATTTTTCTAATTCTTTCCCAGTTTTAGTAGGGGGAGGGCCCAGAATGGATTTTGGTCTTTCTTTTAATGGAAAGCCTTTGTTAGGAAAAAATAAAACAATAAGAGGATTTTTCGCAGGAATAGCAATAGGAGTTATAGCTTCCTATTTTTTTGGATTTTTTTTAGGAAGGCTTGAGTATTTTTTTGCAGGAACCCTTTCTTCTTTAGGGGCTATGGTGGGAGATAGTTTTGGAAGCTTTATTAAGAGAAGATTTAGCGTTAGTGAAGGAGAACCCTTTATATTTGATGGAGTTTTATTTATGATCTTCTCTTTATTTTTTGTTGAGCTTTTTTATGACATTTTCTCTTTTGAAGAAATAGTTATTATAATCCTCCTGACTCAACTCCTCCACTCTCTCTTCAATAAGCTTGCTTATCACTTAAATTGGAAAAACGTTCCTTGGTAGAGATAATGGGTTTGGGAGATATAATAAGGGGTTTTTTTAACAGAGGAAAGAAAACCTATCCTTGCCCTAACTGTAAGGAGGCTCTCCTAACTTTAGACATGGAGAGATGTCCTAAGTGTGGAACAAGGTTAGAGGCTATGTTTGTTAAGAGATGTCCTAATTGTAAAGAAGTAAACAACCTTAGAGCGAAGAGGTGTAAGAAGTGTGGTTTTGATTTTGAGGTTTATGAGTTAGAGAGATCTGTTTGGAAGTGTCCTATTTGTGGATATGAGATGAGTAGTTTTATGACTCAATGTCCTGTTTGTGGGACAAAGTTTGTGTAGCATTCTTTAATATTTTTAAACCCTACTTTATCCCTAGTTTATGTACTAAAACCAAAGTCCCATAAGCATCTAGTAACCTTAGCTCTGGGAACCTAAGAAAGGCCTTTCAGGAAGGTTCCAGGAGGGCAAGGCTCCTGGGTTGATAAGGGGGGCACGGCCCCTTATAGCGGCAGTAGTCTAGGGGTAGGACATTGGCCTTCCAAGCCAAAGGCCCGGGTTCGAATCCCGGCTGCCGCATCCTGTGCTTTTCTGGGCTTACATATAGCTTTTAAAATATTTCCGTAGATTAGAAAACTTACTTATTTTATGTGAGTTTTCTAAGGTTGTTATTTGCTGAGAGTTGTTAAAATGGGAAAACTTGAAGATCTGGAAAAAAAGATAAGAGAACTTACTCCAGATGATATAAAAATAGTTAAGATAGAACCACTAGGTTTAGCTATAGCTATTTATGTTAAAGATATTAATGCTGTTTATGAGAGTAAGGACTACATAAAAAACATAGCTTCCTCTATTAGAAAAAAGATATTGGTTAGGACAGATCCTTCTCAACTAATGCCTATTGAAAAAGCAAGAGAAAAAATAAAAGAGATAGTGGGAGAGGAGGCAGGAATAACAAACATATGGTTTAAACCAAGTGTTTCTGAGGTGGTTATTGAGGCTTTAAAGCCAGGAGTTGTTATTGGAAAGGAAGGAAGTGGTTTAAGAAGGATAATTCTTGAAACAAAATGGAGTCCAACAGTGCTAAGAGCTCCAACTCTTCCTTCAAAGATATTGGAAGGAGTTAGGAAGAGCGAAATAAAGTATGAGGATGAAATAAAGAAGTACTTGGTTAAAGTTGGAAAAAGGGTTAATGAGAGTTATGGGGAAACTGGTTGGATAAGAATAAGTATGCTAGGAGCATTTAGAGAGGTTGGTAGGAGTTGTTTATTGCTACAAACAAAAAAGAGCAACATAATAATTGATTGTGGAATAAATCCTGCTTCTATGGATAATGAGTATGCTTTTCCTTACTTAAATTTCATGAACATTCCTCTCTCAGAAATAGATGCAGTAGTTATAAGTCATGCCCACACAGACCATGTTGGTTTTTTACCTTATTTGTTTAAGTATGGCTATGAAGGGCCTGTTTATATGACAACTCCTTCAAAAGAGCTAACAGCTTTATTGCAAAGAGATTATGTTAATATAGTGAAAAGATATTGGGATAAGGATCCTCCTTATGATAAATTGGACATACAGAAAGAGCTAAAGCACATAATAACAGTTCCTTATCAAGAGGTTGTTGATATAACGCCAGAGGTTAAGCTTACTTTTTACAATGCTGGACATGTTTTGGGAAGTGCTATAGTTCATTTACATATAGGGGAAGGAAAACATAATTTAGTTTATAGTGGAGATATAAAGTTTGGTTTCACACAGCTTTTTGAGCCTGCAGAGGTTAATTTTCCTAGGGTTGAGACTCTTTTGGTTGAATCCACCTATGGAGGGAGGGGAGACATTTCCCCTAATAAAAAGGAGAGAGACGCATTGCTAAAGAAGATAATAATGGAGACAATAGAGAGAAAGGGGAGTGTTTTAATCCCTGTTTTTGCTGTTGGAAGGAGTCAAGAGCTTATTCTAACTTTGGAAGATTTTGCAAGAAAAGATAAGGATTGGAACATTCCTGTATATATAGATGGAATGGTTTTGGAGGCAACAGCAATCCATACAGCCTATCCAGAATATTTGAGAGGCTATGTTCAGAAAAGAATACTAAGTAATGATTCTCCTTTTGAGTGGGATATGATAAAGGTTGCAAATGGAAGTGATAGAAGCGCAATAGTTAATGAGGAAGATCCTTGCATAATCCTTGCTCCTTCAGGAATGCTCACAGGAGGGCCTAGCTATGATTATTTGAAGATAATGGCAGAAGATGAGAGAAACACTTTAATTTTTGTTGGTTATCAAAGCTCTCTCTCTTTAGGAGCTAAAATACAAAAAGGAGTTAGAGAAATCCAAACAACTGATGATAGGGGGAAATTAAAAACTTTAAAAATAAATATGAGGGTTGAGACAGTAGAGGGTTTTTCTGGTCATAGCGATAGGAAACAGCTTATGTCTTGGATAAGAAATTTGAGCTCAAAGCCAAAAAGAATATTCACAATGCATGGAGATTACAATAAAACTGAAGAATTTGCAAGGGACATCTCTAGGAGGTTTGGGATAACAGCTTTAGCCCCTTACAACTTAGAATCATATAGATTGAGATAAAGAGTTTATCTTTTTCTTTATTTCTAAATGTATCTCCTCAACTCCTTTTGAGGAGCTTATAACCATCCATTCTTTTGCAAAGAACTTTTCTTTAGCCATTTCTAAGTAATTTTCCCTAACCTTCTCAATAAAGTTTAAGTTCTTTTCATAGGAATCTAGCTCTTCCCCTATCCTTTTTTTATACTCCTCCATTTCCAAATCCAACAAAACCACCAAATCAGCTTTTGGAAGAGGAGAAAGCTTTACTATTTCTTTTGCATTATTTACGTCTATTTTTGAGTAAGCAACAGTTGAATAGACATACCTATCACATACTACTAATTCATTTTTACTCTCTACTCTTCTCTCAGCCCTTTTTATTCCATCAATTATATCAGCCAAAAATATGAAAAAAGAGGCTTCTTCACAAAAAGGCTTCTCTCCTTTCAAATAATTCATTATTAGTGTGTTTTCCCTCCTTGGGAATTTTAACAACTCTCCTTTAACTTCAGAATGGAGGAGAGTTGCTTGTGTTGTTTTTCCAGAAAAATCAATTCCCTCTATAGCTATCAACATAATCTTTCTATTCAGTGTTTAAATTTTAAAATCTTCTAGCCACTTCATAAGTTTAGTGTTTTTAAACCTTAACCCTTTCTGTGAAATGTTTTTAAATTATTAGGAGTGAAATAGCTAAAGATGAGAATAGCGTTTTTTACTGACACCTATTTGCCTGACGTTAATGGAATTTCTTATTCGATCCATTTGCTTAGGGAAGCCCTTGAAAAAAAAGGGCATGAGGTTTATGTTTTTGCTCCCTCCTCTCGAACAGTTAAAATGCAAAACACAGATTCTAGGATAATTTATTTTTCCTCTGCATCTTTCAAAAGAAACCCAGATTTTAGAATTGCTATTTTTCCTTTTGTTAGGGCTATTGAAAAAGTTAGGAGTTTAGGAATAGAGATAATACACAACCACGCTATTGGGACAATGGCATTAGCAGCTTTAAGGTGTAAAGAGAAGCTAAAAGTTAATGCATTGACAACCTTTCACCACCTTCATTATTTGAATGATTCCGATTTTAGGAGAGAAGTAGTAGCAAATTATATTAAGTGGCTTTACTCTCATTTTGGCATAAAGACTACAACCAGTACTTTCTCTTCAAAAAAACTTTTTGAGTTGGGAATAAGCAGTGAAGTTATTCCAAACCCTATTGATTATTCTTTTTTCTCCAAGAGAAGAGCTAAAAGGAGGGTTTATGATTTTATATATGCTGGCTCTTTACAATCCTCAAAAAACCTTAAGCTTTTGATAGAGAGCGCTAGAAACATAAGGAACGTTGTAAAAAAGGATTTGAACTTTGTAATTGTAGGGGCAGGAGAAGAAAAAAACCATCTTGAGGATTTGAGTTTTGTAAAAGGCGTTAGTGATTACTTTCTATGGTTTGGCCTTATAAGTAGGAATAAGTTAGCAGAGCTTTTTTGGAAAACAAAGACTTTTCTTTATACTTCTTCCTTAGATTCTTTCTCTCTTTCTTTAATTGAGGCAATGGCTTCTGGAGTTGTTCCAGTAGTTCCTGAAAACTCTTTTGCTAAGGATTTTGTTAAAGAAGGAGAGAATGGCTTTGTTTGGAGAGATGATTTAGATTTTTACAGAAAAGCTGTAGAGTCATTGAACGTTGATAATAGGTTTAGAAAAAATGCTATTGAAAGCGCTAAGCAATTTGATATAAAGAGGGTTGTTTTAGAATACGAGAAAATTTATGAAACTCTCTCAAAAAAGTAAGATGGAATAGGGCTTAAGGCTGAAGTTCAAAGTTTATAGCTTGTTGTTTGTTATAAGCTCTCCTAATATATTCTTGAAGAGCTCTTGTTGTGTTGTAGAGGGGAGGAATAGTTTTTATTGCATTCCTACACACCATTAAGAATTCACTTCTATCTAAAGTGTAAAGCTTTAGTATCTCTTCCAATTTATTGTAAAATTCTATCAAGTTGAATTCCCATTTTGGAGTGTAGCTATGCTCTCCCATCATCCATCCATTATAATTATCTATTATTACTTCCAAAGCCCCTCCTGTTTTTGTAGTTAATGTAGGGACTCCATTTAAAGCAGCTCTCATCCAAGAAGTTCCACAAGCTTCTAGAGGAGGAACAGAGGTATGTAATAACAAATCTCCTCCAGATATTCCAATTCTCTCAAAGAACTTTCCATTTTTAAAGAATAGAGCTAGATTAGTGTAGTTCAATACTGACATTGAATCATACATCTTCTTTATCATTTCCTTTCCTTCTATGTCATAAGGGTGTGTTACTCCAGAAATAAATATTTGCAAAGAATATCTTTTTGCTAGGCTTTCAAGTTTCTCTATATCTTTGAGAGGAAGGTCATTCATTTTATACCTTGTTATTCTCCTCCTTATTGATATCAAAAACTTTGTTTCTTCAAAAGGTTTGTTTAGATAGGAATTTGAATTTATAAAATTTACAAGTGCCTTTTTTGATCCTATCCTTGCATTTTCCAATTCTTCTAAAGGAATAGTTCCAGCATTTATGAATTTTCTTGGATTTAAGAACCAACCTTTTAAGTACTTATCATAGAGCTCTCTCATCTCTTCCTCCACCCATTTGCTGTGAACTCCATTTGTGATGTAATCAAATCTTTTGTTTGGATAATCTCTTCTCAACAACCTCCAATGATCCCAGGAAACGGCATTAACATAAGAGGAAAGCTCAAAGAGAATATAGGTTGTGTCAAGCACTTCAGGGGATAAATCCTTTATTCTTTGAGGAATAGAATAATATTTTTCTATTAAATCATATGAGAATTTTTCATGTCCATGGGGTAAGGGAGTGTGAGTTGTAAACACAACATTTTTCTTCACTTTATCCTTGTTTAGCTCTCTCTTAAAGAGTTCTATTGCTAAAAACGCACAATGAGATTCATTCAAATGATACTTTCTTACAGGTATGTTTAACTTTTCAGTTATTTCAAGCGTCCCCAATCCTAACAAGAGCCTTCTAAGTATTTTTTGGTCTTCGCTCTCATCAACATAAAGCCTATAAGTTAATTTTCTCTTCCACTCTTCATTTTCTTTAACATCAGTGTCTATAAAATAAATTGAAACATCCTCGCTCAACTTATCTTGCCATACTTTAAAGTAAACTCTAGTTCCTTTTAGATCTATGTAAAATCTCTCTTTTAATTCTTTGAAATAAGTTTGAGGTTCATAAGGGTCTTCTAAATCAATGATGCTTCCGTTCTCTATTTTGTGTTTTACATAACCTCCTTTATTAACCAATGTTACTCCAATTAAAGGATATCCAATGTCTCTTGCAGAACTTAACAACCCTCCTGATAAAATCCCTAAACCTCCAGCATATCCTGTTATGTCTTTTATTAATATCTCATTTGCTACAAAAACTACTCTTTTCCTCATCTACTCAAGAACTTTTTTTGGAAATAAAAGCCTTTCTTTTTTAGTGGTATTTTTCTGTCTTTGCTGTTTAATTATTTTTTATAACTTAGCTAGGAATTTATGCTTTATGGAAAAATCTTTATAGAGAGTTTATTATCTCTCTGAATATTTTCTCTACTTCTCCAGCGGTTTCTAAAGCATTCTCATTTTTTGCTATTTCCATGAGCTTTTTAGGCTCACCTACTGCAACTACTGTTTTGTTGTCCTCTCTGTAAATAATGAATGAGCAAGGAAGGAAAACTCCTAAATCCTTATCCTCTCCTAAAATTCTATAAGAGTATTTAGCGTTACATACAGATATTATAACATAATCTACAAAATCTTTTCCAAGCTTTTGCTTAAATATCTCTTTTGCATTTATCTCAGCCATAATTTTGAAGTTGTTCTCCACTAGCTTTTCTTTTACTTTTTCAACAGCTTCTCCAAACTCATAATCTGTTTCCTTCTTATAACAATAATTTTTTTCTTCATTTATCCCTTTCATGAGCTAACCTCTAATTAACTTAATATAACCAAGTGGGTGAAATTAGTTTCTCTTGAATTCTCCTCTACTAAGATTTTAGCAAATTTTAAGCTTAAGTTAGCTTTTTAAATCTTTTTGAGGTTATTTACCTATGTTCTTTAAAAAAGAAGAGATAAACTCTCTTTCTTTTAGAGAGTACCTCTCATTTGTTATTTCAGGAGTGAAAGCAGGTTTAATTTATTTATCTAAAGGAGGATTAGGAGCTTTCTTAAAAATATTAGCTACACTTGCTATAACTTTTGCTGTTCAAATAGCCATATCACTGGTTCTTATGATTGGAATGTTTTTATCACTAATCCTTCCTTTAGCTGATATTATTTCATTATTATTATCAGTTGCTGCATTGCTTGTTATTCTTCCTATCATATATTCTTTAGCTTCATTTGTCTCTTGGGAATCATATAATTTATCTAATAAAAATAAAGCCCCACCATTAGGTGTTGTTGATTTTGTTAAGACTTCCTTTTCAGCAGATAAATTGAAGTACTTCTTCCTCTTATCCATTATGTATGCTATTGTATATGGTGTTTTTTTGTTGCTTACAACAATATTTTCTGGAAACTTCTTAATTACTTTATTAGTAGGATTATTGTCTGTGTTTGTAATCTATTATCCTTTCTCATCTTTAGTTTCTTATTGGTATTTTAATGGGAAGAAAGCAAAAAGCCTTTCATTTAATGATATAATGGCTAGCTATGTTGAAAATGCAAAGGCATTTTTAGGAATAGGAGGTGTTAAGCTATTTCTCTCCTATTTAATAGTTGGATTAGTTTTAATGGTTGTAGCAATTATTCTAGCTTTAATATTTATGGCACTTCTTGCTCTAGGAGGAATATTAGCATTTGTAGTATTGCTCCCTGTTTTTATTCTCCTAGGAGTTGCCTTTTCATCTATACTTTATTCATTTTCCTTTATCCCATTTTTCTTGTTAACTGAGAAGTTTAAGAAGGCATGATTTTTATGTTTTTAGACCCCTCAAGAGCAAAAAACTTCCTAAGCTAGAATTTATAGAGTATTTTGTTAAAGGAGCAAAGTGATTATATATGAAAGTAAGTAAAGAAAAACTAAGGCATTTTTACTCTACAGTGGGGCAAAGAACTCAGCATAAAAGTTATAAGACATCTGAAGTAGAGAAATACCATATTCTTGAAGAAACTTTCTTAAGAAGTTTTTTAAAACCGGGTAAAAGAGTTTTGGAGATTGGAGTTGGATTGGGGAGAATAGTTGATGCATTGCTTGACTGGGCTGGAGAAATTGTAGGGATTGATTATGTTCCTGAAGTTGTAGAGGCAGCAAAAAATAAATATAGTAAATTTGAAAGTATTAGGATAGTTGAGTTGGATATTTGTAAAGATTTTAATGATAATGTGAGGGACTTGGGAAAATTTGATTATGTTTTATGTATGTTCAATACATTTGGAACTTTTCTCAAAGAGGAGAGAAGCGTTGCTATAGATAATATGTACTCTTTTTTGAAGAGGGGGGGTGTTGATAGTTTCAGTTTACAGTAAGAAAGCCCTCCCCTACCAAAAGTTATTGTATGAAAGAGCAGGATGGACTGTTATTGAGTCTACAGATGAATATGTTGTTACTAAAGAAGGATTAATATCTTATAGGTTTGATAGAGAAGAATTAAAAGATTTGTTTGGAAGGGAGGGCTATGAGGTATTTATCTTTTCTCCAACCAAAATATCTTTAATTCTCACTTCTAAGAAATTAAGTGAATAATAAAGGAGGTATATTATGAGCAAGTTAACTCATAATGAGATTGCTAAAAAGATGGAGCTTTTTAAGACATTTGATGAGGCAGGCTCTGGCCATATATTTTGGGAACCTAATGGTTTTATTGTGTTTGATTCTCTTAGAAAATACATTCAGAATCTCCATGAGAAGAGAGATTACAAGCTTGTAAAAACACCAATTATTTATAAGAGCGGACTTTGGAAAACATCAGGGCATTATGAAAAATATAAGGAGAATATGTACTTTTTAAAGGTTGATAATGAGGAATATGGAATAAAGCCTATGAATTGTCCAGCCCATATATTGCTCTATAAATCAAAATTTAGAACTTTTTCAGAACTCCCTCTAAAGCTTTTTGAATTTGGATATGTGCATAGGCATGAGTTGAGTGGGGTTTTAAATGGTTTATTAAGAGTTAGGAGCTTTACACAAGACGATTCTCATATTTTTTGTACTTCCTCTCAAATAAAGTTAGTTGTTAGTGAAGTTCTGCAACTAATTAATGAAACCTTTGATGATTTTGGTTTGTATGAAAGAAAATATTATCTCTCTACAATGCCTGAAAAGCATATAGGAGAAAAGAAAATATGGGATAGGGCTATAGATATGCTTAGAGGAGCGCTTGAGGAAAATGATATTGTTTATGAAGTTAAAGAAGGAGAAGGAGCTTTTTATGGTCCTAAGATAGATGTTGAAGTAAGAGATTCAATTGGGAGGAGATGGCAATTAGGAACAATTCAATTGGATTTTAATCTTCCTGAGAGGTTTAACCTTACTTATATTGATGAAAAAGGAAAAAAACAAAGACCCATCCTAATACATAGAGCTATTCTAGGAAGTTTAGAGAGATTTATTGGCGTTTTATTAGAGCATACTCAAGGTTGGCTTCCTTTATTTTTACTTCCAATCCAACTTAGAGTTGTTCCTTTAACTGATGACCAATTACTTTATAGTAAGGAAATATATGAGGAGATTAAGAGAAGATATCCTAAGGCAAGGATTGAGCTATACAAACCTCCCTCAAATCTTTCAAAGGTTGTAAAAGAGTCAATTGAAAAAAGAGTCCCCCTCCTTATAATAGGAAGGAAAGAGGTTGAGAGAGGTTCTGTTACTTTTAGATTTCACAAAAATCAAAAAGAATTCCAAAAACTAGAATTTATAGAGTATTTTGTAAAAGAAGCAAGCTACTCCGAATAACGCTTATTCCTTCAATCCCTAACAATCAACTAAGAATTTTCTTTAATCATTTTTTAAAGATTTTTCATAAAAACGTTATTTATGGAAATTATGCTTCCAAGAGGTTTTTGGAATAACATCTCCTTTTTTATGAACAACTTTCTTGACTTCCTTTCTAAATATGTTTTAACACAAAAAAGGTCTTTTTTAAGCACATTCAAAAGACTTTTTCTCTCCTATTTTGTTCAACTTTTAGTATTTGCTGGCTTTACTTTATTGGCTTTAGCTATTATTTGGGTTTCAAAGAGCGTTCAGGATTCAATTTTGTTTTATATTTTAGTATTAGCGGCTTTTGCAATCTTTTCAGTTTTACAAGCTTTAAACTTTCTCTTTATTTTAAAATTCTTTAGAGAAGCTAACAATTTTATAGAGAAGCAAGAAGAAAAACCCCTCTCCCACCTATTTCGGGAAATTTATTCAGAGAAAACTCTAACATTAAAAGCCATAAAGCTTTCTCTCCTTACTCACTTCATCTCCTTTTTAGCTTTTGCCTTATCATTTCTTTATTTTTATTTTCGTATTGTTAATATTTTAGAAATAGATGTTGAGGATGCTTATTTATCTTGGTTAACTGAAAAAATATCTATTGATCTTCTAGTTATAGCTTTATTTTCCTTTCTTATTCCAACCCTTCTATTCTTTTGCTTTATTTTATCTCTCTCTTTTCTACTTTCAAATGAAAAATTTAATGAGTTTAAGCTCTATAAGGAAGTGCTAAGAAATTTGCTTAGTGTTGAGGGTGTAAAGTTTCTGTTTGCTTCCTTATTATACTTTCTTATTGTTAACTTTATAGCATATACACTATTAATCTTGCTTTTTATCTCTTTCCTAATTTTCTCTTTCCTTTTTGGTTTAATAGTTGGCTCATTACAATTAACCTTCAATGGGTTTTATGAGACCTATTTTTCTATTGTGGGAGTTGTTTTCTTGGTAATTTCTTTATTCCTCTTATACTTATTTTATTTAGCTTATCTTTACCCCTTCTCTTTGCTTGGAGCTAAGAAAAACAAAGAAAAAATAAAAGCTTAAAAATAAGATTTGCTATTCTTACTTTGTGTGCGGTATTTGTGCTTATATTGGGGAAAAAGAAGCTTTTCCTATCTTAAAGGAAGGGCTTAAGAGAATTGAGTATAGAGGCTATGATTCTGCTGGAATAGCTGTGTTGGAAAAGGAAATAAAGGTAAACAAAGATGTTGGAAAGATTGAGGAAGCTTTAAAAGAAGAGTTAGAAGGAAAGATAGGAATAGCCCACACAAGATGGGCAACACATGGAGGAGTTAGTAAGGAAAACGCTCATCCTCAATTTGATTGCTTTAATAACATAGCTATTGTGCATAATGGAGTTATTGAGAACGTTGAAGAACTTAGAGAAAAGCTAAGAAATCATAAAATTAGGTCTGAAACAGACACTGAACTAATAGCCCACTTAATAGAAGAGGAATTAAAGACAAAGCTTCCTATGGAGGCTATAAGGAGTGCATTATTAGAACTAAAAGGTAGTTATGCATTTGCTTTGTTGATTAAGGGAGAAGATAAGATTTATTTTGCTAAAAAGGATTCACCTCTAATAGTTGGAATAGGAAAAGGTGAGATGTTTTTAGGAAGTGATGTTGCTGCTTTTTTGAAACACACAAATGATGTTATTTATTTGGAGGATTATGACTTTGGTTATATTTCAAAAGATAGAGAAGCTATTTTTAATGCTCTCTCAGGTAAAAAAGCCAGTAGAAGAGCAGTTAAGGTTTCCTTTTCTCCAGAAGATGTTGAAAAAGGAGAGTATGAATATTTTATGCTTAAGGAAATTGAAGAGCAAGGCTATAGAATAACAGACATGCTCAATTCAAATACAAAGGATTTGGAAAGGGCAATTGAGGAGTTTGATAGAATACACATTATAGGAGCTGGAACTAGCTATCATGCTGCAAGAATGCTGAAATATCTTTTAGAGAGGGAAAAAGGAATTGAAAGCGATGTTATGATTTCTTCAGAATACAAATTTTTTAAGAGGCCAGATAAAAACACTTTGGTTATAGCGTTTTCTCAAAGTGGGGAAACAGCTGATACTTTAAAAGCTGTTAAATTTGCAAAAGAGAGAAATGCTAAAATAGGAGTTATAACAAATATAAGAGGAAGCTCTTTGGATAGAATAAGTGATTACTCTGTTTATTTGAATGCTGGTTTGGAGGTAGGAGTTGCTGCAACTAAAACCTTTCTAGCCCAACTTGTTATAACTTATAAACTCTCTAAGAGAATAGATGGAGAAGAGATAAAGAGGATTATAAATTATTCTTTGAGAGAAGAGAACAAACAGGTTGTTAAAAAATTCTCAAAAGAAATAGCAAATAAAGAACACGTTTTTTACCTTGGTAGGGGATTGAATTTTCCTTTAGCAATGGAGGGAAGTTTAAAGTTAAAAGAAATAACTTATATACACTCTGAAGCCTATCCAGCTGGAGAATTAAAACATGGCCCCATTTCCTTAATAGATGAAGATAGTTTGGCTATATTTTTAGTTCCTAAAGATGAGACATACGAGAAAACATTAAGTAATATCCAAGAGGTTAGGGCAAGAGGAGCAAAAACAATTCTCTTAAGTGATGTTGCTTTAGATAATTCCATAAATATTGCAAAGCCAAAAGATCCTCTTTATTATCCTTTTGCAGAGCTAATTCCTTTACAACTTTTAGCTTATTACACAGCTAGAGAAAGGGGATTGGATACTGATAAACCAAGAAATCTAGCAAAAAGCGTTACTGTTGAATAGCATAATAATAGAAATTCAAGATTTTGTTTCCCATCTTCTTTGTTTTCTTATTTGGTTTTTTGTGAATACATCAAGAAATCTTTTTATATAAAAACTTAGCTAATTCTTATAGATTTTAAGTGCTCTTAAAATTAATAAAAGTGGGGTTTTATGAGAGTATTAATGCTAGGGTGGGAGATTGCTCCATTACAAAAAGGAGGGCTTGGAACTGCTTGCTTTTTTATAACAAAATATCTCTCTTCTTTAGGAGTGAAAATATCCTTTGTACTGCCTAGAAAATTCAATATCTCTTTTGATTTTATGGATTTAATATTTTGCTCTGAGGAAAAAAGACCTAAGAAATCTAATTATTATATGGATGATTTTCTCTATACTTATTTCTCTTTAAAGGTTTTTAATGGAGAGCTTTATTCAAATAGCCTTTTTGAAGAGGTTGAGAACTATAGCAAAGCCGCAAAAAAGCTAGCAAAATTAGATTTTGATGTAATTCATTGCCATGATTGGTTGACAATAAAGGCAGGTTTAGTCATAAAAAAGCTTACTGGAAAGCCCTTAGTTTTTCATGTTCATGCTACAGAATTTGATAGGACTGGTTTGAATTATGGCTCTTCTTATGTTCATAAGCTGGAGGAGCTTGGCCTTAAGGAGGCTGATGCAATAATTGTTGTTAGCAATTACACAAAAGATTTGATAGTAAAGAAGTATGGGGTTGATCCTTCAAAGGTTTTTGTTGTTCACAATGCAATAGAAGAACAAGATTTTTTTGAGAGTTTTGAAGAGATAAAGAAGCACTATAAAATAGTTCTTTTCCTTGGAAGGCTTACCTTGCAAAAAGGACCTGATTACTTTTTGAGAGTAGCAAAAAGGGTTTCAGAGTTTAGGGATGATGTGGTTTTTGTTGTTGCTGGCAGTGGGGAGATGGAAAAACAACTTATAGAAATGGCAGTATCATTAGGAATAGCAGATAAGGTTATCTTCACTGGTTTTCTATCAAATGAAGAGGTAAAGAAGATGTATTCTATAGCAGATGTTTATGTTATGCCCTCTGTTTCAGAACCTTTTGGGATTTCTGCTTTAGAGGCTTTAGCTTCTTCCACTCCAATAGTTATTTCAAAGCAAAGCGGTGTTTCAGAAGTAATAAAACACTGCTTAAAAGCTGATTTTTGGGATGTTGATAGGTTTGCAGAATATGTTTTACATTTGCTAGAGAATGAGGTTTTACATAAAGAGGTTTTATCAAATGCAAAAAAGGAGCTTAGCTCATTAAAATGGGAGAAGTCAGCAAGGAAAATAAAGGAAGTATATGAGTATTTGTTGAGGGAAAAGAATGGTTGATGTTTGCTTTTATTTTCAAGTTCACCAACCAAAAAGAATAAAGAGGATCTCCATATTTGAGGTTGGTAAAGGAGTGGATTACTTTGATAGTCCAGAAGTTAGATTAAACAATAAAGCAATACTTGATAAAGTCTCTACAAAATGTTATATTCCAGCTACAAAGCTTTGGCTTAGGTTACTTGAAAAACATCCTGAACTTAAACTATCATTTTCCTTTTCTGGGGTTTTGCTGGAACAGCTAGAAGAGCATAGAGAGGATGTTTTAAACCTATTTCAACAATTGGCTGATACAAAGCAGGTTGAGTTTCTTGGAGAAACCTATTATCATTCTCTTTCATTTTTATATTCAAAAAGAGAATTTTTACTACAGGTTGAGGAGCATAAAAAGGCAATTAAAAAATACTTTAATAGAGTTCCAAAGGTTTTTAGAAACACAGAACTTATTTATTCAAACTCAATTGCAAAAACTGTTGAGTTTTTAGGGTTTAAAGCTGTTTTGGGAGAAGGAGTGGATTACCTCCTCTACAACAACAATCCTAACTTTTTGTATAAAGCAAAAGGAAGTAAGCTTAAGGTTTTATTAAGAAATTATAGGCTTAGTGATGACATTTCCTTTAGATTTTCAAACAGGGAGTGGGAAGAACATCCCTTGACAGCTGATAAGTTTGCTTACTGGTTAAATAACATTAAAGGAGATGTTGTTAATCTTTTCATGGATTATGAGACCTTTGGAGAGCATCAATGGGAAGAAACAGGTATTTTTGACTTTTTGGCTCATCTCCCACCTTATTTAATAAAGGAAGGACATGGTTTTACTACTCCTTCAGAAGCAATTAGAAAGCATAAAGAAGTAGGGGAAATAGACGTGGAAAAAATAGTCTCTTGGGCAGATACAGAGAGAGATTTAACTGCTTGGTTGGGGAATGATATGCAAAAGTTTGCTATCTCAAAGCTTTACTCCTTTCAAAAGTTTTTTCATAATAGTAGAAGTGTAAAAAAGGAAGAAAGCTTGATAAGAAGATGGAGACTTCTCCAAACTTCTGATCACTTTTATTATATGTGTACTAAATGGTTTGAGGATGGAGATGTTCACAAATACTTTAATCCTTATGAATCCCCTTATGAGGCGTTTATTAATTTTATAAATGCTCTCAAGGATTTGGAAGCTCAAATAAAGAGTAGATTTAATGGAGAAAACTATGGGGATTTAGAAGAAGTGGAAAATATCTTTATTGAAGCCCCTCCAGACCAAAAGTTTTTCACTAAAGATGGAAGAGAGCTCTCTAATTTGATTGACCTCCTAACTTATTTAGAAGTTTCGGAGGAGGCAGATTATCATATTGCAAAGGGAGATTTTGTTAGGTGGATAAAAAATTCTTTGGGATTAAAGGAGCTTTCAAAAAAGCTAGCTTCTTTGAGAAGTAAAAACTCAATTAAAAGAGTAATTAAAAAAGAACTTTCTTTAGCAATTGAAGAACTTTTAGGAGTAGATAAGAAGAGAAAAAT
>WAKO01000006.1 GCA_015523325.1 Microcaldota archaeon | reverse complement strand
GTTCATTTCTTCATAATTCTACATGTTCTAAGTCGAAAACCTCCCAAAAGGATTCCTGCTCCTGAGGAGCGTCGCAGTTCATTTCTTCATAATTCTACATGTTCTACAGTTAAGTGGTATCTTTGGTTAACAGAGAAAGAAGTCAGGTCGCAGTTCATTTCTTCATAATTCTACATGTTCTACTGATTATTTAATTAAAAAAATGAATAGTATTCAAAGGTCGCAGTTCATTTCTTCATAATTCTACATGTTCTACTCTGATAATTGATGAAGTTGGAGAAATAGCAGAACAGGTCGCAGTTCATTTCTTCATAATTCTACATGTTCTACGTAGGAGGTGATAGTATGAGGTTAAGAAGGATTTCAAGAGATAGGTCGCAGTTCATTTCTTCATAATTCTACATGTTCTACTAAAGTGGTATACAATTTTGAGAATTGTATTTTATATGTCGCAGTTCATTTCTTCATAATTCTACATGTTCTACGTACTCCTCAAGGAGAGCTCTAGAGGGGATTCTAGCCCCGTCGCAGTTCATTTCTTCATAATTCTACATGTTCTACTTTTTCTTAATTCTAAAAACCCTATTTTTCTTTATGTCGCAGTTCATTTCTTCATAATTCTACATGTTCTACACAAGACGTATTATACTATAAACTAAAAGAAATAGGAAGTCGCAGTTCATTTCTTCATAATTCTACATGTTCTACATGAAAATTACCACAGGAGTTTTGTAGAAGAGGGAGAGAAAACTTTGGGGGGTGGTGGTAAAAACAGGAATTTGTAAAAAATCCCACTTATATATCATAACCCTGCTTTGGGAGGGAAACTCTATTTAATTACAGGTCTCTTTTACGAGAATAGCAATAACTAAATAAAGAGCAAAATTAAAAAACCTTTAGTAGGCTAAAAACCAAAATTCCAATTTAATTATATTAAAAGCTTTAAATAATTTTAGAGATAAGCAACTCAGAGGGCTTGAGGATGGGCTTAGTTAAAAGTATAAAGTGGAGCTACATAGGAAACATACTTTCAAAAACATTGGGTTTTGTATTTCAAATTTTAATAATAAGGCTGCTTTCTCCAGAAGATAGTGCTTCTTACTTTATTCTATTAACCCTAGCTTATTTAATAATGCTTCCAACCCTTTATCCTCTTTCCGGAATTGCATCAAGGTATTTTCCTTTTCTTGAAAAAAACCTTAAGAAGCAAAAGGGACTTATCCTCTACTACTTCATCTCTTCTTTTGCAATACTTTTTGCCCTTCTAATAACAAGCTATTATCTCTTAGGTGCAACTATAATAAAGTTTTATCCAATACTGAATGGAAAGCTAATAGATGTTCCATTAACGATTCTTGCAATAGGGCTGTTCGTTACCATAAATAATGTTCTAACAGGGAAAAAATTGTTTAAGGAGTTGGCTCTAACAAACATAGTTAATTCAACAACAAAAGTAGTGATGCTCTTGGGCTTTTACTTTTTCTCCATACTAAGCTTTAAGGAGACGATGATTACTTTTTATTTCTCCACTTTTCTCTCAACACTTTTTGGAACATACTTTGTAATAAAAAACTTCTATGTTGGAAAGCCTTTATTCCCCAACTTAAAAGAGATTTGGGATATGGTAAAATACTCAATTGGCACAACAATAGAGTTTGCTAGAGGATTTATTGCAAATTGGATAGATACTGCTTTTTTGGGTGTTTTCACAATTCCTAAAGATGTTAGTGGGTATAATGGAACCTTTTCATTATTAAGAAATGCTCAGATGGTTTTGATCAACCCTATTTTTTCCACCTCCTTTCCCTACATGGTTAGTGCTTTAGATAATAAGGAGAACTTCAACAGATTAACAAATACGATAAGTAAGGCAGGAATTTATTTTTCTGTGATATTTTCTGTTTTGGTGTTTTTCTTAAGCGAAGAGATAGTTTTGCTTTTAATCCCTCAATATTCTGAGTATAGCTATTTGCTAAAGCTCCTAGCAATTTACATAATTTTCTCCAACCTAGCTAGCTGGTTTGCAAACATAATAAAAGCTATAAGATGGGTTAAACCAATAATTTATTCCTCAATTGGAGTAATAATCATAAACATCTCTCTAAACCTATTGCTCATCCCAAAATATGGAGTTTTAGGAGCTGCTATTGGAACTATTACAGCTTATGTTTTTGAGCTTATTTACTTTATCTATATAATTAGGAAGATAAATGAGATGGGTTATAGATTAAAAATTCCATTAGCAAAACCCCTCTCCCTAGGTGTTTTGTTAAGCTTATTTTTGGTTGGAGTTAATTTTGAAGGCTTCTTGGTTTCAGCTTTAATAAAAGTTATCATAGTTGGGGTAGTTTCTACTCTCTTCCTCTTAAAGTTAGAAGGAAAGGAAGTGGAGTTTTTAAAAAATAAGGTGATAAGAGAAATTATAGGAGGATAAAATGATATTATTAGCTCTAGGAGCTAGGCCTGAGATAATAAAGTTTTTCCCTATTGTTAAAAAATTGGAAGAGAATGGGAGGGAATTCAAAGTTTTATTCACAGGCCAACACTATGATTATGAGCTTTCAGAATCATTCTTTGAGTTCTTTGGATATAAGCCAGACTTTAATTTAAACCTAAAAACGTCCTTAAAAGAGGACATAAAGGCTAAAACAAAAGAGGTTTTAGAAGAGATAAGGCCAAATGTAGTGGTTGTGTTAGGAGATACAAATACAACTCTAGCAGTTGGAGAAGCAACAAAAGAAGTTGGAATTAAACTAGCCCATGTTGAAGCTGGTTTAAGGAGTTTTGATTCACGAATGCCTGAAGAGAAAAACAGGATTGCTGTTGATAAGATCTCAGATTATTTATTTGCTCCAACAAAGATTTCTGCAACTAACTTGAGGGAGGAAAGGGTTGGGGGTAAAATTTATGAGACCGGAAATGTTATAGTAGATGTTTTAGATTTTGTGAGTAAAAAAATAAAGGAGGAAGTGAAGGAGGATTACATTTTATTCACAGCTCATAGAGAAGAAAATGTTGTTCCTTATGAGAGGTTGAGTAATATAATGAGAATATTAAACCTAGCTGGAAGAGAAATGAGAGTTATTTTTCCAATTCATCCAAGAACAAAAAGTAAAATAGAAGAGTATGGATTTGAAATAGGAGAGAACATTGAAGTAATAGATCCCCAACCATATGGAAAAACAATAAGTTTAATAAAAAATGCTAAGTTAGTTGTTACTGATTCAGGAGGATTACAGGAAGAGGCCAGATATTTCAAAAAACCTGTAATAACTCTTAGAGAAACAACAGAAAGGGTTGAAACTTTACTAGAAGGAACAAACGTAGTTGTAGGTAACCATCCTTTTATGTTCAGATATTTCTTTGAATTATTTAGGAGAGGACTCTGGCCTATTAATGGATTTAAGGAGAAAAATCCATTTGGAGATGGAAAGGCTGGAGAAAGGATAAGTAGGGTTTTGGAGGAGATTTAATGGATGTAGGAGTTGTTGGAGTAGGCAATATGGGAAAAAACCATGTAAGGGTTTATTCAGAGTTAAAAGGGATTGGAGAGGTTTATGTTTATGATGTAGATAAGAAAAGGATTGAGGAGATAGAGAAGGAATATGAAGTAAAGGCATGTGCTAGTTATGAAGAACTCCTAAAAAATAGTGAAGCAGTAAGCATAGTTGTTCCAACCCCCTATCACTACAAATGTGCAAAAGAAGCTATTGAAAAAGGAGTAAACACATTAATAGAAAAACCAATAACTCAAAATATTGAGGAGGCTTATAAAATAAAAGAGCTTGTTGAGAAAAATAAAGTTATTGTTGGGGTTGGACATATAGAAAGATTTAACCCAGTTGTTAAAGAATTAAAAAAAATAGTTGAAAGGCCAATTTACTCTTTTTTAAAGAGACATAATCCTTCTTCAAAAAGGATGAAGGGTTCCCTAGTTAAAGATCTAATGATACATGATATTGATATCGCATTGCATATTTTAGAAGAAGATGAATATGTTGTGTTTTCAAGATATGAAAGGGATTTTGCTGTTTCAATGATAGGAAAAAGCCTATTAAGTGCTTCTAGAGCTAGTAGTATAAAGGAGAGGACTATAACAATAGAAGAGGAAGAAAAAACAATAAGGGCTGATTTGATTAGGCAGGAAATGGAGATTTATTATAGGCCTGATACTTATGAATCAAAAAGAAATGAGTTCAAACAAGAAAATATAGTTGAAAAGCTAATTATCTCAAAAAAAGAACCCCTCAGAGAGGAGCTAAAAAGTTTTACTGAATGTGTAAAAAAAGGAAAGGAATTTGAAGTAAGTGTAGAACAAGCAATAAAAAATCTTGAAATCGCTGAAATAATAGAGGGTAAAAATGAAGGTTAGTGTTATTGGATTAGGTAGGGTTGGGTTGCCTTTAAGCTTATTTATTGCAGAAAAAGGTTTTGAAGTTAAAGGAGTTGATATTGATAAGGAGAAAGTTGAGAGGATAAATAAAGGAGAAGAGATATTTGAAGATGAGCCCGGAATTAAGGAGTTAATCAAAAAACATTTAGGGAAAAATTTCAGGGCTTATAGTGATTATAAAGTTATAAAGGATTGTGATTTGATTATAGTCATAGTTCCTCTTTTGCTAGACGAAAATAAAAGTCCAGACTTTTCTATGTTGAAAAAGGCTTGCGAAGAAATTGAAAAAAACTTGAAAAAAGGAAGCGTAGTTATAATTGAAACAACTCTCCCTCCTCTTACAACAAAAGAAAAGATAAAAAAGTGGTTAGAAAAAAGAGGTAAGAAGGAGGGAAAAGATTTTTTCCTTGCACATTCTCCTGAGAGAATAACTGCTGGTAAAGTTTTAGATAGGTTAAATAGTTTTCCAAAAATAATTGGAGGAGTCTCAAAGGAAAGTGGAAAAAAAGCTTTTGAAAGCTACAGAAAAATAATTCCCCATCTACAATTAGTGAGTGATTCAACTGTTGCTGAATGTATTAAGGTTTTTGAAGGAGTGTATAGAGATGTAAACATAGCTTTAGCAAACCAACTTTTTAAATTTAGTGAGGAACTTGGAATAGATTACTTTGAAGTAAGAAAGTTTGCAAATCATGAGTATTGTAACCTTCATAAACCTGGAGTTGGAGTTGGGGGGCATTGCATTCCTGTCTATCCTTGGTTTATAATAAAAATGAGAGAAAATTCAGATAATTATGGGGATGTATCTCTCCTAAGAAAAGCAAGAGAAATAAATGATGAGATGGTTTTGTATTGGTATAAGAAAATAATAGAGAGAATGGTTGAAAAAGGAGTTTCAAAAGAAGAGAGAATAGCAATTAAAGGAATTAGCTTTAGAAGAGGGATTAAATCATTAATAAACAGTAAAAGCCTAGAGCTAGCAAATTACCTTAAAAATAAAGGGTTCAATGTAGTTTTAATAGATGATTTATATAGTGAGGAGGAAATAAAAAAGCTTGGATTTGAAAAAGGAAAGGGAGATGAAAAGATAATATTTAATACATATGAGTTAAAGTTTGAGGATTAGAGATGAAGCTAGGGAAAAGAATACTAAATATAATAGCCTATCCTTTAGAAACAGAAAAAAGAGTCGGGCATTTAGATATTTTAGAAGAGATGTTTGAAAACCAAAAAAGCCTTTTTGAAGAGGTTTATGTTTATTCTTCCTTTGATAATGGAAAAGATTATGAATTAAGGAAAGGGATAAAAGTAATAACTAGTAAAATTATTCTTCCAAAACCATTAAATTTGCTGTGGGATATCCTATATTTGTATCTTAAATTTAGAAAAAATAAACCAACAATAATAAGGGCATTAGTTCCACACACTACAGGAATTGTTGCCCTAGCCTTAAGTAAATTGTTAGGAGTTCCTTTTGTTGTTTCTGTTCATACAGATAGGAAATTTGTTAATAAAGTTGAGAAAAACATTCCTTGGTTTTATGAGCCTTTTGCTAATTTTTTGGAGAAAAAGGTTTATGAGGAATCAATTATAATCCCTGTAATAAGCAATTATATTGGAAACTATGTTAACTCTTTTGGAGAGTTTAGAGATAAAATTTTTCTTCACAGGAATTGGGTAGATTTAACTCTTTTTAAACCAAAAAAAATGAAGAAAAACTATGATTTATTGTTTATAGGTAGGGTTGAGAAAATAAAGGGAGTGGATATGTTAATAAAAATAGCTGAAAAAATGAGAAACATCAGAATAGGGGTTATTGGGGAAGGGAAAGAAAGAGAAAGGTTAGAAAAAGAAGCTAAGGAAAAAAAGATTAATGTTGAATTCTTAGGGAGAATTGAACATAAGGAGCTTCCAAACTATTTAAATAAATCTAAAATTTTTATTTCACCTTTTGCAGGTGGATTCACTTTTATAGAAGCTTTAGCATGTGGAGTTCCTATAATAACTTATGAGAATGAATGGGCTAATGAAGTTGTATTGGAAGGAAAAACTGGGTTTTTGGTTAAAAAATATCATGTTAATGAGTTTGTAAAGGTTATTGGGAAAGCGCTAAAAGATGAAAAAAAGTTGGAAGAAATGGGAAGAGAAGGGAGGAAATTTGTTGAAAAGCATTTTTCTTTAGAGAGTTGGAAGAAAAGAGAAAAGAAGATTTATGAAAAAGTAATAAAAGAGTTTAAGAAATAATCTCTACCATTTTTTCTAAAGCTTCTTTTGGAACTAAAGGATGGATAGGGAGACTTAAAACCTCTTTGCAAAATCTTTCTGTGTTCTCAAGCTTTTTCTTTGGTTTAATTCCCAATTTTTTATAAAGAGGTTGTTCATGAATCGGTTTTGGATAATGGATTGCTGGAACAATGCTGTTTTCCTTAAGCCTGTTTATTAGCTTTTCTCTAGATTCCCCATATTCTTCTTCAACAACTCTAATAACATATTGATGATAAACAGAGAAGGAGTTAGGAGTTTCTTTTGGAGGGATTATTCCATTAACTCCTTTAAGCTTAGAGGTTAAAAAGTAGGAGTTTTCCCTTCTCTTTTTATTAAAACTATCTAGCTTTTTTAACTGCTCTAAACCAATAGCCGCATTAATGTTTGTCATCCTATAATTATAACCCAAAACCTCGTGTTCATACTTTTTAGTTTGGCCATGGTTAATTATTAACCTAGCTCTTTTTGCTATTTTTCCATTATTTGTTAAAACAGCCCCTCCCTCTCCAGTAGTCATGTTTTTTGTCGCATAAAAAGAGAAAGAACTTGCTAAACCAAAAGAACCAACCTTTCTCCCCTTATAGAGAGCTCCATGAGCTTGAGCGGAGTCCTCAAAAATAATAATCCCTTTATCTTCTTGCAGATCTAAGAAAGGTTTTAGGTTTACAGGATTACCAAACATATGAACTAGGAGAATTGCTTTTGTTTTAGGAGTTATGTTTTCTAAAACTGAATTTATATCTAAATTATAGGTTTCATCAATATCCGCAAACACTGGTTTAGCTTTTTGATATAAAACTGAGTTTGCTGTTGCAATGAAAGTAAAGGAAGGAACAATTACTTCATCCCCTTCCTTAATATTGCTTGCTTTAAGCATAACATCTAATGCCGTTGTTCCATTAGAGGTTGTTATTGCGAATTTTGTTCCTATATATTCTGAAAATTTTTGTTCAAACTCCCTAACCTTTTCTCCACTAGCAATCATTCCTGAATTTAATACTTCTAAAACAGCTCTTTTTTCTTCTTCACCTATAAAAGGTTTTGCTGTATAAATCATT
The DNA here is from genome assembly GCA_015523325.1 of Microcaldota archaeon. GTDB lineage: Archaea > Micrarchaeota > Micrarchaeia > Anstonellales > J096 > WAKO01. The sequence continues at coordinate 16,195 of WAKO01000006.1, read as the reverse complement.
TCCAATCAACACCTCTTTTTTGCATTTGGAGCATTCAAATATAACTTTATCTTCTAACTCTTTCTTTATATTATTTAGCTTGAATCCACAAAAGCAAACAAAGCCTATTGGTTTTGCTGGGTTTCCCACTACTAGTGTGTGAGGGGCTACATCTTTTGTAACCACTGACCCTGCTCCAACCATTGCATATTCTCCAATCGTAACTCCACAAATAATTGTGGAATTGGCTCCTATGCTTGCTCCTTTTTTAACCAAAGTCTTACAAAGCCTTGAATCATCCCATAAAAAAGCCCTTGGATATTTATCATTTGTGAAGGTTACAGAAGGGCCTATAAAAACATCATCTTCAATAGTAACTCCTTTGTAGATAGAAACAAAGTTTTGTATTTTAACGTTGTCTCCAATAACTACTTCTCTATCAATATAGGAGGATTTTCCAATTATGCAATTTTTTCCTATTTTAGCCTTTTCTCTTATATGGGCAAAGTGCCATATCTTTGTTCCTTCTCCTATATTTTCAGATTCAACTATTGCTGTTGGGTGTTTGAAAAACATAAATATGGGAAAGTTGGAAGGTTTTTAAAATAAGAGGGGCAAATCTGAATATGAGCTTAGATATAATAAAGTTTCCAATAAGGATAGGGAGGAGCCTCATCAGCAAAATTTCATTTAAAGGTTCAAAATATTATTGGGAAGAAAGATATCAAAAAGGAGGAAATTCTGGAGCTGGTTCTTATGGAGAGTTGGCTGAGTTTAAAGCAAAAGTTATAAATGAATTCATAAAAGAGAATAAAATAAACTCCCTAATTGAATTTGGATGCGGAGATGGAAATCAACTTTCTTTATTCAAAGTAAAACAATACATAGGGTTGGATGTTTCACAAACAGCAATAAGAAAGTGCATTGAAAAATTTAAACATGATAAAACAAAGAGCTTCTTTATATATGAACCTTTTTGCTTTATGGATAATGTTGGAATATTAAAGGCTGATCTAGCTTTATCTTTAGATGTGATTTATCATTTGGTGGAAGATGAGGTATTTGAAAAATATATGAATGACTTATTCAAATCTGCAAAAAGATATGTTATAATATACTCAACAAATACTGATGAGAATCCCCCTGAACTAATGGCTCATTGTAAAAATAGAAAGTTTACAAAATGGGTGGAAAAAAACATTAAAGGATGGAAATTAGAAAAAGTTATTGAGAATGAGTATAAAAATAAGACAGATGTTGATTTTTATATATATGAAAAACTACAACAATAATTATCATACGAAATTATACTTTTTGTAAATCCCCTTTAGTTTATAAAAGATCTTTCCCTCTTCATGCTCAGCTTTAATCCACTCTTTTAATGATTTTCCAATACTTATGAGATCCCATTCTTTTTGTTCAATGCTAAAAAACAAGGAAGTAATATCTTCAACAGTATTTAAATTAAATATTTTAGGAAGGGTGGAATAACATTTAAGAAAAAGGTCTCTTCTAATATATGTAAGTAAAGGCTTTGAGTTGTACATTGCTTCTAAAGAAATTAAACCAAATGCTCCTAAGGAGAATTGATCAATCACTAAATCAGACAGCTTATAAAAATAAAACAAATTTTCCTTGTTTAATGGTGGCAAGAATAGAACATCTCTTACTCCTCTAAGTATTTTTTTGGATTTTGCTAAGTCCCTACCATGTTCAATAAGTATCAAACTTCCCTTTCCCCCTTTTCTTTTATAAATTTTGAAAGCTTCAAGAACGATATTATTTTTCTTCACTTGAAAATCTAATCTACTGGGCATAAAAAAAATAGGTCTCCTTAACTTATGGGAAAAGCGTTTTGGCTTTATAGGAGTTATATTAAATAATAGAGGTTGTGGAACAAAATGATGTCTTTTTATCTTTAGTTTGTAAACATCTTCCAAAAGATGGGTGTTAGAAAATAACAAAGCTTCAGAGTTTTCAATACTTCTTAAGAAAAGCTTTGCTCTTAAAGAATTTTCGTAAGGCAAAACATGTAGATCACTTCCAGTCGCATATATAATATAGGGCTTATTGAAGAATTGGACAAAAATGGAGGAAGCAGCATATGTTTGATAATATTCATATTCTTTCCAACTTTTTATCAGATGTTTAATCCTTTCCATACTATTATTTGAATAGAACAACCATTTTGGCTTAGATAGAGGTTGTTGGGTAACATCGGATATTCTTCCTATATAAAGATCAACTCTAATCCCCCTTTCATTGAGTAACTTTGAATATAAATAAGGAACATTAGCCAAGTTTTTTCCTATATGAAGGAAATTAGTTCTTTTTGATGACGGATAACTCAACTAACTCGCCTCCCCACTTTCTTTTAAATCTCAATATATTTTCCTCTTTTTTGGTTTTTGGCCTTATGTTTACTCCTGCTAAATCATAATAGTGTAGGCCTTTCTTCTTCCCCCACTTTATTACTTCCCATTTGAGAATATCTCCTACAGGAAGCTTTAGTCTTAAAGCATAATTTGAAGAAGCTGACATAACCTCAATCATCATTTTATTAAAATGAAGAATTCCTAAAGCACCTAAAGGAGAACCTTCCTTATAAGCAATAAAAACTTCAAATGAATCAAATTCCTCATGCATAATATCCCAATAAAGGTAGAGATGTTCTAACTTCTGATTAAAACCAGTGGAAGTTCTATTTCTAGTTTCCTTCAATAAATCATAATAGAGCGGGACTTCTTCTCTATTGGCTAGCTTTACTGTTATTCCTTTTTCAGCACCTTTTCTAATAGATTTTCTTAATTCCTTTTTGAATTTTTTCTTTATATTATCCAGATCATCCCTAAGATTTAATAAAAAAGTATGAAATGTTTCGCACCCTAAACCTCTAAGGAAAATATCTCTGCATGAAAAATATAGTGGTAATGAAGCATACTTTATCCTATATTTGGAGGAAAGATAGGTTAAAAGTTCAAATAACCCTCTTTTTGAATCAGATGAAATAAAAACTGGACCTCGCTCCCAAAACACTTCCTTAAAGAAACTCCTAGAAATATTAAGCCAAACCTTGTGTAACAAAGTATTTCTAAAAGAAAAAGGGACATATCCTTCAAAGAATAAAAGCCTAGCATTATCAGAAATTAAAAATTTTGGAGTAACCCCAAGAAGTTCTTTCATAAGTACTGCAAAGGAATAGCTCTGATAAACAGAAGTTAGAGGAAAAGATATTAATGAATCCCATTCTTTCTTGGATGTGGATTGAATATCAAATACTTCAATACTCATTTCATATTAAGTAATCCTATAAAACTTAAAAGCATTGACTTAGTTCTATTTTTCCAACACATAGAACATAGAAACAGAATTCTTAGAATTCAATTTCTCAGACAAAAACCTTAATAGTTCAAACATAAAAGGAATAAAGGAAAGCTTTGTTAAATGAATGGAAATAGGATTCCATAATATTCTTTTCCTTACTTTTAATCCTGCTTTTTTTATAAATGACTCCACTTCTTCTAACTTCCACTTGGCCTTATTTTTGTAATATGAGTTGTTTCCATTAGGTGTTGTTAATATTATTATTCCATTATCATTTAGATGTTCCTTCATCTTTTTCAACATCTCCACCGGATCTCCTAACTTAAACTTTCCTTTTGGATGGAAGAGCTCAAGCATAGCCAAAAATATTATTACATCATACTTTCCAGGATATAAGGAATCATCTCTAACATCTCCTTTAATGTATTTGAAACCCTTATCTTTGTTTAGCTTTTTTGCAATTTCTAAAGCTTCTTCATCCAAATCTATTCCAACAACTGAGTTTGAGGGATCAATAAAAGTATGTAAAATAGCTGCACTACAACCTAAATCAAGTATCTTCTTTCCTTTCAAATCTTTTAGATATTCTACAACCAAATAGCGGGAATCAAAGTCATCTCCCCAGTAGAGATGTTTGGCATTTTTAATCCATAAATCCTTTATCTTCTTTCTATAATTCATAAACTAGAATTGGAATGAACATTTAAAAAAGATATAAGAACGAGTAAATGGAAATTTGCTATAGAGATTTAAGAAATACAAATTCATTTCCAAAATTTTTCAATAGTTTAAACCCCTTTTTATCCAAATAATTAATTACCTTGTCTTTATCCTCGTTTATCTCTACAACAATAATACTTAAAGGTAGAGACTTTTCTAAGAGATTTGAAGCCCCTTTAAGTATTTTTAACTCTTCTCTTTCCACATCTATTTTAAGAAGAACAGGAAACTTCTTCAAGTACTTGAGAGAAGAAGGGCTTTCACTCAAAATTGAATCAATAGTTCTAACTCTTATCTTAACCCCTCTGCCATTAGAAGACACGTGAAAAGTTGAAAGACCTCCTTCAGTATCAAAAAAGGCGTATCCATCTCTATCTAACAATCCTAAATTGAAAAGTGAAAAATTTCTTAAGTTATTTTTAGCATTTTCCTTAAGATAAAGAAAGTTCTCTCCTATAGGTTCAAATAAATAAAAATAAACAAACCTTTCTCCTAATTCATTATTTAAATGTAATGAGAATGATCCAATATTAGCTCCAATATCTACTAAAACATAGTTTGAATTAGACTTCCTTACTAATTCAAACAAAAAATTTTCAGTGTCTCTAAATTTAAGAGAATCATAAGAAGTTACCATCCAAATAAAATTTTCTAGAGTAACTCCTTTAGGAATAGTTATTATACCTTGGTTGTTTATAAAAAATGAAAAGCTCTTTCTCGTATTTTTAGGCCTCTCCATGTTATTTATGAACCTTTTAAGGATGGCGAAAATAAGATCTTCTATTATTAAAAATGAGAGATAAAGTCTATCAAAGATTGAAAGAGATATTCCTTTCCTAAAAAGGGCTATTGATAAGGAATGTACGTATTTTGAGAAAACTACTAAGAGGAGCTTCATAAAACTCACTTCCTTAACACCTCCAAAAGAACTTTGTTTAGCTTTTCAGCAAGCCTTTCCCAAGTTAGGTTTTTTTCTGCATATCTCCTAGCGTTCCCTCCTAATTTTTCTCTTTGTTTTTTAGGGAGGGAAAGGATTTTATTTATTGAATTAGCTAAGCCTTTGGGGCTTGGGGAAGAGAAAATCCCTGCTTTGGATTTCTTAATAAAATCCTTTAATGCTTCTCCTCCTGAAACAACTATGGGTTTTCCTAATAGAGAATAATCAGCTATTTTTAGAGGAAGGTTTGTTTCAAAAACCCTTCCTTCTGGGAATGGAGCAACCAAAACATCAGCGCATGCAAGCAATTTTATTGCTTCTTCTTTTGGTTTATACCCAAAGAAGATTATTTTTTCTTCCATTTTGTTTTCTTTAACATAAGACCTAAGTTTTTCCATTAAGGGGCCCTCTCCAATTAAATAAAGGTAGGCATCAACATATTTCATTGCCTTAATTAGAGTATCTACTCCATTCTCCTTTGTTAAAGCCCCTAAAAAGCCAATAATTGTTTTTTTCTTCTTTTTATTACATTTTGGCTTTTCAAAGAGCTCACTTCCATTCTCAATAACAAAGACATTTTTATTATATTTTGAAATGTATTTCTTTTGTTGTTCACTGGTTGCTATTATAAAATCAGCTAGTGAGTACATAAGCTTCTCATAAATCTCTCCTAAAGGATCTCCGGCTATATCATGAACATCCAGGATTAGCTTTTTTCCTAAGAGCTTTGAAACCAAAAATGCCTCTAAACCAACAAAATGGAATGGATGGAATTCAGCGATTACAAAGTTTGAATCTTTGGCTTCTCTAAAAAGGTTCCAAATTCTTCCTAAGGAGGGGAGCCTTGTTAAGAAATGAAAAGGAAAGATACAAAAAGTTTCAACTATTTTTAGGTTTTTAATACTATTTATTTTTGTTTTTAAACTTCCTGGTTTTTGGACTATTATTGAAACATCTGCATTTAACCTTGAATATAAATTAAAGATCCTTAAATCAGCACCATAAGGCTTTTTTAAGTTAAAATATCTTGTTAAAACAGCCAGCTTCATTTTTTAACAGCCTCTACATAAATATGGGTTCCTTCACAGAGGTTAAGTTTTGCTAATTTAAGGAGAGGTTTGTATAAAACTTCTGCAAAAAAGCTGTTTAAGGCAAGGTGTTGAATATAAATTATGGGGTTAAAGGTGAAGAACTCTTTTATCCCAAAGCCATTCCTTTTAAGCATTTCTCTTATGTTCTTTGAGTTGGTTAGGTTTTTTGCTATTTTAACTAAGTCCTTATCTATCTCAACTGTTGTTATTTCATTATCTCTTGGGATAAAAGTAGTTATTACTCCAGCATTTGAAGCTAGCTCAAGAACCTTCTTATTATGTATTCTTTGTATTTTGCATAGAACATAAAACCTAATATCAAGTTCTCCCCAAAAAGTGTAAGGGGAGTTCTCACTAAAAAGGCTTATTGCCTTTTCCCAGTTTTCCCTAAAATTACAATCTTGGAGCATAATTAAAAGAAGGGGTGAAGATTTTTAATCTATTGGAGAAAAAGTTGTTTATGTATTTGGTTACAGGAGGGGCTGGATTTATTGGTTCTCATTTAGTTAAAGAGCTCTCAAGCTTTGAGGAGGTTTCAATAATTGATGTGGTTGAGCCCAAAAAGAAGGTTAAATTTATCAAGCATGATATAAGGAAGGAATTTAAGGATTTTGAAAGGTTAGGGGAAATAAAAGTAATATTTCATTTAGCTGCAAAAAAAGACGTTGCAAAAAGTATGAAGGAGCCAAAAGAAACAATAGAGGTTAATGTAAAAGGAACACTAAATGTATTAGAGCTTGCTAGAAAAAAGGATGCAAAAGTTATAATTGCTAGCTCCTCTGCAGTTTATGGAGAGCAAAAGCCCCCTCTAAAAGAGGGCTCTCCTCCAACTCCAATAAGTGTTTACGGATTAACCAAAGCAATTAATGAAGAGCAAGGAAGAGCTTTTTACGAGAATTATGGACTTGATGTTATTTGCTTGAGGTATTTTAATGTATATGGAGGAGGAGATGGAGTTATAGAGAGGTTTCTAAAAAAAGCAATGAAAGGTGAGGAATTAAGAATCTTTGGAGATGGAAAACAAAGCAGGGATTTTATTTATGTTAAGGATGTAGTAAAAGCTACAATAAGGGCTAGTAAACTTAGAGGGTTTGAAATAATAAATGTAGGGAGAGGGGAGGGAATCAAAGTAATGGAAGTTACTTCTATAATTGAAAAGCTAGTTGGAAAAGTAAAAATAAGTTTTGAAAAAGAGAGGGAAGGAGATATTAAAGAGAGCTATGCGGATGTGGAAAAAGCAAAAAAATTGTTGAATTGGGAAGCAAAAACAGAAATTAGGGAAGGAATTAAACTTACTTATGAGCATATGAAAAAATTAATAAATGGCTAGAGAGTAAAGAGCATATGAGAAAAAGGAGAGTAAAGTGGGAACTACCAAAAAGCCTAATACTAGTGATTTTAGGAATTGTTCTAATAATAGCTTTGCTAAATATAAAGCAAGAATTTAATTTTGTTGGAAAAGAGCTTTCAAGCTCTGTGGAGAGTATGATAATTGAGGATGCAAAAGCAAAGTTTCCAAATGCAAAGGTGGAGATAATAAATAAGGAACGCTTGAATGGAGATTATTTAATAACATTGAAGGTTGTTTATTTTGAAGAGGAAAATGGAATTATTTGTCCAAAAAGGTATCACACAACCTATATTTATCCAAAGAGAGGGTTTGCAAACTTACCCTTAGAAGAGATATTTACTGAATGCAGGATTTGTGAAGGTTGTGAAATAAATTTGGTTGAAGAAGCTATTGTAAAGAGCTTAGACAATTATTATGTTAGGAGTTTTGCAAAAAGAGGAGCAATCCCAAGTGTGGAAGGAGAGGATGGAGGAGAAAAGTTTTTAGTAAAGTGGAAAAATGAGAAGGAAATTGTTGTTGAGGTTTCAAAAGACGGAGAAGTGAGGTTGGTTAGCTAAATTTTTAAATGTTTAGCTCAAAGTGTAAAACAATGAAAAAAAATGATAAAAGGAGAAGGAATTTATTAATAAACAGTTTCATCTTAATTACCCTATTAATATTAACTTTTTCTAGCATATCATTTTCTTCACAGGATTATCTACCAAAAAAGTGCTATCCAGGTTTTGAAAAAGAGGTTAGAGTTAGGGTTGTGGATAATGGGATGAGGCCTATAGAAGGGGCTATTGTAAAAATATATTATCAAGTAACTTCAACAATAACGGATAGGGGAGAGCCAAAATACGCCTACACTCCTGAGGTTTTAACAAATTCAAGTGGGATCGCTGAATTTTTTATAGTGAATAGAGAAATGAATGAGGACAAGTTGGATTGTAATATAGAGATCATTGTTGATTTGGGAAGCTATAGGAGAGAAGAGAAAATAAATATAGAGGAAATGCCAAAAGAGGTTTTAATAAAGATGAATGCTTACCCCTTGGTTGTTAGTGTAAAAGACCAATATGGAAATCCTCTAAATGCTACAATGAGAATTGATAGGAGAGAGAAAAGCTTTGAAGGAACTGGAATAATCCACCTTTATCCAAATAGGTATGAGTTAGAGGTTTTGTATAAAGATTTAGTTAGCAAAAAATACAATGTAACCATAAACCAGGACTCCTTTATAAGAGTAGTTTTTCCTATTTATGAGGTTAGCTTAAGCATAGAGAATTCTAGAGGAGAAAAACTCATGTTTAGAGTTGTTGGGGAAAATGAAAGTTATGAAGGGAAAACAACACTTAAAATTCCTTCAGATGCTCAAAAATTAAGGGTTGAAGTTTTTGGAGAGGTTAACGAAATTATTGAAGTTCCACTCTCCTTACCAACAAAGAAAAATTATGAAATAAGATTAGATAGAGAAGCTCCTGAATTTGAGAAAATTGAGATTAAAACAGTTAGGAATGAAACTAGGGTTAGGGTTTATGTAGAAGATAAGGGGGAGTATGCTAGTGGGGTGGAAAAAGTAATAGCAACACTAACTTTTGAGGATGATACCATATTAGTTAGAGAAGCTGAGAATAAGGGAGAGTATTATGAAGCTGTGTTCAACAAAGTTGGAAACTCTCAATTTAGCATTAGAGCTTATGATAAGGAAGGGAATGAAAGGATCATTAAAGGTGTTCACTCAGTAAACAAAAAGGTTAAAGAAAAAGAGGAAGCTAGCTTTGAGTTTGACCCAATTATTTTAGGAGGAATAGTTATTGGGCTAATAATACTCGTGGGGCTTTACAAATATATAACGTCAAAGTTTGAAGGGGAGCTTTAGAAAACCAAAAAACAACAACTTTTATAAATGTTTGAATCATTTAAAAAATAGGAAATGTTTAAAAGTTCATATTGGTGGTCTTAATGCCTGGAAAGAGGATCTTCATAAATAAAATAATAGATGATGAGTGGGTTAATAAATTAAGGGAGTTAGATATTGAAAAAATAAATAGGGAAAAGCAAAAAGAAATGAAAGCTATGTATAGGACTATCCAAGAAGTTGAAAGAAAAGTAAAGGAATTGAGTGGAGAAAAGAAATTATTAAATGAAAGAACTCTACGAAAGGACGGGTTGTTAAGTGTTCAAGAAGCTTATGAGTATTTAACTTCCAATGGAGTTAAAATATCTTTTAGAGCTTTTGGAGGGAGAGTAGAAAGGAAAAGCATTCCTTCAATAAAAATAGGAAGAAAGAGATATATTCCAATAACTGTTTTGAATCAAATGCTTAATTTGAGTGAAGAATTCTACACCGTTAGGGAAGCTTTTGAGAGATACAAAAAATATGATCCAAAAATAAATTTAAGGGCTTTTATAGGAAGAATTGAAAAGGGTTCAATACCTTCAGTAAAAATAAATTCTAGAAGGTTAATTCCAAAAGTGGTTGTTGATGCTTTGACAGAGATAAGAAAAAACTATTATACACTTCCAGAAGCTCTTGAAAGGTTGAGAAAAGCAAATATAAGGATAAAAAGAAACACTCTGGAGAGGAGATTAGATAGGAGAAGAATTCCTTTTGTAAAGATAGGAGGGAAAAGGTATATTCCAAAAGAGGTTGTTGAAGATTTAATAAGAAGAGAGCTAGAGAGAAACAAATGAAGAGAGGGTTGGCTTTTTTTGATAATGATTATGCATTTGAAAATGGTAAGAGTTTAATCAAAATATTTGGAAAAAAAGGAGAGGAATATAAGAAAGAGGAGTTCTTTTATTCTCCTTATTTTTATTGTGAAAAAGTCCTTGAAAAAGAAAAAATTCTCAGAATAAATAAGTTGATTGAGGATGCCAAAATAATTGGCATTGAAGAAGAAGAAAAGCTACTTTTTGGAAAAAGGGTAGAGTTATGGAAAATAATTACAGAAAAGCCTTCTGATGTGCCTAAAATAAAATCGTTTTTAAAGAACAACCTAGGAATAAGGTGTTTTGAGTATGATATAACCTTTAGGAAGAGGTTTCTTTATGATAAAGGAATAGCACCTCTTGATGTTATTGTTATTGAAGGAGAAAAGATTGAAAAAATAGGTAAAAAAGAAGAGCTAATGGTTATGGCTTTTGATATTGAAGTGATAAATCCTGAAGGAATACCAAATGTTAATAGGGATGAGATAGCTTGTATAAGCTTTTACAGTAAAGCTGGAAATGGAGTTATAACTACAAAGGGGGAAAAAGAATTTGTAATAAAGGTAAAAAATGAAAAGGAAATCATAGAGAAGTTTATAGAAATCTTAAAGATTTATAGAGTGGATGTTTTAGTTGGATTTAACTCAAGCGCATTTGATGTCCCCTACATTACAAAGAGAGCAAAAAGGATTAAAGCAAAAGAACTAAGCTTAATAGAAGGAGAGAGACCAAAATTAATAAAGAAGGGATTAAATAACGGCTATAGTATTCCGGGAATAATACATTTTGACCTCTATCCAATTTCAAGGCTTTTCTCTTCAATGGGAGTTATAGGGGGAATAAATAGGTTTACATTGGAGGAGGTTTATTACACTCTATTCAAAAAAGAGAAGAAGATGGTAGATAGGTTAAAGATTTGGAGGTTATGGGAGGAAAATATAGATAAGCTTTTAGAATATTCATTGGAGGATGCCAAAGTAACTTATGAAATAGCTAGGCTTTTGCTTCCTCTAGCCAAAGAGATTAGTGAGCTTTCAAAAATACCTTTGGGGGAAGCAGCTCTATCAACTTCTGGGCAATTTGTTGAGAATTTGCTTATGTGGGAAGCCACAAAGAGAAATGAAATAATTCCTTCAAAACCTTCTTTTGAGGAGATAAGGGAAAGAGAAAGAAATCCTATAGAAGGAGCGTTTGTAAAGCTTCCAAATCCAGGAATATATGATAATATTGCAGTTCTAGATTTCAGGGGGTTGTATCCTTCCATAATAATAAGCTACAATATAGACCCATCAACAATCTCTAAGGAAGGGGAAAACAAATCTCCTACAGGAATTGCGTTTAAAAAAGAGCCTCTTGGGTTAATTCCAAAAACACTGAAAAGGCTGGTTGACGAGAGGAAAAAAATAAAGGAAAGAATAAAGAAGGAGGAAAATAAAGGGGAGAAAGAGAGACTTAAGAGTAGAAGCCAAGCACTTAAAATAATTTCAAATTCATTCTATGGGTATCTGGGGTATGCTAGGAGTAGGTGGTACAATAGAGAATGCGCAGAAAGCATAACTGCTTTGGGAAGGAAACATATAAAGGAAGCTTGGAAAAAAGCTGAGGAGAGGGGCTTTGAGGTACTTTATATTGATACTGACTCCTTATTTTTACTTTTAAAGGATAAAACCAAAGAGGAGCTATTGGAGTTTTTAGAGGAGTTTAATAAATCTCTTCCAAAAGAGATGGAGTTGGAATTAGAAGGATTTTATAAGAGAGCAATATTTGTTAGTAAAAAAACAGAAGCTTTAGGAGCAAAAAAGAAATACGCTTTGTTAGGGGAGGATGGATCAATAAAGATTAGAGGGTTTGAATTGGTTAGGAGGGATTGGAGCAATATTGCAAAAAAAGTTCAAAGAGAGGTTTTAGAGATAATACTTCAAAAAGGAAGTAAGGAAGAGGCCAAGGAAGTAGTCAAAAAATACATAAGGAGGCTTAGGCAAGGAGAAGTTGAGCTAAAGGATTTAGCAATAATGACCCAACTAAACAAAGAGATAAAGGATTATGAAGTTATTTCTCCTGAACTTTCAGCTGCAATTAAATTGAAGAAAGCTGGAGAAAGGGTTAGGAGAGGAATGCTTATAGAATATGTGATCTCAAAAAAAGGAAGAACAATAAGTGAAAAAGCAACTCCTCTCCAATTGGCTAAGGATTATGACGCTGAGTATTATATAAATAATCAAGTAATTCCAGCTGTTATGAAAATACTTAAGGAGCTCGGAATAGAGGAGGAAGAGCTAAAGGACAATAAAAAACAGGGAAAAATAACTGAATTTTTTAAATGATTTGGAAGAAATAGTAAACATGGAAAAAACCAATAGAGAGAAAACTATAACTCACTGGAGTGAGAGGCTTGCTAGAGAGGTTATAGAGAAAAAAAACCCTCCTTATGTGGTTAGTTCTGGTATGACCACCTCAGGGCATGCACATATAGGGACAGTATGTGAGTTTCTATTTCCTTTTGCGATAAAAAGGAAGATTGAAGAAATAAGCGGGAAGAAGGCAAAGTTTTATTTTGTAGGAGATATATTGGATGCTTTTGATTCAATTCCCTTAGCCTTAAAAGAGTATGAGGAATTTTTGAAACCTCACTTAGGAAAACCATTATGTCATGTTCCCTTTCCCAACTCAGAATTGAGCTATGGAGAGTATTTTTTAGAGGAGGTTAAGGAAATAATAGGGGAGATGATTGGAATAGAGAATGTGGAGATAGTTAAAATAAATGAAGTTTATGAAAGAGGAGATTTTGATAAGTATGCGGTTATTTACTTAGAGAACATAGAAAAAACTAGAGAAGTAATAGAGAAGAGTAGTGGGAGAAAGCTTCCAAAAGATTGGTCTCCAATAATGCCTATATGTGAAAATTGTGGAAAAATAGCAACTACAACAGTTAAGAAAGTTGATTTGGAGGAAGGGGTTTATGAATATGAATGTTCAAGAGATGTGGGATATACAAAAGGTTGTGGTTATAAAGGAAAAGCTTATCTAAAGGATCACAATTGGAAGCTACAATGGAGGTTACATTGGCCAGCATGGCAAGATTACTTTGGAACAAGTATTGAAGGAGGAGGTGTTGATCACTTCACAAAAGGAGGGAGTAGGGATACTTTAGTTTTAGTTTTTAAAGAGATCTTCAAAAAAGAGCCTTCTCTAGGATTTAAGTATGGATTTGTATTGATGAGAGGAAAAAAATACTCAAAAAGCAAAAGTTCAGGAATGCCAGTAATTGAGATGATAAAGCTAATTCCTCCAAAGGTTTTAGCGTATTATTTGTTAAAGTTTGATTTAATGCAAAACATAGATTTTATTCCTGAAAAGGAAAACATACTAAGAATAATAAATGATTATGAGGAAACTGCAGCACTAAAAGATAAAGAAAACCTAACCAGAGCTGAAAAAAAGAGATGGGTTGCGTATAGCATAGTTGGGGGAAAGAATTGGAAAGGAAACTTTAGAGATTATTTGATGTATTATCAAATATATAAGGATTGGGAAAAAGTAGAAAAGCATCTAGGAGTTCCCCACAAAGATATAGAGGAAATAAAAAAATACGTGGAGAAATGGATAGAAAAGGGCTTTGTTCCAGAAGATTATAACTTTTCTTATAAGCCAGAAAAAGCAGAAGGAATTGTAAGAGAATTCCTATGTAGCTTAAAGGAAGGGATGGAAGCCATTGAAATACACAATGCTGTTTATGAATTTGCAAAAGAAAAGGGAATAGCTCCAAAAGAGCTATTTAGGCTTTGCTATGAAACATTAATAGGGAAAGAGAGAGGACCAAGATTAGGGAAGCTCATATATGCATTAGGAGTAAAAAAAGTGAAGGAAGATGTATGTTAAAGTTATTCAGCTTACCTTCTTTTCATCATTAATCAGAAATACCTCGCTTCATCACTTTGTAATATTATTAATAGAAAAAAGTTAAAATGATAGAGTGAAAGAATGAGAGTTGTTGCTGATTTACATATACATAGTAAATACTCTGGGGCAACCTCCAAGAATAGTGATTTGGAAGGGCTTAGTAAATGGGCTAAAATAAAGGGAATAACACTACAAGCAACAGGTGATTTTACCCATCCTCTCTGGTTTAAGGAGCTAAAGGAAAAGTTAAAGGAAGAGGAAGAAGGAATTTATTCTTATAATGGACAAAGGTTTATTTTAAGCGTAGAAGTATCTCTTATATTTGAGGTTGAAGAAAAAACAAGGAAAGTACACGTGTTAATTTTAACACCTTCCCTACAAATTGCTGAACAAATAAATGAAGAGCTCTCAAAATATGGGAACCTAGAGAGTGATGCAAGGCCAACTTTACTTATGAATGGAGAAGAGTTAATAGAAGTGATAAAACAAATAGAGAGAAGGAATGAGATAATTCCAGCTCATATTTGGACTCCTTGGTTTTCATTGTTTGGGTCAAAATTTGGAGTGGATAGTATTGAGGAAGCCTTTGGGAAAAAGCCAAAAATACTTGCTCTAGAAACTGGATTAAGCTCAGATCCATTAATGAATTGGGCTGTAAAGGAGAGTAGAAGCTATCCCTTAGTTAGCAATTCTGATTCCCATAGTCCTAAAAACCTAGGAAGGGAAGCCAATGTGTTTGAATTAAAGGAGATAAGCTATGACAATTTGGTTGAAGCAATAAGGACAGGAAGAGGGTTTGTTAAAACCTATGAGTTCTATCCCCAAGAAGGAAAATATTACTTTGATGGGCATAGGAAATGTAACATTTCCTTTTCTCCAGAAGAAGCTGAAAAGTTGGGGAATATTTGCCCAAAATGCAGGAAAAAACTAACTTTAGGAGTTTTACATAGGGTTTATGAGCTAAGTGATAAAAGAATAGGATTTAAGCCAGAAGGAAAGGTAGGCTTTCAACATATAGTCCCACTTCCAAAATTAATTGCAAAGGTTTTGGGAAAAGGAGAGAACACAAAAGCTGTTTGGGAGAGCTATTTTATGCTTATAAAATATTTTGGAAGCGAATTTAATGTGTATGAAGCTAGCTATGATGAGCTAAAATTAGCAGTTGGAGAGAGAATGGCTGATGCAATTTACAAAGTAAATAGAGGGGAAATTTATTGGAGAGAAGGATTTGATGGAGTTTTTGGAGAGTTCTTTTTAGAAGAAAGAGGAGTAAAGAACAAAAACGTTCAAAAAACCTTGGATTCATTTATCTGATTGTGATGAACACCGGATTTTCTGAGAAATGATGAAAATCTTGAGTGCTGATATAAAACTTACTAAAACTTGGGAAAAGAAACTTCAAAACCAAAATTTTCTTTCTCTTTCTTTATTTCTAAGGAACAAAAAGAATGAGAAAATGCAGGAGGAATATTAATGCAAAGAGTTCTACCAAAAAATTCCTTTCCAATAACTTCATGTACATGTCCAAAAAGATTCACTAAAGGAGACTTTTCTTCCAAAATCCTCCTTATTGAGGTAGAACCAATATTTAACCCAGCATTTGTCTTATCTAAAATGCCTTTTGGAGGGCAATGAGTTAATAGAATGGTATTTGAATCAATCTTAAGGTTTGATAAGCTCTCATAAATCTCCTCCTCACTTAATTCACCTATTGTATTGAAAGGGGTTGGGTTAGAAAAACCAAATCCAACCAAGTTTAACCCAAAGGCTAACTCAACTCTTTTATTATGTATTAAAATACCCCTCCTATCAAATATTCTAATTATCTCCTCTCCATCATTATTTCCAGGTACAAAAAAAGTTTTGTATTTTCCAACTATTTCCACTAATTCCTCTGCATAACTTATATTATTTTCAATATCCCCGGCTATTAGCACATAATCATATTTATTGGTTAGCAAATGCTTTAGCTTTTCTAATGCAATCTCATCCCCATGAAAATCAGAAAATGCGGCTATTCTAAGAGTTTCCATATAAAAATTGTTATTATATTGATTTAAAAATATTAAAACAGGAAGCAACATGATTTTAATTATTTTCGCATAATTTTAAATTACTTGAAATAAAGCCTCGGTGGTGTAGGGGTTAGCATACGAGACTGTCACTCTCGTGACCCGGGTTCGAATCCCGGCCGAGGCG
>WAKO01000005.1 GCA_015523325.1 Microcaldota archaeon | reverse complement strand
AGTTGTTCCGTTAGGGAGAGTTAAGTTAGCATAAACTTGGGAGATTCCATCATAATCTGATGTATTTACTGAGATTAGAAGGTTTGTGTTTGGGTTAACTGCAGAGTTGTTGAGAGGTTTGAAATCACTTAAGGTTGGAGGAGTGTTTGGGTTTATGTAAACCTCATTGCTTTTTACAGTTGTTCCTCTTGCAGAGGTTCCTACATCATATCGAAATAAACTATCATTTATATTATCTAATAAAAAGAATATTGAACCATCATTGTTAAATTGAATTCCAACTGCCTCATTTGATTGGGAAGAAACACTAAAGTTTGCTGTGTTTGTTGCTGTTGACAAATCATAAGGAGTTGTTAAAGTAAATTCATACACAATATCATTTGTAAATCCTTCAACAAATAGTTTTGTTCCATCATTATTCCATGCATGTCCTCTTATCTCTGTATCTAATGAATTAACATTTAAGGTTTGAGAATAAGTTGCTGTTGATATGTCATAAGGAGTGGATAAAACATATTTATCTACTTCATCTGGAATATAGTCTGTTATTGTAAATGCTCTTCCATTGTCTATAAATTGTATTTGTATAGGAGTTCCTGTATTTGTACTTACATTAAGTGATTTTCCTGTGTAAGAAGCTGTTGAAATATCATAAGGAGTAGTTAGAGAATACTCATATACATGTCTCTTAACCCAATCAACAACAACCATTATTGTTCCATCGTTGTTGAATGCCATTGAATGAGGGTTTGATGTTTGTCCTGCAAGACTAAAGTTTGCTGTGTTTGTTGCTGTTGAAATGTCATAAGGAGTTGTTAAAGAGAATTGCAATATTTTTTGAGATCCAGACAATACTCCTCCTACTATATACATTTTTGTTCCATCATAATTGAAGGTTACTCCTCCAAGATCAGGTTCAATTCCTCCTAAGGGTAAAGTTTTTCCAGAATAAGTTCCATAATTTGCTAAATCATAATTTCCAGTTAAACTTAAAGGAGTGGCATTAACATACCAAGTTTCTCCTGATTTTGTGAACCAATAAGGAATGTAGTTATTTAATGTTGAGTTTCCTAAGAAAGTTCCTTTTGGTTTTCCATCTGTTGTGAACCATTCAAATAATATTGGAGAATCTGAAGGAGTAACAGTAACATATGCTGTTAAGTTGTCTGTTGTGAAGTTGTAAGGGGAAGTGGCATTTAGAGTTATTGATGTTATTTGCGCGTTTGAGAATGTAGTCACTAAAACAAACGCTAAAACAATATAGGATAGCTTTTTCCTTTCTACACACATATGCACCAACACACAGAAAGGAGCAGAGATGTAATAGTCTTTGTTAAATAAACAAAGAGTATAACGTCCCTACTCTTAAAAGATTAAAAAAGGTTAAATTTAAAAATCTTTTTTAATGGATATGATATAACAGGCTAATATATACATATAACTAAAAATTATACCATTAAAAAATACCATTAAAAAATAATTATATAATTATCAAGTTATAGGGAACCTTAACAAAGCAGCTATTTTTAGCCCTTTCATCTTTTTACCCCAAGGAGAATGGGAAGAAAAGATTACTATTTTTGCTCCCTGCTTTTCAGCCTTTTTTATTAATTCTCTAAAACTTTCTAAATCCTCTTCAGATATTAGAAGGGTTTTAACACTTCCTAAGTTAATTGCCCTCTCAACCTCTTTAACTCCATAACATGCTAATCCTTCTCTTACCAATTCCTTCTCAAACTCTCCCATAACTTTACTTTCCTCTTGTAAATGATGCTCCTCTAGGGCTTTTTTAAGAGCTCCTTTTTCTATTAATTCAATTATTCCAGAGATTTCTGCATAAGAAACATCCTCTAATGTTACTTTATAACCTCTTTTCTTAAGAAATTCTGCAACCTTTAGCTTAGAAAAACCTGGGCCGGCCACTATTATTAACTTGTCCTTTTCTAGCCTTTCCAAAAACTTCAAATCCCTTTCTTCAATACTTTCTCCTTTTTTCTTACTTTTGTGAATGTATATTTCCTCTTCCTCTATACCATAACTTAAGAGTTTAGCCAAAAGAACTTTGTTTTCTTCAACCAAAACTATGTAAGCTTTTGGCTTTTTTGATTCTTTTACAGCTTCATTCAATCTCTTTAACTCACTGGACAACCATTCTTTCTCTATTTCAACTACCTCCCCTTCTTTTATCTCAATGCTATGATGTTTTCCTTTTTGAACATACTCCTCTGGCTTTCCTTCCACAATTATTCCATGAATTCTTAAGGATTTTTTTAGCTTAGAAAAGCTGGTTTTCTCAACCTCTATTTTTAGGGTTACAGGTTTTCTCTCTTCCTTTTGACCAATCTTAACCGCTCTTGTCGTTTTTGCTTTTACAAAACATCCTTTTGTTATTAAATTGCTTAAATGCCACAAATCATTTTGGTCATTCGCTAAAACTTTAATTATTCCTTTCCTAATATCTTTGAATAGGATCTTCATCTATTCAATTTTAAAGGGAAATCTATTTAATTTCTTGTTGAGTGCTAAGTTTTAATGAGAGAGATGGACAAAATAGAGTTAAATTATATTATAAGAGAGTTAAAATCATTAGAAGGGGCATTTTTTAGAAAGGCCTATTTAAAAGGAGATCTCCTAAAGCTGAAGTTCTCTAATGCTTCTATAATAATAGTTTTAGGAAAAGCAGCTTTTTTAGGGGAAAAGGAGTTTGAAACAGCTCAAAACAGCTTCATATCTATGTTGAGGAAGTCTTTGAGGAATAAGAGAGTTAATCTAATTGGATTAATTAAAGGAGACAGAATTCTTTTGATTTCTTTTGACAAAGATAAGTTAATCATAGAGCTGCATTCAAAAGGAGATGTTTATCTTTTTGAAGAGGAAAAGCTAATAGGTTCTTTAAAAGGAAGCAAAAAAAGTATAGAGGAAATATACAGAAATGCTAGGCCATTTTCTTTAAAATTTTATTTTGAAAACTTTCCCTCAAAACCAATAGGGGCTTTGTTAACCTTTATGTTAGGAAAGAGATATAAGGATTACTTGCTAAACAAGCTTGGAATTGAAGAGAAAAAAATAGCTGGAGAAATTAGCACTGAGGAGAGGGAAAAGATTAATAAAGCGGTGGAAGAGCTAATTATTAATGCTAAACCATACTTCTCTTCTATAAAAAAAGACTTTTCAGTTGTAAAGTTTTCAGAGGATTATGAGGAGAAGTACTCTTTAAGTGAAGCTGCTTCAGAATATTACTTGAAATTTTTTGAAAACTTAGAGAAAGCTAAACAAAGTAAGACAGAGAAAAAGATACTGGCTATGGAAGCCTCTATAAAAAGCTTAGAAGAAAAAATTAAGGAATTAGGACTTAAAGTTAAATTTTTAGAGATGAATAAAGGAAGTATTGAAGAGCTTTTGTTTACTTGTAGGAACTCAGAAGGAGAAAATTTAGAGCTTAAGGAGATTGAAAAAAGTCTTTTAATTCCACAGGAGGGAGTTTTAAAAGAAATAAGCATAGATAAGAAGGAAAAAAAAGTGATAATAAAGTTCGAAGTTTGATTTAAGATTAGTTGGTATTGTAAAATTTAAGTTTTAATTATCTTGCAGATTTGGCTATTCTCTCTATCTCATCTTTTCTCCTTACTGCATAGCTATTTTGTATGTCTCCCTTGGCAGCATAAATTATTTCCTCTGCCAAAGCCTCTGCCAAAGACTTTTCGTTATCAAAACACTTCATCAAAGAGGAAAGAGCAATGTTCCTTAATGCTAAATCAAGGCTTCTTGTTGCTGAAATATCCACAGCTAATTGATAGCTTACTCCTCCCATCTCAACTCTGGTTATGTCCTCTCTAGGGGCAGAATTCTCTATTGCTTTAATTAAAAGTTGGAGAGGGTTTTTCTTTTCTTTTTCATAAATAATATCAAAAGCTTTTTCAACGCTTTTTATTACCCTCATTTTTTTTCCTTGCAACCTTCCATGTGTTCTTATTACTTTTCCCCCAACTTTCCTTCCTGTTCCTCCTCTCATTAACTTATTTATTAATCTCTCCACAATGTTTACCTTAACTTTTCCAAACTGCTTTTTTGCATGTCTACCAAATGTGTGAGGAAATATTACTGGAGTTAAAGAGATAACTTGCTTTAAGCTTGGGTTTTCAACCTCAACATTAACATCCCATTTTCCAAAAAGCTTTCCTTGTGTTTCTTTCATTTAATCCCTCCATTAACTCATTATCTCTTTGGCTTCTCTCTTTTACCTTTTCTTAATGCCTGCAAATCAACACCATTTACAGCTATTACCTTATATCTAACTCCTGGAATAGAACCCATTTGTCCTCTTTGAGAACCTCCTAATCCAGCTATAACTACTTCATCGTGCTCATTTATGAAGCTTATTGCTTTATCTCTAGGAGCATGGGCTGTTACTATCTTTCCATTCTTCTTAAGTTGAACCCTAACACATTTTATTAAACCAGAGTGAGGTTGCTTTTGCTCTAACACTATTTTTTCAATAACTATTCCAGAAGCCATTGGAGCTCCTTCTAAAGCATCATACTTCTTCTTCAAACCTAGTTTCTTTGCTTTGTATTTTTTGCTCAACCATTTATACTTCTTTCTCTTATTTTTCAAGTTTCTTCCTGCAAATTCCCCATTAGCTCCTTTTCCCATGAAATCACCATAAATCAAAGCTTATGATTTTTAATTTTAAGTTTAAAGTTATTTTAAACTTCTTTTAATGTGTTCGGAAATATTTAAAAACTTACTCGTATTGTTAAATGCTTGATGTCTTCTTAAGTTGGAGCTCTCTTTGTTCTGATGTGGAGAGTTGCGTTAAACATCTTCTCCATTAGCTTTTTTGCAGCTTTGAGCCTCAATCCTTCTTTTCCCAATATCTTCTTTTTATCTCTATCTTCAGCTACTATGAACACTTCTTTTCTCCCCATCACATCCATTACTTCTATATGGTAGATTTTAACATTGTTGAAGAGGTTTTGGGCAAACTGCTTTATGTTGTTTGAGTTTCCAAAAACAAATACCTTCTTCTTTAGCTTATTTTCAAGAATCCTTATGTTTTTACCCTCTTTCCCTATTGTTCTAGTTATGGTTTTGTAAGGAACTATGAAAAAAATAGCTTTTCCTAAATCCACCCATTCCAAAGGAACAACTCCCGTAACTTTTTCAAAAAGATTTGCAAGAGCTATTTCTTTCTCGCTTAGCTCAACTTTCATTTATCCCAACCTTAACTAGCCCTATTTAATATTTTTTGCTATCTCAACCAATTTTGATTTTCCCTCATCAAAAACAACTATTACTGAAACTGGATGAGCTCTTCCGCAAACAGAACCAAGCTCAAGGCTTGTTCCTTCAAAAGTTATTAATGGAATGTTCCCTTTTTTACAGTAATAAGTTATGTCTTCTTTTACTTCTTTTTTTGATTTATCAGCTAGTATTACAACCTTTGTTTCTCCAACCAACAATTCTCTTTTTGCTCTTCTTGCTCCAAAGGAGTATTTTCCAGTCTCTAGCATTATATTTATCTCTTTTATTAGAGGGGAAACCCTATCTTTTTTAACTCTTTTTCTAGCTGGCTTTTTCCCTTCTTTGCTTTTCAGTTTAGTTTCTTCCAAGCTTTCAACTTTTTTCTCTTCATTGCTCACAATGAACACCTCCATAAGCTAAAAATTATCTTTTTCTATAACTTTCCATAACTCTTTATTTCTTCTTTAATAAAGTTTTTATTATTTGCTTTTTAGTTGCTATTTCCTTTTCTTTCTCTCTGTTTTTTCCTTTGTTTTCGGAGGAGTGAATTCAAGCAAAACCCTTCCTGTTCCAACAGGAACTGTTTTTCCTGCTATTATGTTTTCTGTAGTTCCAATTAAAGGATCTTCCTCTCCTATAACAGGTGCTCTTGTTAGGTGTTGGATCGTTTCCTCAAAAGCAGCTCTAGCTAGAACACTTCTTTTTCTTCCAGCCAATCCATGTCTTCCAACTTTAAGGATTATTCCCTCACTACACATTACATCAGCCAAAAGCATGATATGCCTAATATTTACTGTTAATCCCTGCATATCCAACACATCCTTTACTTCTTTAACTATTGCGTTTCTTGCTGCTTCAATTCCATAAATAGCTTCAATTTCCTTAATGTTGTTAGTATAAATCCTAGATGGATCCACATACTTATTTTTTATAACATCCCTTATATTGCTTCCTTTGGCCCTTATTATAAATTCTCCCTCTTCTTCCAAAATAACCGCTTTTGATATTCCCTTTATCCCTTTTATTAAAGTGTTGCTTATTTTTTCAAAGAGTTTTCTAACTTTTTTTGCTTTTGAGAATAGCTTTGGTTTCTCTCCTTTTTCATCTTTCTTTCCCTTATCTTCATCAACAGCAATTATTATATCTTCTCCCTTCTCCTGAATTTTTCTCTTCCCTTTTTTTATTGACTTGAGTAGCATTTCTTTAGTTATTCCTAATTGCTCTCCTGCTATTTTATCAAACCTGACAACAACAATCCCCTTCTCTACATCTTCTATTATTTTTGCTACATCTTTTACAAAGATGGATTCAATCTCATAGGCTACTTTCTCAGCTATTTCTCTTTTTTTAGCATATTCCTTCTTTAGCCTTATGGTTATTGTAGGTTTTTTTGGCTCTTTTCTTACATCAACTATCTCTATAAGCCTAGGTAATCCTGTTGGAACATGCTCAGCAACTCCAGCATAGTGGAAAGTTCTCATAGTCATTTGAGTTCCTGGTTCTCCAATGCTTTGTGCTGCTACTATACCAACAGCCTCTCCAGGGGGAATTTGAAATTTGCTTCTTCTCTTCATATAAATACCTCCTGTCTCTCTCATTTTATAAATTCTTAAACGGTATCAACATCATCCTCCTTTGGTTTTGTTTCATATTCCTCTTTTCCTTTTGTGAACATAGGGTCTTTTCCATCCCCTCCATAAATTGTTTGAATTATTTGGCCTCCTGCATCTCTAACTGTTAAATCCTCAAGCACAACCAAATCTTGCATAGCATGGATTAATCTTCTTTGCATATAACCACTTCTAGCTGTTCTTATTGCTGTGTTAACTATGCTCTCCCTTCCAGCCATTGCGTGGTGGTAAAACTCATCTGGCTCTAATCCTTTGGAGAAGTAGTAGTAAACAAAACCTCTTTCCCTTCCTGTTAGCTTCTTAGGGTGGAAGTAAACAAGGGTTCTTCCATAATAGCCTCTCCAAAGCCTTTTGTTCCTAACTACTTGTTGTCCTACAACAGCTGACATTTGGATAGCATTTAGAATACTACCTCTAGCTCCTATTCTCGCCATGATTATGGAGGGAGAATCCTCTCCTAGAGATTCTACAACAATTTCTCCCATAGAGTCTCTTGTTTTTGAAGTTATTTGTAGAATTAGGCTCTCTAAGGTTTCTTTTAGGGTCATTCCTGGAGCTCTCTCTAAGGTTTTGTTTTTATACTTTATTATTAGGTTTTCTATCTCCTTATCCATTTTTTGGAGGAGTTCTCTGACCTTTCTTTGGTGTTCTTCACTTATTTTATAATGTCTTAGGGAAACACTAAGCCCTTTCATTGATAAATACTCCAAAGCAACATCAGTGAGGTTTTTTAAGAATTTGGTGGTGTAGGAGGGGCCATGCATAAGGAAGATCTTCTCTATTATGTATTGTTCAATCCCTTTACTGTCAACTTCTCCTTTTATTAACTTTCCATTCTTTATTACTACTTCCTTCCCTAGCTTTGAAGTGAACTTAACACTTAAATCATCTGGTAAAAGCATTGAGAAAATAAGCTTTCCACTGTAATATTTTCCTTTATCTGGTTTTGGTAATTTTGTTATTCCAGCCTTGTAAAGAAGTTTTGCAGCCTCCTTTTTATCAAGCACTGTTTCATCAGAGGTTAGGAAGAAAACTCCTGAAACAATATCCTCTTGAGGAGAAATTATAGCATGGCCATGTCGTGGGCTAAGGATTTGCTTTTCTACAAGCATTATTTCTCTTGCCTCTGCCCTAGCCTCTTCAGATTGAAGTGCATGTAAATTCATCTCATCTCCATCAAAGTCAGCATTATAAGGAGGAGTAACAACAGGGTTTATCTTGAATGTTTTCCCAGGCAATACTTTTACTAGATGGGCCATCATACTTATTCTATGCAAAGAAGGTTGTCTGTTGAATAAAACTACATCTCCATCAATGAGTTGCCTTTCTACAATCCAACCAACCTTTAGCTCTTCCAATATTTTTTCTCTTGAAGCTTCAGTAACCTTTATCCTTCTCCCATCTCCTCTTATTACATAAACAGCTCTTGGGTAGGTTTCTCTCCTTATATAATCTTTTAGCTCTTCCATATTCCATTTTGTGACTGGAATTGGAATTGTTAGCTCTTCTGCAACCTCATAAGGAACTCCTACCTCATTTATTGTTATTACAGGGTCTGGACTAACTACAGTTCTGGCTGAGAAGTTTACTCTTTTTCCACTTAAGTTATACCTAAACCTTCCTTCTTTTCCTTTTAATCTTTGGGCTAAAGTTTTTAGAGGCCTACCACTCCTATGTCTTGCTGGTGGGATGTTTGCTGTCTCGTTATCAAAATAGGTTGAAACATGGTATTGGAGGAGATTCCATAAATCTTCAACTATTAATTGGGGGGCTCCAGCTTCTATATTTGCTTTTAGCTTTTGGTTTACTCTTATTATGTCAACCAATTTGTGGGTTAAATCATCTTCGCTCTTTTCTCCACTCTCCAAAGTTATGGATGGCCTTAAATTAACAGGAGGGACGGGAAGTACAGTTAAAACCATCCATTTAGGATGGGCGTTTTGAGGAGAAAAGCCAAGCTTTTCAACCTCCTCATCAGGAATCTCAGAGAGCATTTCCCTTATTTGTGTAGGCAAAACCTCCTTTCCATTAATTAGGAATGTTGTTGGCTTTTGGAACTCTATTTTTGCTAGTTCCTTTTTACAAAGCGGGCATTTCTTTGGCCTTTTTTTCACATCTTCAGTAATTACTTTATGGCAATGTTCACAAGTTCTGGCTAGTGCTTCATAAATATATTTTGCAAACAAAACATGGATTACTGGTCTAACTAAAGTTATGTGACCAAAGTGGCCAGGACAAGTTCTCTCTGTTCCTCCACAAGTTTTACATCTCAATCCCGGATCTATCACTCCAAGCCTTTGGTCCATCAATCCATTATCTATTGGATAGCCTTCCTCATAGGTATCTGGAATTGTTATCTCTGCAACGCTCATACTCAATATAGTTTCTGGAGAGAAAATAGAGAACTTTATTTTCTTTGTTTCATATTCTGCAGGATTATAATGCAAAACCATTTTTTCTACCTCCTCTAGCTTTTATTACCACTCCATATTTACTTTCTTATCAACTATTAGGCGAGGGAATATTCCCATTGCTTTTATCTCATCCAATAAAAGCTTGAATGCATAGGAGATCTCAATTTCAACTATGTTCGTGCTCTTACAAACAGGGCAGGAAACTTGGTTCTTTATATGATCTTTGTAGGCAATTGAACCACAATCTTTACAAACTAATTGAGAGGATTTATCACTTTGGTCTAGGAGCCTATCCTTTATTATCATACTCACTCCAAACCCTATTAAAGTATCTCTTTCCATCTCTCCAAATCTTAAACCACCTTCCCTTGCCCTTCCTTCTGTTGGTTGTGCTGTAAGGAGTTGAACAGGCCCCCTACTCCTAGCATGTATTTTATTTGAAACCAAGTGGTGCAGTCTTTGATAATAAATAACTCCAACATATATCTTTACTTTTATTTTCTTTCCTGTTATTCCATCATAGAGCTCCTCCTCTCCATACTCCTCAAAACCATAACTTTCAAGTATTTTTTTGTAGTCTTCCTCTACATTTCCACTAAATGCAGTTCCATCCATTATCTTTCCTTCCAAACAACTAGCTTTTCCTCCAAGCATCTCCAACAAATGGCCTGCAGTCATTCTGCTTGGAATAGCATGAGGATTTAGTATTAAGTCAGGGACAATTCCATCTTTTGTAAATGGCATATCTTCTTGGGGAACAATTAAGCCAATAACTCCTTTTTGTCCATGGCGGGAAGCAAATTTATCTCCAATCTCAGGGATCTTTTGGAGCCTTAGCCTAACCTTTATCAACCTATTTCCACTAGGGGCTTCACATAAAACTACTGAATCAACCTTTCCCTTTTCCCCTCCTTTAACAACAACTGAGCTTTCTCTCTTCTTCTCTTCTATTGCTCCAAATATGCTTACTTCATCCAAAAATCTTGGAGGAGAGGTTTTTCCTATTAATACATCATGCTCCTTAACCTCACTCTCTGGAATAACAACTCCATCCTCATCCAAATTTCTGTAAGCTTCTTCCCCCCTATAACCTTGAACAGAAGGGTTTGGAAGCTCTATTATGTCTTTTTGCCCTCCGGGATATTTTACCTCTTCAGTCTCATAAGTTCTAAGCATCATTACTCTTCCCAAACCTCTGTCAATAGCTCCCTTATTTATAACTACAGCATCACTCATATTCCATCCCTTATAGCTCATAACAGCAACTACAAAGTTTTGTCCTGCTGGTCTTTTCCAAAGCTCTAAGGTTTTGTAAACATCTGTTTCAACAGCAGGTCTTTGAGGATAATACATTACATATGCTCTTGTATCATATCTCATGTTAAAGTTTGAGGCATACAAACCAAGGCTTTGTTTTGCCATAGAGCTAGCCATAGTTATTCTTGGAGAGGAGTTGTATTCAGGATAAGGAAGAACTCCTGCAACTATCCCAAAGATTGTGGAGGGATCTATTTCCAAATGAGTGTGTTCTTCTGTCAACTCTTCTTCGCTCTTGGCAACATAAATGTTTTCCTCCTCCTCAGCGTCAAGGTATTCTATGACCCCCATTTTTATTAGGTGGCTCCATCTTAGCTTTCCTTTTCTTAGCTTTTCATAAATCTCAGGAGTTAATCTAGATTTTCCATTCTCAACAACTATATAAGGTCTTCTAGCCCTTCCCCTACTCGTATTTATGAAGAGCTCATTTGTCTTCTCCTTGTAATAAACATTAATCTCATAAGGGATTTCATTTATTCTCCTCTTCTCCCTTATCCTTTGAGCTAAAGCCTTTCCATCTTTATGAAAACCTATTAATTTACCATCAAGATAAACAATTGTTCTATCCTCCATTTTGTTACCTCCCTTTATTTTTATTTTTCCTCAACCCCAAAATCTTTGAGGAGCTTCTCCATATCAAAATTAGTCCCAGTTGTTACCTCAACAAATATGGAGAGGTTTTTTACAAGAGAAGCACTTGGCCCTTCTGGAGTTTCTGAAGGGCAGATCTTTCCATAATGAGTTCCGTGCAAATCTCTAGCTTCAAAGTGGGGGTGTTTTTTGCTTAAAGGAGAGATAAGCCTTCTCCTATGGCTTAAGGAGGAGAGGAAGCTCACTCTATCCAGAAGTTGGGAAACTCCTGTTTGGCCTGCTATCCAATTTCCTGTTGCCATTGCATAAAGAATTCTATCACTAAATGCATCAGGCCTTATTAATGTTTGAATTTGAAGTTTCCTTCCCCTAACATCAGCCCTGCTAGCTTGATATGCTATGTCTCTTGCAAGATAGTTTAAAGCATACCTAAAAAGCTCTTCCATTAAATCCCCTGTTAGCTTTACCCTCTTATTTCCATAATGGTCTTTATCATCAGGGGTTAATTTTTTGTGATGAACAAGGGTTGTTCTCTCAGCCATTTTAACTAAATAAATTGCTTTCTTATATCTATCCTTCTCAGTTTTTCCTAAATGGGGTAGGAGATAATTATCTATTAAATACCAAACCCTTGCTTCCTTATGGTCTTTTGGATGGCCAGGAGCAAATCTGTTGTGTATGTAATTTACATAATCTCCTTTTGTTTTTGAGTATTCCACATCCATGTTGTAAAGCAAATCATTCTTTATTATTAGCTTTGAAGTATCAAAAACATTCATGAGCTCCTCATCAGTTTTTATTCCTAGGATTCTCAAGACAGGGAGTAAAGGGGTGTTTGGAACAAAGGGAAAATCTAAGCTATAAACTCCATCTTTTGATCTTGTTACTGTTATTTTTACCTTCATTCCCTCTGTTGTAGAGAAAACCTTTGAAACTAATGTGTTTTCTTTCTCAACTGTTGTTAAAACTTTGTTTGGAACTAAGTCCTCTAAACCTACTAAAACTCTTTCACTCCCATTTATTATAAAATATCCTCCAGGATCTAGAGGGTCTTCTCCATAAGCTATTAATTCCTCTCTTGTCATTGAGCTTAGATAGCATAAATTAGACTTAACCATTACAGGCAAATCCCCTATAAAGTAAGCCATACTTGGCTTTTCTATCCCTCTATAAACCAAGCTCATCTCTAAAAATACAGGAGCTGCATAGGTTATGTTCCTAATCCTAGCTTCAGAAGGATAAATCCTTCTTGTTCCCCCCTTTATCTCATAAAATCTTGGTGGTTCTACTCTAACCTTTCCAAACTTTATCTCTATTCCCTCTACATTTGTTTTTATTACTCCAATACTATCCACAACTCTTTGCATCCCTTCCTCAATAAACCTATTATAGCTCTCTATTTGTTGCTTTACTAAAGAGTTCTCTCTAAAATAAGCTTCAATCATGCCCTTTACCATTTAAGCTCATCCTCCTTAAACAACAACCCTATAATAAAAGTATTCTCCTGTTGGGTCTTTTCTATGAATTTTTATCACATCTCCTTTCTTTGCCTTCAATGCTTTTACAACAGGATCAGACTCAAGCACTTTTGGGAGTTGGTTTTTTTCAATTCCATACTCCTTCAGAAGCTTCTCCACTTCTTGCTTTTTCATTACTTCCATCTTAGGATTAAGAAAATAATTCAATACATCAATCTCCTCTTTCATTTTCTCAACCCATAAATAGTGCTAGACTTTTAGCTTTTTATCTTTTTTAAGCAAAACATTTAAAAATATTCTACCCTCAAGAGACATGCTGACAAACTCTTTTCCTAGGAAAAATTTAAAACCTTTATGGTTTGGTTAATTTTCTGTAATTTAACTTTACAGATTGCTAGGGGGAAAGCATGAGAGCTTTTTCTCTAGCCTTAATCTTGTTCTTCTTAACCCTTCTCTTCCTATTTGGATGTGTTGGAAATGAAGGGGAAGGGAGAGAAAATGTTCAGGAATTGATTGTTTATGAAGGGGTTGGAATTCCAATTAATGAGGGGATAGAAGCTAAGGGAAAGAACAGGATTGTTTATGGAGGAGCAGAAATAAAAGTTGATTTAGTTGGGAAAGGAAATGAGGTTAACTTTGATGGAAATCTCTATAAAGGAACAATTTATGATAGGCCTGGAGGAAATAAAGTTGGAGATGCTGAGGTTGTAATAGCCAAATTAACACTCTCTAAAAGTAAGGAGGAGGGAATTGAAATCCTAAGAGTCAACAAAAGTAGTATATTTTGGACTCTCCTCTTAATTCCTGCTAAAAAAGAGGTTTCTTTGGAAGAAGTGACTGCTTATGTTAAGGCAGGGGGAAAGCTCTACAGAGCATTCAAATTAAATTTAAGAGGAAGCGAGTGCTTAAAAAATGTTAAAGAGGTTGAAGGAAAAGAAGAAATTTATTGCTTATTTGTAGTTCCTGAAAAAAGCGAAGCAATAGTTGTTTCCCCTTATGGAATAAAGCCTACAGCTTATGTATTACTTGAAAAACCTATCTAAATTCTCCAATATGAATGAGTTCCTCTTAATTATTATCCTTCCATTTCCTTTTAATTGAGTGAATAAAATACCTATTCTCATCACTCTAAGCTTTTTTCCATCCACTAAAATGTACTCTCCTATTCTAAAGTATTTCCTTTGCCTTATCAGAATTCCCGCAAAAAAATCTTTCAAATAATCTTTTACCATCCCATAAATCAGAAAAAGTAGGAAAATAAATGAGGAGAGAACAATCCCTACTGTTAACCAAGCTATTAGCTCTATTCTTAAGCCAAGTTGGGTTAAAGCTATTATAATAGAGATCAAAAGCACAAAGTAATAGATTAGCTTTCCTATTATGGAAGAAGCAGAAAAATCAAGGTTTGAAAATAAGTCATCCAAGCCCTTATTTTTTAAAAAATCCTCTCCTATTTTGCTAGAAATGTTTGCAATAAAAAAACCAATTAGAATAAAGGAAAAGGCAATAACAAGGTTTGGAATAGCCTCAATAGCTTCTACAGCAAAAACATTCACAACGTCAATTCCTAGATTTAATAAAGCTAATATTATCCCCAAAAAATATAAGAGATATTTCACAAATATTTCAGAAATCCCTCCAATCTCTTCAAGCTCTTTTGAGTACTTCTTTAGTGCTCTTAGCTTTCCCAATCCTTCA
The DNA here is from genome assembly GCA_015523325.1 of Microcaldota archaeon. Lineage (GTDB taxonomy): Archaea > Micrarchaeota > Micrarchaeia > Anstonellales > J096 > WAKO01. Next base: position 4,949 of record WAKO01000005.1, on the reverse strand, counting down.
AAAACCTGCTTTATTTTTTTTGAAAAAAATATTGCTGCAATAAAAAAACCAAGTAAGTAAAGCAAACTTATAAGTATGTTTTCTAGTTGGGGATTTATATAAGCCTGTAAAACCATATTTAAGAAGAGAATAGCAAGTGTTTAAAATTCTTTGTTGCATCCCTTCCTTGTGTCAAGGTCTTCTGTTGGGTTTGAAGCTGAATTATTTCTAATAAATCATAAAGGAGAGATCTCTCCTAAAGCTGATGAGGTTATTGAATTAACCCAAAAATTAACCCACAAGCCAGTTAAGGAATATGCAAAGGAAGTTATTGAGATAAATGCTTACCCTAGCCAAATAATAGAAAGCTCTTTGATTGAATACATAAATACATTTTATGAGATAGATGAGATAATATCAAAAAAAGATCTCTATTTGCTTCCTATCTCTGTCTATCCAAACAATTATACTCCTAAAACAAGGGAGGGGCTTAGGTATGAGATTAGGGAAAAAATGTGGGGAAAAGATAGGATGGAAAAAGCTGCTAGAGTGGTTGGCTTTCATTTTCATTATCCTATTCCAGGAAACTTGGAAAAGTTCTTAAGCTCCTATAATTTTCTGATAGCTGTTGTTCCTATCTTTGATTTGTTTATGCAATCTTCTCCATTCTTTAAGCAAGAAGTTGTTGCAAAGGATGTGAGAGCTTTTCTTTATAGAGATATGAAGGTTGGAGAAATAGAAGGAATTTACTATCCTGAGAGTATTTTTGGAGGTTTGCCAAAATATGAGGAAAGCTTTGAGAGCTTGATCTCAACATTAAAGAAGAGGATCTTTTCTTATAGAAAGCTTTTGATTGAAGCTGGAGTAGAGCTTTCAAAGTTTAGAGAGGCTGGAGGAGAGAATCCTTATTGGGGAGCAGTTAGGATAAATCCAAGAGTTAAAACATTTGAACTACGCTCTCCTGATATTAATTTACCCTCTTATTTGCTAGAGGGCTTGATATTGTTTAAAGAACTAATGGATTTTTCAATGAAAAATGAAGTTAGGTTTTCTTCAAATGATAAATTTTTGGTTGAGGAAGGAGTTATTTTCTTACCTTCCTTTGAAGCTGTAAAAAAAGCAAGTTATGAGAGCTGCCTTAAAGGATTTGAGAGTTCCTTTGCATTGGAATATGCAACCTCTTTATTATCAAACCTAAAGCTAGAAGGGCTCTCATTAATTAAAAAGATGCTTGAGGAGAGGAAATCCTTCTCAGATTTTTTAATAAATGAGGTTGGAGGAGAAAGTGTTTTTGAAGAAGAAGAGGGAAGAGAAGTTTCACTAAAGATAGCTGAAAAAATGTTGGAGGAGATGGATAAGGTTAGGGAAAAAGCATTAAAGCATCTCTCTAATTTGGAGAGCGTTATTGTTTCTGAAGATGATTTAACCTATAAGATATTGGAGGCTTTGGGAAAGGAAGAGAAAAAAAATCTAGATATAGCAAGGAGTTTCCCTTCAAGGCTTGAGAGAATAAAAGCAATAATATTCTCTCCTTATTTGGCAGATTATCTGAAAGGAAAATACCTTTCATTAGAAAAACTAAAGAAGCACTTTCTAATTATAATCCCCTCCTTTAGTAAGGACAACCTAGGATTTTTTGAAAAAATTGGAGTTAAGAGCTTTAAGGTGGAGGGAGGGGATTTTGCTAATGCTATAAAAGGATGGATAAAGGTTTGGGGAGAAGCTAATAATCTCTCCAGAAATGAGATTTTGTTTTTTGCGGTTAAGAAGGAGGAGGAATCTCTAATAAATTATTTTGGGGCTTCTGCAACGTTCTTGAATAATAAAGAAATAAAAGAGCTTGTTGAAGTCTTGGTTGAAAGCTTGGAAGAGTTGCCAAGCTTTTTAGGAAAACGGGAAGAATAACTGAGGAATAACTCATAAAAAAGAAAATAAAAAAGAAAGTGCAGCTATTAGGCTAGTTCTCTTCTACTATTAAAGTTAACCTCATTGAAGAATGACCTTCTCCACAATAAACGCTACAAAACCCTTGGAATTCCCCTCCTTTATCAGCAACAAACTCAATAACAACCTCATTTCCTGGAGCTATTTCTTTATTTATTCCATAATCAGGAAAGGCCAATCCATGAACTACATCTTCACTAGTTACTATAAGCCTAACTCTTTCTCCCTTCTTAACTCTTATTACATTAGGTTCAAATTCCCATTGTCTGGCAACTATTCTTATCTCTCTTACTTGGGCTTCTCCACTAGTTGGTTCGTTTCCTAAGTTTTTATTATCTTCCTTGTTTTCCTCAGTTTCAGGTTGGGTTGTTGGTTGAGAGGTTATCTCATCTTCATTCAAATTCTGCTCTCTTTCCTCATTTATTTGAGGAGACTGATAACTTACACAACCAGCTAACACTAACACAAAGAGAAGTAAACTTAATGTTAGAACTTTCATAAATATTCTTTGATGAGAAAGTTTAAAATGAATGGGTTGATTTGTTTAACCTTCTAATCCTTTACCTTTCCAAGCCTTAATGCATTTCCAATTACAGCAATGCTTAATCCCACATCCCCTATTGCAACAGCTAACCAAAGAGAAACAATTCCAAAGAATGCCATTAGGCCTAGGCTTCCTTTAATTAATATAGAAGCTGCTATGTTTTGCTTCATAACCTCTAATGTTTTCTCACTTAGCTTTAATAAGTAATTTATTTTCCTCAAATCATCCTTCATCAAAACAACATCAGCGGTTTCAATAGCAACATCACTTCCCTTTCCCATAGCAATACCAACATGTGCTTTTTGTAAAGCTAGGGCATCATTAACCCCATCTCCTACCATAACTACATGTTTCTCCTTTTTTAGCAAATCTTCAACTATCCTAACTTTATCCTCGGGAAGAAGAGAAGCAAAATAATCAATCCCTAGTTTTTTTGCTATAGCTTTTGCAACTCTCTCATTATCTCCAGTTAGCATTATACATTTTATTCCTCTAGCTTTTAATTTATCAATAACTTCCTTAGAAGTCTCCCTTACTTCATCCATAACCCCAATAACACCCAAAATTTTTGTTTTTGTCCCAACCAATATTGCTGTTTTTCCCTCATTTTCCATCTCCCTCATTATTTCTTCAACCTTCTTATTTAACTTAAAGGGTTCTCTGTTTCCAATATAGTAAGTTTTTCCTGAAATTGTTCCCCTTACTCCTTTTCCAACAAGAGTTTTAAAAGAAGAAACCTTTAGAGATTTTGCTCCTCTCTTTTCAGCTTCTTTAAATAGAGCTTGTGCTATTGGATGGGATGCTTTTTTCTCAAGTGAATAAACAATATTCCAAAGTTTTTCTTCATTTTCAAAACTAACAACATCCATAACTTTTAGTTCTCCTTTGGTTAGAGTTCCTGTTTTATCAAATACAAAAACTTTAGCATTTTTTATCTCTTCCAAGTAAACTCCTCCTTTAACTAAAACACCTTTTTTTGCTGAAGAGGTTAGAGAAGAAACAATAGATACAGGGGTTGAGATTGCTAAAGCACAAGGGCAAGCTACAACAAGCAAAACCAAACCTCTATAAAGCCATTCTTCAAAGCTCCCCCCAAATATTAATGGAGGGACACTCATAACAATTAAAGCAAGAGTAATCACTAGAGGAGTATAGTATTTTGAAAATTTGTCAATGAATTTTTCTGTTTTTGATTTGTTTTTTTGAGCTTGAGAGAGGACTTTTACAATCCTATCCAAAACAGTATCTCCTGCTTTGTTTGTTACTTTTATTTCCAAATATCCCTCTTCATTTAATGTTCCTCCAAAAACTTTATCTCCTTTTTTCTTAAAAACTGGAACACTCTCTCCTGTTATAGGGGATTGATTAACATAAGAAGAACCTTCCACAACAATTCCATCCAAAGGGATTTTTTCTCCGGGTTTTACTATTATTATTTCCCCTTCTTTAACACTCCCTACATCCACATTAATAACCTTTTTTCTCTTAACTCTAGCTATAGGAGGAGCTAAATCAAGCAATTCCTTTATAGATTTTCTTGCTTTTGTTATAGCATAGCCTTCTAAAGATTCTGCAATATAAAATAAGTAAATTACAGCTGTTCCTTCCTCCCCATGCCCAATTAAAAAAGCTCCTAAAGCTGCGATGCTCATAAGAACATTCATATCAAACTTAAGCTTTTTCAAATTTCTAATTGCATTCTTTATAATTCCCCTTCCTACAAGAGCTATTACTCCTAAAAATATGAGCTGAGAAACAAAAGTAAAACTAGTGAAAAACTCCAAGTAAAGCCCAATTAAGAATAAGATGGCTCCTCCTATTATTTTTATTATTCTCTCCTTATTCCAAAAATTCTCTTCCAATTCAATTCCACAAAATTCACAGGTTTCATAAATGCTTTTATGAAAGTGATCTTTAGGTTTCTTCAAACTCTCTCCCCCCAGCATTTTTATTTCATTGTTTTTCTCCTGTTCTTACTTTATAAGGTTATAGCTTTCATCTATTAATATTTAAATTTATCACTTACTGCAAATTAAAGGAAGGGAAGAAAACTATTAATAAAAACGCTAAAAATAAGACCACATAAATTAGAAAAGATCCTAACATTTCCCTAACAATAGCTAATCTCCTTTTTGCACACTCAATAAGCTCTTTTTCATTAAACTCTCTATCCTCCATAAATTTTTGTAGAAAAGAGAAGGAGGAAGGTAGAATAACTGCACTCTTATTAAAAGAATTATAATAAAGCTTTTGTAATTTTAAGCTATCCAGCACATCCTTAATTTTATAAAGGTTTTCTTTAGAGGGCAGTGAAAGCCTAAAACCTCTCAGCAAAAGAATTCCAATTATAATACAACTAAAAGGAAAAGCATACTTTCTTTTTAGAGTTTCTAGCTCAAACACTAATAAATTTGATGTTGCTTTTGAAAGAGGATTTATTATAACTCTTATTTCTTTTGTTAAAATTGGTTCTCCATTAATT
>WAKO01000004.1 GCA_015523325.1 Microcaldota archaeon | reverse complement strand
GTTAGTAGCCTTACTCCTAGCAGGTTTAATCTTTGCAGCAGGACAAACAATGGGAGCAGAAACAAGAGCTAGAGCAAACGTTTGGGCAACCAACCTCCTAACAGGAGCAGTAATTGCAGGAGTTGTTTACCTAGTTGCTCCAGCAGTAATAGGAGCATTGATTCCAGGAAAATCTTTAGATTTGCAAAGTTGCACAGTAACAGCATCTTCATAATCCTCTTAATATCTATTTTTAAACACTTTTTACATTTTTTGTTTTATGAGTTTTTTTAGGAATGCTTTACTTATTTTTTATTTCTTTTTAGTTATAATTGCAATAGGATCTTTTTTTGTTGAAGAACCCTCTTATTTTTATGAAATTGAAGGAGCACCTCAATCCTTTGAAAAAGGAGAAAACCTAACCTATCTCTTTTTTTCTCCTAATGGGAACTTTACAATAAGTTATTATTTTGATGGGGAGTGTTTCCTACCTTCTCTAGGGGGAAGGATATGTAAAGAAAACATCACTGTTTTTCCTTTTGTTTATGCTTATCCTAAAGAAGGAGAGGCTAGGGTTAAGGTATTTTATTATTTAGGAGGAGAAACCTATGACTTTGGTGAGGTTAGGTATTCTTTATTAGAAGAATTAGACTACAAGGGGAGAAAAGCAATACTCTATAATTCTTCTTTGGGAGAAAATTACATAGTTGAAAAGAACACAGGAAAAGTTCTTTATTATAATCTCTCCACTTCAGACTCTTATTTTGAAATAATCTTAATTGAAGAAAGAAAAGAAAGCTAAAATGTAATAAATAATAAGGTTCCTTTATTTCCTTTTAAAGACTTTTAGAGGAACTTTTCCTTCTTCCAATTCCCTTCTTGCTAATTCTTCAAATCTTTCTCCTTTTTCTGGTTTTATTGTAGGATCTGCTCCAACTGCTAATTGGAAGGCTCTTGCGGAGATTATTCTAGCTTCTTTAAACTTGTCCATATGCTTCCTTTTTTTGTGAAATATTTTTAAACATTTGCAAAAATATAACCTTTTGTAGCGGCCATAGGGGGAGGGAAACGCCCGTTCCCATTCCGAACACGGAAGCTAAGCCTCCCCACGGTGGTCTGAGTACTGGGCTATGCCCGGGAAAAGCCACTGCTGCTACACCCTCTTTTTATATTTTGAAAATTTGAAGAACAACAACTTTCTTATTAGTTGGGCTGCTTTTAGAACTTCTCTTTTTTTTCCAATAAGCTCTACTAGGTCTAATCCTACAACTTCTTTCCTCCCTAATAATGTTTCAAAAAACTCAAAGCTTTCCTCTCCTATTTTGCTTAAGGAAGGGGTAGAAACTTCTCCAAAGAATTTAAAAGCATCAGCATCTAAGCTTAAGTAAATACTTTTATTCGGAATTTCTTTTAGCTTAGGAACTCTAGCAAACTGCTTTATGTTGTATTTTCTTGCATTATAAAAGTCTTCTATGCTTTGTTCTCCTATACCAATTTGGATTATTTTAACTCCTAATTCAGCTATTCTTTTTGCAACACAAGCATGGGAAAGCTTTTTTCCCTTATAACTATCTCTCAAATCAGGATGAAAATCAAATTGCACAAAAACCTCTGGGCAAAGTTGTTTTACCCCATAAAAACTTGCCAAATGAGTTCCAGAAAGCAAGATATTAAACTTTTCCTTTTCTAATTTAAGCTTTTCAAGATTTTTGTGCTCTTTGAATTCTATTTCAACTAATTCATTTAACTCCTCTTCAAATCCAAACTCCATCTCCTCAATCTCATAAAAACACTCCTTAAATAGGGTTGGAAACTCTTTACTTCCTTTTATTAGAGCATCTTCATCCTCAATAGGAATAAGGTTTATTACTACTTTACCCTTACCCTTAGATTCTTTAAGATTAGAATTAGCTCTTTCTTTTATTTTAATCCTCCTCCAAAAGCTTTTCAAAATCCTCAAGCTCTCCTTCATAAATTAAGTTAAGTAGCTTTTTGTTCTTTATTCTTTCTACTGTCTTCCTCTTCACTTCCTCCTCACTCCATTTTGAAATATCTTCATAATTAAAAAATTCCTTAGCCCTCTCTAGCTCTTCAATTAGGTTTCCCTTTATCTCGTTTTTTATAAAGAGGTCTTCCTTTTCTTTAAAGGAGAGGAGAGAAGGGATTAAACCTTCTTTTAGGCTTCCTTTTAGTTTTATCCTAACTATACAATTCCCATCACTTTCTTTAGCCTCCTTATATGCTTTTTCAACACTTTCCTTAACTTCTTCATAGCTTGCGTTATGAAACTCAAGTGTCTTTGCCACTATCTTTCTTTGGTTTATCCTAACAAATTCTCCTTTTCTTAAATCTGTGTCATAAACAACAAATCCTCTCTCCTCCTTTATTTCATCCTCTCCCAAAGAAGTTACAACTGTGCTCCCTGGAATTATTAGGCTTTTGCTTATCTTTCTCTTGTGAATGTGGCCATTAACAATTAAATCAAACCCAAGCCCCTCTAAAAAAGAAGTGGTTAGAGGGCTTTTTGCTAAAGGGTCGAACTCTCTAAGCATTTGATGAATAAGGAGGATTTTAAATCCCTCTAGCTTATCTTTATTCCTTTTTACAGCTTCTTCAATTATTGTTTTTGAGTGCTCTTCTGGAATATAACCAACTCCAAGAACGCTTATTTTTTCCCCATTTAACTCAAATTTCTCAACGCTTCCATGCAAATAACTTAGAACCCCTGAGCTAGCTATTAGCTTTACTGGATTTGTGTATCCCCTTATCCTTTTCTCATGGTTTCCATGCACAGCTATTACCTTTTTGCCCTTTTTCTTAATGTTCTTAAATATCCTTATAACCCTCTCCAATGTCTCAAAACTTGGCAATCTTGTGTCAAATAGATCTCCTGCATGTAAAATTAGGTCATACTCACTAGCTTTTAACAAAGCCTCCTCTCCTTGCTTAAAGCTATCCTCATAAAACCTTGAATAACCAAAGTGTGTGTCAGAAACTATTGCTATCTTCACAGCCCTTTAAGTGAACAAACTCCTTTAATTATTTTTTCCTTCCATTTCCTAACTTAATTTCCCGATTTCCTAGTTTGGAACGCTTTACCAACACTTTTAAAACATTTTGTGCAACTATTCCTTTATGGGTTCCGAGTTAAAAGTAGGAGACATCATGATCAAGGATGTAATAACTTTGGAAGTTGGGCATTCAATTGTTGATGCAGCAAAGCTAATGAAAAAACAAGAGATAGGTAGCATTATAATCACAAAAGGCGAAAAAGCTGTTGGAATAATAACAGAGAGAGACATTGTTAGAAAAGCTGTTGCAGAGGGTTCAATTGATAAAAGGGTTGGGGATTTAATGAGCAACCCCCTAATAGTTGTTACTCCAGATTTGCCAATAGAGCAGGCTGCAAAGGTAATGAGAGAGAATAAAGTAAAAAAATTAATAGTTGTTGATGCTGAAAATAACTTAAAAGGAATAATAACTGAAACTGACATAGTTAAAGTTATTCCAGCATGGATTTCATTGTTAGAGGAAAAAGCAATGCTTTAGTTGTTTATGCTCACACCAGGTGTGGATGGCTCCTCTAAGCAAATGCAGTGAGGAGGTAGTCAACAACACCTGGTAGATTTCTCCTACTTTTTTCGGAACCCATTGATAAAATGAGAGCAAGAAGAGAGAGAAAGACATTAAAAGCATTGGAGAATCTTTTGGAAGAGCTAAAGCACAAATACATCATAGTTGAAGGAAAAAAGGATGTGGCTTCATTGCAAAAATTAGGACTTAAGGCATTTCCATACTCAAAAAAAACTTTGGAAAAAGCTCATGGAGAAGTAGCAATATTAACAGATCTTGACAGTGCTGGGGAGGAACTGGGAAAAAGAATAAGCGAAGAGCTAAGAGAAAACAATTCTGTTAGCAAAGTTGATCTTTTTAGTAGGAAAATGCTCTCTTATTTGCTAAACCTCAAGCATTTTGAGGAAGCTTATAAAAAATATCTAAAGTTTGTTGAAGAAGTTGAGAGGTGAGAACATGGGAAAGACATACATAGATGCTGTAAAATACAATATTTATGCACACTTTGAGGTTGATGGGATTATAGATAAGAGCGATGTTGTAGGAGCTATATTCGGGCAAACAGAAGGACTGTTAGGGGAAGAGCTAAACCTTAGGGATTTGCAAAGAAATGGAAGGATTGGAAGGATAGAGGTTGAGATAACAACTTCTAAGGGAAAGACATTTGGTTCTATAATAATCCCTTCCTCTTTGGATATGGTTGAAACAGCTGTGATAGCTTCATCCTTAGAAACAGTGGATAGGGTTGGTCCACATGAGGCTAGGATAAAGGTTGAGAAAATAGAGGACAACAGAACAGAAAAAAGAAAGAAGGTTATTGAGAAAGCTAAAGAGCTATTAAAGAAAATGCTAGAAACTCAAATCCCTGATAGTAGGGAAATAACAGAATTGGTAAGAAAAGAAGTTAGGAGTGCTGAATTGGTGGAGTATGGAGAGGAAAGGCTTGTTGGAGGGCCTGGAGTTAGGAGTAGTGACTCAATAATACTTGTTGAGGGAAGAGCTGATGTTATAAATCTCTTGAAAAATGATATAACAAATGTAATTTCTTTGGGAGGCGCAAAGATCTCAAAAACAATCCTTGAATTAACAAAAACAAAGGAAACCACAGTGTTTTTAGATGGAGATAGAGGAGGAACAATAATTTTGAGGGAGTTACTTAATGCAGGAGCAGAAATAGATTATGTTACAAGAGCCCCTACAGGAAAGGAAGTTGAAGAGTTGACAAGAAAAGAGATAATAAAGGCTTTGAGGACAAGAGTTCCATTGGAGCAATACATATCTTCAAATTCTTCTTTTGGAAATTCATTAAAGGAGGAAAAAGCAATAAAGACAAGGAGGCAAAAAGAATCTCCTAAAGAAAGCTCCAAAGAACACACTAAAGAGCAAATTAGAGAACAAAGAGAAGATGTTGGAGCAAAGGGAGATAAGGAGAGGGAGGTTTCTAAAGAAACCAAAAAAAGAAAGCAAAAACTTAAAGTGGAAGGAGATATTGAAAAAACATTTAGGGATGAATTAGCAAAAATGAGAGGAACTCTAACAGCTAAGCTTTATGATAAAGAACTTTCGCTAATAGAAGATATTCCAATAAAAGATATATTAACAGTGCTTAAAGAGAAAGATAATGTAGAGGTCATAATATTTGATGGGATAATAACTCAAAGGCTTGTTGATTTAGCTAGTTCAAAAAATGTTAAGTATTTGGTTGGAATAAGGATAGGAAATGTTAAAAATAAGAGAGAAGGAATAAAGTTAATAACCTATTAATCTTGCTTTTTATTTTTTAAATTTTTATTTTAATTTTTGCAGCTCTTCACAACATCTCTTCCAACAAAATCTTATCCATAACTACGGGTTTAAACTCCTCTAAAGCCTTTATAGCATACCCCAGCTTTGATTCTGATTCTGAATAAATCCTTAAAATTATGTCTCCTCTCTTCACAACATCTCCTTTATTCTTCAATATCTCTATTCCTGCTCCTTTATCCTTAGGAGCTCCTGCATCTCTAGCCACTTTTGAAATAGCTTTGTTTGAGATATGCTTTATCCTACCTTTGCGAGGAGCCTTTAGCTCAAAGGTGTAGCTTCCCAATGGTAAGTCATCCTCCTTTACATTTGGGTCTCCTCCTTGTATTTCTATTATCTCTTTCATTTTTTTCAAAGCCTTTCCCGTCTTTATAACATGCATAGCCATCTCATAACCTTGGTTTCGTGTAGCCTTCCCACTAAGCTCTAAAAGCTTTCCTGCAAGCAATGCAGACTTTTCCATTAAAGGATAGCAGAGGTTTTTATCTCCTCTTAATATTCTGAGAATATCTCTACATTCCAAAGAAGGCCCAACCCCATTCCCAATAGGAGAGGATCCATCTGTTATTACCACCCCTATTTTCATTCCTATCATTTCCCCTATCCTTTGAAAGTACTTTCCCAGCTGTTTTCCTTGTGAAAAATCCTCTATTTTTGCTGAGCTCCCTATAGGGATATCCACTATAACATGAGAAGCACTTACAGCCTTTTTCTTTGCTAAAATAGAAGCCATTAGTATTCCTTGAGGGTCTAGCCTTAAGGGCCTCCTTATCCTTATCATATAATCATCTGCAGGCGCTATATTAACTCCTCCTCCCCAAACTATTGCTCCATTAACCTTCTCCACTATCTCCTTTAACTCCTCTGCACTAAACTCTACTTCAGCCAAAACCTCCATTGTATCAGCAGTTCCTGCAGGAGAGGTTATTGCTCTTGAAGAGGTTTTAGGGATCTTTAAATTTAAAGCAGCAACAATTGGAACAATTAGCATAGTTGTCCTATTCCCAGCAACTCCTCCTATTGAGTGCTTATCTAATATTGGTTTTTCTTTGAACTCAACAACTTCTCCTGAGTTAACCATTGCATTTATTAAGTGAATTACCTCCTCATCTCCTAACCCCCTAATTTGAGAAGAAACTATAAAAGCAGCTATCTCAGCCTCTGAGAGCCTATTCCTCATCAAATCAGAGATTATGCTTTCTATTTCTTCTTTACTCAAGCTATACCCATTTATCTTTTTTCTTATAGCCTCCAAGCTAATTGGATAAGGAAGAGGAAAAACCTCTACTATTTCTCCTCCTTTTAATCCATACTCTTCCGCAATATCCTTAAAAATACCTACCTCTCCTTTCCTAACTAGCTCTTCTGTTAAATCCACTATTACAGCATGTTCCTCCTTCCCAATCTTTATCCCTACTCTTTGACCAATATAAATATCATTCTCTTCCGCAACCTCTTTGTTTAGCAATATTATTTTTTTTCCAGTCTTTATATCTATTATTTTAACCTGAGATAAAATTCGTTTAGCTCTGTAATAATCCATACTAATTTTTCATGCAAACTAATTTATAGCTTTTTGCTTCAACCTTAATTATATTATAATTTATTATTGAAGTTTGGTGCGTTGTTTTTGAAGAGGAAAAGAGGAGGATAGCATGGATTTGGGTTCCTCCATTATAGGGAGGATAACTAAGAACGG
>WAKO01000003.1 GCA_015523325.1 Microcaldota archaeon | reverse complement strand
TTCCATCTCCTCTTAAAGTAAATCCAGCACAATCTAAATAAACATCTGAAGAGCTAATAGTAATACAATCTCCACTTCCTATTAAATCATTGGTTAAGAAGTAATTGCCGGGAGTGTTTATGGTTGTACAAGTGCTTATGGGAGGGGAAAAGAATAGGGGAGCTAAAAGCAGAAAAATAAAAAGATATCTCATTAAAAGATCTTAAGATAGATTAAATAAAAATATTACGTTTCTAAATAACACTTTATCCTCCTCATAGCTTTGAATTCCTTTTCCAAAAATTTATCACGCTTTTAATTCCCTTCTCCAAAGGAGTTGGGGAAAAACCAATCTTTTTTGAGTTCTTAGGAAAGAACTCCCTGTTTGAAGAAAGGGAAAGGATAAGTTCTTTATCCAAAAACTTAGTTGAATTGAAGTTTAGCTTTGATAGAAGCAAGGCAAAGGAAACAGGGATATGAAAAAAGAATGGCTTAACTTTCAAAAGATTTGCTGCAAGCTCAAAAACATGTTTTTGAGGATAAGAGGGAGAAGCAAGCAAATAAATGCTTTCATTTTTTCTCCTAAAAACTGAGTGCGCTATTGCTTTTGAAACATCTTTTACATAAGTTAGAGGGATTAGATTGTTTCCCTTTCCCAAAACAGGGCAAATTCCCCTCTTTATTAACTTCAAAACTTTTAAGTACTCCTCAAAATTCTCTCCATAGAGAGTTCCTATTCTAAAAATAACGCTGTTTGGAAAGGAACTAACAATTTGTTCTGCTCTCGCTTTTGTTCTTGCATAAAAAGTGTCGGGGTTTATTTTAGTATACTCATTAGCCCTCACATTTTTCCCATAAACAGCTATTGAGGATGAAAAAAAGAGTTTAGCTTTTTTTGGTAAAGAATTAACTAGCTCTTCAGTTAACTCAACATTAGCTTTCCAAATCTCCCTCTTATCTCCAAAAACCCTTCCTGCAAAATGCAAAACTATTCTTGCATTTCTCAGCTTTTTTGAGAGGTCTTCTCTAGAATAATCTGTTTGAACAAATCCTTTCTTAGCTTTCCTTGTTAATAATAAAAGCCTCTCCCTCCTGACTCTTTTTAGCAAATCCTTTATTACCCAAAAAGCTAAGCGGGATGTTGCTCCTGTTATTGCTATCATTTTTCCACTTTCCTAAACTCCTATTGCAAGAGAAGTGCACTTTAGAATAGGATCTCTATAACACCTTACTAAAGCAATTCTTTCTTTAAAACCACATTGGTTATTAGTTTCAAAAGCTATCTCTTCTCCCAAAATTAGGCTATTCTTAGAGAATTCAATACACAATGAACTTTCTCTAGCAATTTCTTCTGCAGAAAAACCATAATCAATTAATTGGTAAAAATCATTTAGTAGAGCATACCTATACTCTATTAAGCTGTAAGGAGTTGGAGGAATTGTATAAAAAAACACAGTTATTATTATAGAAAAAGCCAATGTTAATAATGCCTCTACTGCTTTCATCCTTCCCCTCTAAAGCAAAAAAATAATTTTCTTAACTCTTCATTAATAGTAACATATCTTACAATACAGCTTCCTTCTTCTCTTTCAAAAGAGATCTTTAGGTTAAGGTCAAGCCTTTCTCCAAGTTGTCTCTCAAACTCAGAAAAGTCTTGGTTTTCTAGTTTATTAACAAAGGTTTTGTAAGAGCTCTTAGCCTTTTGCTTAACTACATATTCTGAAGCCAAAAAAAGCTTTTCCATCTTTTTATTGTATTCAATAACATAAATGTCATAAGAAATAACTCTAATTATACCTATCATAAAGAAGAGGAGAAATACAACTATAAGCATCGCAACAAGAGCATCAAAACTGTAAAACCCTTTAAACATAGGAATTTACCTCCTCAAAAGGAAGTATAACAACGCCCTCTTTTATCTCTTGATCAATAACAAGATAATAATTTCCTCCTAAAGAGATTAACTCATAGCTTTCTTCTGAACTAATAGAGTTTATTAGGTTTAAATTTATTCTCATGGAAGCTTCAAAAGATTTGAAGGTTGAGTAATCTACATTGGAGGAGATGAAAGTTAGGCTCTCTAAAAGAGAAAAGAAAATAACTGTAAGAAAAGCTAAATAGAGAAGGAAAGTTAGTTGAAATTCAACTGTTATTTGAGCTTTCATTTTATTCCTCCAAATCAATTGAATCCAAATAAGTGTCTATTACTTTCCTTTCCTCTTCCTCCCAAGCAAGGGCCTCCTCTTCAAATGAAAGAGCAACACTAGTTTTTCCAATTGAGGATCTTCTAAACTTAACAAATACAGGTGCATTTAAGCATTCTCCTAAAACAATTCCCTCTCCAACTCCTAAAGAGGGTAACTCTCTTAATACTGTGTTATCCACATACTCCGACATCTCAGAGATAAACTTTTGATCATTTGGATTTGCTATTCTCAAAATTATTTGAGAACTACACTGGCTTAGAGCTGTTTGGCTTAAGTGAGAGGGTCTTTGAGTTATTAAGCAAAGAGAAAAATTGAATTTCCTCCCTTCTCTAGCTATTAGCTCAATTTGCCTTTTTGCCATTCCTATGCTTTTATCAAAAGACCTGGCAAAGTTATGGGCTTCCTCTATAAAAACAACAGTTGGAGGAACAATCCTCTTTTGCTCTCTAACACTTATTCTCCTTAAAAAGAACAATGTTTTTAACAAGTAAAAAACAATTATTTGCATCTTCTTAAATTCAGAAATGTCAAGGAGGTTTAGCACAACACAAGAGCCCGGCTTAAGCAAATCCTCTATTCTTGGGTTTTCCTCCTCTCCTATCAAATTATAGCTCTTTAGCTCAAGCAAATACCTAAGTAAAGGCTCCGCACTCTTTTTTTCTGCTCTAGAAATCCTATTCAAAAACTCATCAAAGGTTATTGTGGGGTCCCACAAAGAATTGTAGAGAGAACGTTGAGCACTAGTTAATTGATAAATTTCATTAAAAAGATCTACATTCAAAGAGCTGAAAGGAATTCTAAAATCTCTTGCATTAAAAACCACAACATCTTTTGAGAACTTAGAGAGGCCTGAATACTCTCCATGAACATCTATTATTAAAGAAGCTATCTTTCCTCTTTTCCTTTTCAACAACTCCTCAATGATTACTTTAGTAAGATTGCTTTTTCCAGCTCCACTCATTGCTAATATGGCAAGGTGCTTTTGGAAAAGCCTAGTTAAGTTAACCTTAACCTCCAAGTTATGCCCAAATAGCTTTCCTAAAGAAATGCCTCTCTCATCTATTCCTAAAAATCCTTTCAAAATAACATCATCACATTTTAGAACAGAATTGCCTGGAATAGGGGGGAGGGAGGCTCTTTCCCTTTTTGGAGAAGTTTTAGATAAAACACCAACTATCTTAACTTTTCCTAGCAAATAATCCCATTTTTCTATTGGAAAGTGTTGCTTAAGTGTTTCTCCTCCATAATCTGAAACAACCTCTGGGTTGGAAAGGTAGGAGTTACTCCTAACCAAATCTGAAACATAGCCCAAAACTAATCCTTGTTCATTCTCTGTATAGACATACATTCCTTTTTTTGCAATAGCTCCTTTTGAAATAACAAAGTAATACTCATAAGTATTTGGAGAATCTCCAACACTAACAACAGTTCCTAATTCCATAGCAATTTCTCTCTAAAGAGCTTAAAATAATTACTGCTTTTTTTGCTTTAAGCGGGGGAGGTAATAATAAAGTATCTTCAAAGCAACAACAAACAAAGAAAGAGCTAAAAGAATTAAGAAGATCAAGTCTTTTACAAAATAAACAGCTAGGTTAAAGGAGTGGTATAGGATTAGGAGAAGCGCTAGAAAAACTAGATTGTGTAATCTCTTCCAATTGGTTCCTAAAACTTTCATTGAATACTTGTTTGAGGTTAAAGTAAGTGCAGCTATTATTAAGAAAGCAACAAAACCCGCTAATAAGGAGAGGTCAAACAAGAGAAGTGATAAATCAAAAGAATAGAATTCTCCTAAAGCAACTATTACATGAGTGGTTATGAAGAGGGAACAATAAATTCCTAGCCACATCCTTTTTCCCAGTAAAATCTTAAAAGCTTTTAAAGAGGTTTTTCTAGCTAAAAAAGGAAGTAAAAGTATGAAGATTAAGTACAGCAACCCAATTATGGCTTGAAGGCTTATGAAAAAAACTAAGTCCTCAAAAAAATAGATGAATGTAAAAATATAGAGTAAAATGGAGAACAAATGAATTAAAAGGTCAACCCTCTGCATTGCTCTAACCTCTATAAACATTTTTAAATAAATATATTCTAAAAAGTTTATGGCACAATTAAATGGAGATGTAAAGAAAACTAAAACCAGAAGGACAAAAAAATCTAAAAAAGTTAAAGCTAAAAGTAAATCAAAAAAACAAAAACTCTCTTTTAAAGAAATCCTTGAAAGAAAAATTGGAAAAAAAGAAACTGAAAAACTTATGAAAAGCTTAAAGGAAATGCATGAGCACGTTAAAGCAGTTTGTAGTAGGGAAAGCTTAGAAGAATTTATTGGAGAGGAAAATGTTAAAAAAGGAGAAAAAAGAGTAAAGGAAGTTGAGAGATATGTTAAGAAAAATCCTATTCACTCAATAACAATTGCATTTTTTGTAGGTTTTCTCTTAGGAAAGCTCCTAAAAAAATAAGGAGGGTTGAAAATGAAAGAGCTTTTGGGATATCTATTAAATCAATTCTTTAAGTTTGAGCTAGAAGGAATAAGAACAACTTTGGAAAAGGAATTTGATGAGTTTAGCTTATTAGTAATGAAAAAAATGGAAGAACAAACAAATAGAATTATAAAGAAATTCACATACTTTGGAACAATATTTGCTGGTTTCTTATTTAGTGCTATAGGAGTTTCATTTATAGTTGATGAAATTGTAGGAGTAAGAGGAGGAGGATTTGTAATAGTTGGAGCTCTAGTGTTATTGCTCTCAACAATATTTAAGGAAAGATAAGAGGTTAAGTCTAGGAATAAAAATCATCCTCTTTTGAATCCTTTGCTTACTAAAGGCTTGATCCTCCCATCCCTTATTTCTGCCAAACAAAGGGGAAAGGAATCAAATAAAACTATAAACCTTCCGCTTTCTTTTTTTACTCTTTCATCGTTTTTTTCAACAAGCACTTCCTCTCCTTTAATAAGCTTTAATGCCAATTCTTTACTAACTCGTAGTTTTCTTTTCTTTGCCAAAGCTCCAAAACACAAAATAAAAGAATTGGTTAACTCTTGGGTTTGTTTGCTAAATGCTAAAAATCCCCTCATTCCTTTAATTTTAACTTCCATAAGCTTTTTTGAGGCTACTCTAATCCCTTCCTTCTTTTCCTCAAAAAATACTGATTTTGGGAGGGTTAGAGAAAAGTAAGCTAATCTCTCCTTAAACTTTTCAACAAGCATTAAACATCCTCCACACAAAACTCTCTTAATGGAACTGTTCCAGTTTGTGCAAAGAGCTCTCCTTCTCCTTCTATCCTATAATATATGGTTGCGCTGATCTCAACTAATTGTCCTATTTCTGAATTATCATTACACTGCTCAAAATTTCCAAAGCTAAGCCTACTATAAGCATACTCTTGTCCTGGTTTTAGAACAACATTAACAGGATAATCAACTTCACTTGTGTTTATGCTCACCACTTCTATGGGAACAGCGAAATTATTTTTTAACACAAACATCTCCTTATCCCACCTAATAAACCTCCAATCTAAGAGCGCAATTGGCTTTTGAGATCTCCAATAAAGTTTACTCTGATCAATAAGGGATTGTTCTCCAAATCCTCCAAAACTTCCTAAAAGAAAAACCACTATCAGAGAAACAACAAGAATTGCTGCAAAAACAACTAAATACTCCATAGATCCTTGCAATTTCATAAAAACACCTACAATGAGTTATTTTTCCCACCTTTAAAAATCTTTTTTATAATAGACCTTATAGATTTTGGGGTTAAAGAAAGCAAAAAGTTCCTTAAATTTATAAGGAAATACTCCTCAGCAAGCAAAAGAGTTATAATTATTTTTTTATCCACACCTCTTTTAACCAAAGCCTCTATTCTCTTTTTTGTTAATGGAGGAAGCCTATTAAGCTTCTCAAAAAATTTTTGTTCCTCAAAATTATATTTTGAAGCCTCTAATAACTCTTCAATAGCTTTCCTTTGCTCCTCTATTTCTTTAACAACCTCATCCCTTTCCTTTAAGATAGGAGAAACCTCAATTTTTTGAAGCTCTTCTAACTTCAAATTATTTTGTTTTACTTTTTCTATTAATGGAGAGTAAATAACATGAGTTATGGCGATAGGAGCTTCTCTTAAGGAAAGAGTCAAATCTACCACTTCTTGTCTTATGTCATTATAAAATAACTTTGTAACACTCTCCAAAACTTCCTTTTTCTTTAAGACAGGATTAAAATAAACTATATCAAACTTGTCTTCTTTTACTTTTTGCTCTAAAGAGAGGGTTGGAGACTCAGGTGTTTTTATTTTAATTGGAGAAGAAGAAAACATAGGTTTTGCAGGTTCAACAATATCCTTTGGCTTTCTTTCAACTTTGTAAAGAGTTAAGTAGAGCTCAAGCTTCTTTTTTAATGATTCTTCCTCCTTTTTTAAGGAATCCTGAATAAACCTATCAGAGAATTTCTCCTTCATAAAATCTCTCAAGCAAAGAAACAAAAAGAAGAAAAAAGATTAAATTTATGGAGCGCAAACACCTCTTATTGGAACTGTTCCTGTTTGTGTAAACATCTCTGTTGGGTCTATACTTGGTTTCCTGTAGTAGATAACTACGTTATCTTGCTCTACTGGTTGGTTTACATCTCCTGCAGCATCACAATCTGCAACTGTAGTTGCTGTTGATAATACAAATGAGTCTCCTGGAGAAAGTGTTGCTGAAACTGAGTAGTTTGCTTCACTTGTGTTAATTGAAACTACTTCAATCTTTGTTATGTCCCTATTTACAAGAACAAACCTATCATTTCCAGATGCTGAGAATGACCAATCACTAATTGCTATTGGCTTTTGTCCAGACCAATAAGTTATACTTTGGTCAACCAAGCTTTGTTGAGAAAACCCTGCGAATTGCCCTAGCAAGAACACTATTATAACCGCTATAATCAATACCGCTGCAAAGATAACTAAATACTCAACTGAACCTTGTCCCTTCATACTAACACCTCAAACCTACTAGAATTTCAGAGAGGGGGTTTAAAAACCTTGCGAAATTCCTTCTTTCTTTATCTCTCAATCTCTTAATTATTTTATTATTAATTATTATCTTCTAAGCAATTTAGAGAGCAAATTCTCAAATTTTTTAATTTCTTTAGCATCACAACTAACTAAAATCTTGGATTTCTTTTCCTCAGCCTTTTTTAGAGAACTAATTAGCTCACTAACCTCTTCTACAGATTTATTTGAAACATACGCATCATAAGCTTTTTCTACTTTTTTTGGATAAGAGATTAAGGCTCCTTCTTTTTCAAGTTCTCTCGCAACTTCAACCCCAAATTTATTGTTCTCCAAATAGCAAAGCTTTTTGTAGAGGTTTCTCTTCAATAAAAGTTGAGAAAGATGAGAAGCTTCTCCCCCAGATTTGCTTAATTTATAAAGCAAAACATCATCTCCATCCCAAATAAGTTCTTCAAGGCTTAGCTTATTTCTTTCAAAAGCATCCAACAAAGCCTTCTCAAGCATTGAAGTTGCTATTCTAACTGTTTTGTGCATATAAACAGCAAAAAACATCATAAACCTACTTATAAAAAAAGACTCTAAAGCCTCTAAAGCACTCTCCTCTACTTCTATCTTATTTCTTGAGAGCTTCATTTTCCTTATTAAAACATCTTCCTCCAAAACACCAAATGAAACCCCAGTATAATAAGAATCTCTTTTCAAATAATCGATCCTATCACTGCCTAAAGAAAAGGAGCATATAAAGCTCTCCAAGGAGTTGAATAGCTCAGCTTTTGAGTAATTCTCATAAATATTAAGTTCTTCCACCATTTTCTTTCCTAATTCCTCATGGTTTAAAGAGAACTTCTCGAGAATTATCTCTCCTGTATGGGAAAAGCTAACATGGCCTATATCATGAATTAAAGAGGAAATCCTAGCTAGCTGAACATCCAATCCTAGGGTTTTTGCTATAAGACCAGCAACATGCATTGCTCCTAAACTATGCTCAAAACGGGAATGGTTTGCTCCAATGTATACTAGAGAAGCCAGAGAAAGTTGCTTTATCCTTCTAAGCCTTTGAAAAACAGGAGAATCTATTATTTTCTTTTCCTCTTCGCTAATTGAAATCAAACCATGTATTGGGTCTCTTAAAAACATAGCTTCCCTCCTTTTTCCAAGAATCATTAGCCTTTGTTAGAAGTTAAAGTTAAGGTTTAAGCTAAGCTATACCTATTTGGAGAAGGTTCATAAATAATACCTTCTTCTCCCATTAATTTTAAAACTGCGAGGGCCTCTTCTTTCTTAAGGTTTAGCTTTGCTGCTATCTCCTCCAAAGAAAGCTCTCCTTTTTTAAGGATGGAAGTTACTTTTTTATACAACTGTTTAGCTCTGTCTCTTTTAACCGCAAATAAAATTCCTTTTGCATCAATGGTAAACACAAAGCTATTATCAATTTCTGCAAGATACTTTTTAACAAAAGCGGGAGCCACTATCATGAAATCATTACTAATAAAGTTTTTGTTTTCCCTCTTTATTTTACTTAAATCCTTAAGTTTCTCATAAACTCTTTCATCAAAAGAAAGGAATATTTTCCCATCTTTTTCATATAACTTAAAAAAACCTCTAGAAGCTAAGCTTTTCAGTATTTTTCTCTCTTCTGAAGAAAGTTCTAGTAAAACGCTTCTTAAATCTCTTCTCGAAAAAGGAATTAAAGAAACCTTGTTTAGCACATCAAACTCTTTTTCCTCCAAATCCTCCAAGCTCTCGGAAGGGTAAGGCTTACCTGCTCTTTTAGAAGTTTGCTGTGTTTTTCCTTCTCCTTGAAAAATAACTTCTTCCTCTCTTTTTTCTTTTCTACTTTCTTTATTTTCTAATGGAGCAATTAATCTTAGAGAACCACTGCCCTTTCTTACCAAAATAAATAAATCCCCTAGCTCAAAAGCCAGAAATTTTCCTTTTAACACGAGAGTTGTTCTTTTGCCATCAAAAGTGATAGATAAAATTGTTCCTCCTCTTTTTTTGCTCTTAGATTTTTCCACAGAGTCTCCCACGCCTTATAAACTACTTCATTTTTTAAAAATCCATACTAAGAGGGGAACCATCTAAAAAACTAGCTTTAAATCTCATTCTTTTTCACACCCTCTAACTAAGATAAATAACTCTCTCTCCTTTAGATATAAATGACCCTCTTCAAGCAGCTCATTTAGTAGCTCCTTCAAAATCAAAGCAGTTTTAAAAGCAATTCTCTCCATAACAGCTAACTCCATTTCCTCTCTGGTTAGGCATTTAATAGTTGTTTTTAGAACCTCCTCAGCCTCCTCAAAAAATATTGCTTCTTTTCCTCCATTAAAGTTCTTTAGCTTTCCTACCTTTAACAACCCCTTATTTAACAGAGCTCTAAGCAGTGGTTGATACTCAACAGGGTTGTCTCTAAATGTTCTCAAGAATAGAGGATTATCTGTTTTTAAGGA
Organism: Microcaldota archaeon; assembly: GCA_015523325.1. Classification (GTDB taxonomy): domain Archaea; phylum Micrarchaeota; class Micrarchaeia; order Anstonellales; family J096; genus WAKO01. The sequence continues at coordinate 60,307 of WAKO01000003.1, read as the reverse complement.
AGTTGAATCAAAATAAGAATTATGGAGTGCTATTAGTCCTCCTCTTAAAAAAGATGAAAGTTGAGAGAGAATAGCCTTCATTACTGAACTATCCCTAATCTTAAAGAACATCTCATGAAAATCTAAAGAGGTTCTAATAAAATTGCAAGGGTAATGAAATTCCACAATCCCTATTGAAAAATCTTGTTTTAGGAACTCTCTTAAAAGCTCTTTATCAGGATAACCAAAAAAAGTGGTTGAAAGTAGAGAATGGGAGGAAAAACACTCTGCACAACTCAGCTTTCTAACTTTAAACCTTCTAAGCTGTTGGAGGAGGAGAAAGCTCTTCCTAGTTTCTTTAAAATAGAGATTTAAATCCTTATTATTTAATGGGTAGAGCTCTTTTTCATCAACAATAAAAATCTCTCCTTTAGCTAAAACTCCTGAAAAGAAAGGAACTTTTCTTTTATCTAAAAATAGAATTGGACCTTCAACTCTAAATCCCATCCTATAAAATCTATTCAAAAACTCGTTTCTTTTTAACACCATAAATGATAAATCAGGGTTTGGGGATTCTAGATTTCCTGGTTGTAAAAATAAGACATTTCTAACCCTTTTGTTTAAGTAAGGGTTTAACAAAACTAAAACTAGCTCATCAACAGAAGAGAAAGTTATGGTCGAGTATGGATAAAGTTCTTTGCTTATATTCTTTCCATTCCTGCCATCATTGAAAACCAAAGAAATATCTGTTGAGGTCTCAACATTCAGAAAAGCTAAAAAAAGTGCCAACTCCCTTGTGTTTTTGTGAGATAAACCCTTTAGTTGGTTATTTACTCTATTGTTTATTTTAACCAAGGAGTCTCTAAAGTTATCTATCCTAATTAAACCTTCTTCAAATATTTGAGGTTTAACTTTCCTTAGGAGCTCTCCTTTTCCTTCAGAAATAAATCTCTTATTTTTAACATCAAACTTTATGTGTTCTAATTTTTCTTTCATTTTAACACCTCATAAAACCAAAAACTATAAACTAGTATAAGCTAGCTATGAGAGTGCTAAAGTATTTAAAACCTCCTAAAATTATTAAGAGAATTATTAAGAGATAACAAAAAGAGTGCTAAACCTAGCCCATAAGAGGAGTGTTTTTAAATTTTACCTAAATGTTAATTTGTGTATAAAGGGCCCGTAGCTCAGCCAGGTTAGAGCGACGGTCTTATAAGACCCGCTCTAATGGATTCTAAGATAGCCGTAGGTCGTGGGTTCAAATCCCACCGGGCCCAATCTTATTTTTTATAATCCCTTATTCTATAGTAAATTTGGAATATAAGATTAAGTTATTGAAAAGAACTATTAGATAACTTTTTCCTTCTTCAATCTCATTACTCATAACACCTAGGTTTTAAATCCTAAATTTATAAAAGTAATCCACTAAATTCAGTAACAAAAGTTTAAAAACTATCTAGTGGTTAGTGTGTTTACACAAGCTATCCCTATTAGTAATCCAATCAAATAAAATCAAAAAAATTGCTAGGAGGTGAAAAAGTGGAATTTTGCTTAAAAGACCAGGAAAATAAGGAAAGATGCTTATCAGAGTTTAGAGGGAAATGGGTTGTTCTTTACTTTTACCCTCATGATGATACGCCGGGATGTACTAAGGAAGCCATAGAGTTCAGCTCCATAATAAATGAATTTGAAAAGCTAAATGCTGTTGTTATTGGAGTTAATGCAGATAGCTGTGAGTCCCACAAAAAATTTTACTTGAAGCATGGATTGAAAGTAATTTTATTGAGCGATCCAAATAAAGAAGTGATAAATAAGTTTGGAGTTTGGGGAAAGAAAAAGCTTTATGGAAAAGAGTTTGAGGGAATTATTAGGAGCACTTTTCTTATAAACCCAGAGGGAGAAGTAGTTAAGGAGTGGAGAAATGTTAAGGCAGAGGGGCATGCTGAAGAAGTTCTAAAGACACTTAAAGAAATTCAAAAGAGCCAACATTAAGGAATTTAAGTAACCTAAGAAACTCTCTCATAGATTCCAACAACTGCTGTGGCTCCAGAACCTCCTACATTATGAGTTAAACCAATCTGTGCATTTTTAACCTGTCTTTTTCCAGCTTCTCCTCTTAATTGGAGGGTTATTTCATAAGCCTGCTTTATTCCAGTAGCCCCAACAGGATGGCCAGCTGCCTTTAGACCACCACTAGTGTTTATTACAATATCTCCTCCAAATGTTGTTTTTCCTTCTCCCACAGCCTTAAAGCCCTCTCCTTTTTTAAAGAATCCTAAATCCTCTATGGCTAGTAATTCAGCTATTGTAAAGCAATCATGCACTTCTGCCACATCAATGGATTTAGGGGAAAGTCCTGCTTTCTTATAGGCTTTTTTGCTTGCAACTTTTGTGGAATTTATCTCAACCAAAGAGCTCCTATCATGTAGGGCTATTGTATCACTAGCTTGTTCAATTGCTTTTATTTCAACAACTTTGTTGGTGTAGCTTTCAGCAATTTCCAAAGGAGCTAAAACCAATGCACTAGCCCCATCAGTAATTGGGGAGGAGTCAAAAACCTTCAGAGGGGAAGCAATGTATTTTGAGTTCATAACAGTCTCAATAGTTATTGGTTTAGGGAATTGGGCATAAGGGACAAGTGAAGCATGCTTATGATTTTTTACAGCAACTCTAGCCAAATCCTCCTCTCTAGCCTTAAATTTATTCATGTAAGCTCTTGCCATCAAAGCATAAAGAGCAGGAAAGGTTGCTCCATGAAAAAGTTCCCACTCCTGATCCCCGGCTCCTCCAAGTATTGCAGTTACTTGTTCTGTGCTCAAATCCGTCATCTTCTCTACTCCGCCAACAACAACAATATCATGCATTCCAGAAGCAACAGCAAGATAAGCTTGGAGTAGAGCAACTCCTCCAGAAGCACAAGCAGCCTCCACTCTTGTTATTGGAATTGGATTTAAGCCAAGATAATCTCCTAGCAAAGCTCCTAAATGTTCTTGTCCAGCTAGGCTTCCTGAAGCCATGTTTCCAACATAACCAGCATCAATTTTCTCTCCAGAAATTTTTGCATCTTCCAAAGCTTTTATTCCAGCTTCTAAAGCAAGATCCCTCAATCCTTTTTCCCAATGTTCTCCAAATTTTGTTATTCCAACCCCTATTATAGCAACTCTTCTCATAGCCAAAAGCATACAAGGAATTAGTTTAAAAACCTCCTCCAAGGAAGTGCGTTAATTGTTTAAACCCAAAATCCAAAGTCCAATTGGAAAGTAGATAAAAAATTAAATAAAAGCAAGACTAATAAAACTTAAATAACGTTAATAAAATTTAAATTATTTTCTATTCCCTTCATTAGTTTTATGAAACAAAGAACAAATAAGGTTAATGTCATAATATGTGAAGGAAGAGGAGCATGGAGCCTATTTAAATATAAATATGAAGAAAAAGAAAGAGTCTTTATTGATTCTCCAGCATTAAACCTAATACATTCCTCTCTTCTTTATTCAAAATTAAAAGAAGCTAGAAAAGAAGTTATTATAATCCCAGTAATTGATAGTTTAGTTTCAACCTATGAGTATAATCTTCCTTCAAGCTTTGTAGAGTTTTTAAGTAAAAACAAAAAAAAGAAATGTAATGAAATATTTGAAGAGTGGAAAAAAGTAATGCCAATTAAAAGAGATATACAAGAAGGCGCTAGAGGAAAAGGAATAAAGAATTCAGAATTGGTTTCCCATCAACTTGAAGTTTTTATGGGATTGAATGAAAATTTAGGAGATGGTTGGGAGATTTACTCACAAATTCCTCCTGGAACTCCAATGAGGGTTTTTGATAGGGAAGCCTCGTACAGGCTTATAGAGTATGTTATTAACTATAATAAAAAAGTAGAAGTTCCAAGAGTAAATTTTGTAGAGGCCCCTTCTCCAAGCATAATAAATAAGGAAAATGTTTTAGATGTAATTTTTCCCCTACTCACTAATGAACCAAAGCGTTTCAAAAATAAGGTAAAAAGGATTCATGAAAAAATAACAATGAAAAGCAACAATTATATTCCAGTGTTCTTTAATTATAATGGTTACTATAACAGCCCCTCTTGGTATAGCTTAGAGGATAAAGGAAAAAAAGTTCGTATAAAAAATAGGTCTTTAATAGTAGAAGGCTTTGAAGAAGAAACTACAGCTAGAGTAAAGCTTAAGGAATTCTTAGAAATTGTAGAAAAAGCAGAATTTATTTCCCTAAAATATCCTTTGATTCTGCTCTCTCATTTATGGAACATGAGCAAAATATTAGAGGAAGAGCTGAATAGAAAAGAAGGGTATGTATTAAATGAAAGGAGAGAAGAAAGGAAATTCATAAAAGAATTCTTGGAAAATGTTGAAGAGAATGGAAATGAGGATTATTACTCACTAGAAACAATAATCTCAAACCTATTTGATGGGGTAAAGGAAAGAATAGAAACAATTTATTTTGTAGAAGGAGATGAAGGAAGAGTAAATCCTAACACTGGAGGGGTATTTGAGTTAATAATAGAGAAAATAGCTAATTATATAGAAGCAGGATATAGAAGATTGATATCATGCAAAAGAGAAGAAGTTGAAGATAGATTAAAAGAACCTTCATATAGAGAAGTGATTGAAGTAATTGAAGGTATTGATGAGGAAAAGGGAAGTATTTTGGAAAAGGAAGTTGGAAAAGAAGGGAAACTAAAAAGGAGGAAAATTAAAGAAGTTACAAATGCCGTTGAAGTATGAGAAAAGGAAAGGAAAAGCTTTAGTAAGGATTTTATTTTTTCTTTTCTAAATTAGCTTATGAACAACTACTTGGAGAGTTTTAAAAAACTATTAATAGAGATTGGGAATTATCCCTTGGTTACTGGTTTTGAACATCTTTTTGTGGATGAGCTTTTAAAAATAGCGAGGAGGAACTACAAAAAAGCTAAGAGAATAGGGTTAAACATCCTAAACATTTCAGAAGGAGAGCTCTCAAACTTGGTTTTAATTTCTCATTATGATGAGGTTGGATTTGTTGTTGATAACCAATATGCTAAAAATCTTTATAGAACTATTCCATTTGGATTGATGAGTTGGGAAAGAGGGTATGGGAAGGTCTTTCAAACACACTTTAAGGGAAGAATAATAAAAGCCATAGGAAGCTCTCCCCTCCCTCATTCCTCCTCAGAAGAGAACAGGCTTTTCTTAGAACTAGAAGAAGAAATCGATTTGCCTCCTCTTTATCCTTTTACCTTTGAAAATAAACTAATTGAGTTTAAAGACAGAATTTTCACAAAATCCTTAGATGATAGGGCTGGAGTTGTTAGCATTCTTCTATTGGCTAAAGAGCTAGGGTTCTCATTCATCCTTTCTCATGGAGAAGAGCAAGGAACTACTAGGTTTTTAGAAAGCTTAGAATTTATAGAAGAAAAAGTTGAAAACCCTCTCTACATAATATTAGATTCTTTTCCTTCTAAAGAGGATGAACACTATAAAGGAATTGTTAATGCTTTAGGAAAAGGAGAGATAGGATTTGCTGGAGTAGAGGGAAAAGGGTTAGGAAATATAGCTCCAAAAGAACTAATTGAACTTCTAAGAGAGATTGGTTGTAAGGAGATAAAAACATCTAGCAGGTGGGAGGTTACAGATGCTACTACTCTCTATAGGTTGGGGAGAAAAGCTATAGCGATGGGTTATCCTCTAAAGTACTTGCATAGCTCTTTGGAGTGTATTTACAAAGAAACCATATTAAACATAAAACAAAAATTAGAAGAGCTAAGAAATGCAGTAGTTAAGTAGAGCTGTTCTCCAAAAACTCAAGTAGCTCTTCCTTTTTTGATTTTTTAGAGTAAAACTCAGACATTAAAAGGAAAGGATAGTGGGATTTTCTCTTAGAGAGAATAAAGTAAGGAACTTCCAGCTTCTCACTTATTTCTTCGAATATAAGAATATATCTTTTAGTTATACTAGAGGTAGACATTTGTTTTCCTATCAAGTATTTCTTTCTTAAATTTATCAAATAGCTGAAGGGGTTGGCTGAAGAGATCCATTCATTAATCTCAACCTTTGGAGTTATTTGTTTTCTTAGAGTTGTATTAAGTGCTTTCTCAAGCTTCCTTAAATTCTCAACTCCTATGAGAATTGTCTCATTTTCATATCTATAAAGAGTTTCTTTTGAAATTCCTGTTATTAAGGAAAGTTCTCTTAGGCTTAGTTTCTTTTTTTCTCTAAGCTCCTTCATCCTCTTTCCATCAATGCTATAAAATTCTTGAGGTTTTTTGATAGGTAGGCTCTCTCCTCTCATGTATTCAATAAAAGTGTTTAGAGTTCCAACTAATATAGAAAGCCTCTCAAACAAGACATAATCCTTAAGCCTTCCATTGTTTGATTGCTCTCCAATTATGAATGGAATTGCTCCAAAAAAACCAGCTATCTTTTTAAGTGAGATCAACTCTTTTTTTGTAGGGCTATCAACGTTCTTAAGTATCTTTAACGCAAAAAGCCTTTTTTTGGCTAGGGTTAAGGCATCTATAGAGCTCTTAACACCTTCAATTTTTATTATAAACTCTGCATAATCTGAAATCTCCCTTAAAGCACTATCTTTATCCACAAATTTTAGTGGAAGTTTAGAAATATAAACTTTTCCTTACTTTTTGGGGTTTATGGAGTCAAAAATAGAAAGCATTTCTAAAAAAATAGCTACTAAGCTAGAGGAGGAACTGAAAAAGCTAGAAGGAAAGGAAGTTGGAATAGCTTTTTCTGGAGGTGTGGATAGCACAACTCTAGCCAAATTAGCAAAGAAATACTGTAAGGTTTCTCTCTACACTGTTGGGTTTCCTGAGAGTAAAGATGTTCTTTACTCAATAGAAATTGCAAGAGAGTTAGATTTAGAATTAAACATTTATTTCCTTGATAGGGAAGAGGCGTTAAGACTTTATAACTTTGTAGAGGAGAAATTTTCGTTGGGATTTTTAAAAAGCGAGATTTTAGCTCCTATAGCCAAAATATTTGAGGTTGCAAAGGAAGAAATAATCCTATTTGGTAGTGGAAGTGAAGAGCTCTTTGTAGGTTATGAGAGGTATTATGAATGGTGGGAAAAAGAGCCAAAAGAAAAGATAGAGGAAATGCTTAAGGAGGAGTACAAAAATTTAATATGCTGTGGAGACATTTATTTTATAAAAGAACTTGCAAAGCATTTTGGAAAAAAGCCTCTCTTCCCTTTTTGCGCTTTGGAGGGAATAGCGTTTTCCTCTCCTTTAGAGCTTAGGTTTAAAGATAAAGAAAAGAAGAAGTTTTTGCTTAGAGAAGCAGCAAAAATTTTAGGAGTTCCTGAAAAAGCAATAAATAGGAGGAAACAAGCACTCCAATATGGAAGTGGTATTCACAAAGAACTCCTAAAAATAATGAAAAAGAGGAAAAAGAATGAATGAAGACGAGTGCATTTTCCTAACTGAAAAAATAGCAAAAGGGTTGAAGGAGGAGCTTGAAAAAATTAAGAGAGAAAGGAAGAAAGAAAAGGAAGTTAGGGAAATTGAATTCTCCCCAGATTTGGGAAAAAGTAGGAGGAAATTCTTAATAGAGGAAATTGAGGAAATTCCTCTAGAAAAAGTGAAAGGGAACTTCATATATTGTTGGAATAAAAAGGAACAAGAGCTCTATAAATTGGCTATATTTGACAAGCATTTTTACAAGCTAGAAATAGGTAAAGATGGAGTTCCTTATCTAGTTATTGATGGGTTTAGGATGCATTTAATTAGCATTTCTCCTCTAGCTTATGCAAACAGAGTGGTGAGGAAATTAACTCCTAAAGGAAAAGTTTTGGATTGTTTTGCAGGGCTTGGTTATATAAGCATAGAGCTAACTAAAAGAAAAGAGGTTGAGAGGGTTGTTGCAATTGAAAAAAACAAAGCTGTAATTGAATTAGCCAAAATAAACCCTTATAGCAAAGAGTTCTTTGCAAATAAAAAGATTGAATTAAAAGAAGGGGATTGTTGGGAAATTCTCTCTAAAAATAAGGAAGAATTTGATTATATTGTTTGTGATCCTCCATCCTTTAGATATAAAGAGAGTAGGCACTTTTACTCAAGAAAATTTTTAGCATTTCTCCTCAAATCATTAAAAAAGGAAGGAAAGCTTTACTTTTATACTGGCAGAATAGCAAAAGAAATAATGGAGAAATTCTTTAATGAAAAGGGGTTGGTTTATGAATGGGATGAAAAGCTATTAGGATTTTTTGTAAAAAGAAAAAACAGTAGAAATTAACTTATCAAAACCTTTAGCCAGAAGAGAGGGTTTGCAAGCTTCTTCTTATATTGCATTGAAGTTTCTTGAACCAAAGTAGAAGAGATAATCCTTCTTAACTCGCTATTTCTCCTAGCCTTATCTATTGCAAGATTTAACAAGAACTTAAACCTTCCTAAGCGTTGTAAGTTATACATTACCTTTAGCTCTTCATCCATCTCCTTTCTCAACAACTCATCATATTCTTTTAAAACATTTTCAGAAAAATCTCCTAATGAGTAGGCTTTTTCAATAACAATACTCGCCAATTTTCCACTCAACAAAGCATTTCCAATTCCTTCTCCTGTAAACGGATCAATTAAAGAAGCTGCATCTCCTACCAATAAATAGCCATTTCCATAACCTCTTCTCCTTTTACTTCCCAAAGGAAGGCTCCAACCTTTTAACTCTCCCAAAGGCTTTGCGTTTTTGAATCTCTCCCTAAGTAACTTTGAATTAATTGCTTTTTCAACAGCTTTCTTTAAATCAACTTTTTTTCTCCTTAACTCTTTTGTTAGCATTCCAACTCCAACATTAGCCCTCTTATTTGGTAATGGAAATATCCAAAAATATCCTGGCAAAACCTCATCAATAAAATGAAGCTCTATTTTATCTTTCATTCCCTCTACTCCTTCATAATAAGTTCTTACTGCAATAACATGATGTTCTTCTTCAATCTTTTCTGCTCCAACCTTTGTTGCTATTATTGAGCTAGCTCCATCCGCTCCTACAACAACATTTGCTCTTATTTCCTCTTTATTTCCTTTACTATTTACAACAACTCCTACAACCTTTCCATTCTCTTTTAAAACATCAATAACAGGGGTTCCTTCCATTACATCAACATTTTTGTGGGATTTTGCTTTTTGGAAAATTAAGTTATCAAGAACATACCTCCTCACTACATAACCTGCTGGCTCTTTTGTGTCTTTTTTAGGAGCTTCTACCTCCAAAACATCTCCTTTTGGAGAAGAAAAAATAACTCCATTCATCTTTGCATGCTCATTGCTCTCTATATCTTTAATTAAGTCCAATTCCCTCAACACCCTAACAGATTTTCCACTTACTCCATCTCCACAAACCTTATCTCTTGGAAAAGTTGCTTTATCAATAAGTAGAACCTTCAAACCTTTTTTTGCACAAAATAAGGAAGTACTACTCCCTCCAGGCCCTCCACCAACAACAATAACATCATAATTTTTCATGCAAGATTATTCAAAACTATATTTTTTAAAGGTTTTTCATTAATCTTAGCTAATCACTTACTCCAATTCCTCTCTTAACTCCCCAAGTACTCTCAAAGCTGTTTTCCATTCTTTAAGTTTTTTTTCAATCTTCTCCTTACTCCAATTACTTGGTAAACTTTGCAAGTTATCCAAAACATCAAAGTACTTAACTATTGCTGCAAGCTTGTCTTTTTTAACTCTATCCAAATACTCAAAATAATCTTCCCCCTCTTCTCTAGTCAGGAGTAAAACCCTTTCAAAAATTTCTTTTCCAAAAGTAACGTGTATCTCTCTCTCAAGAGGTTCTCTGTAATTCTCCTCCACCTCCTCTAACACATCATGGAGTAAAGCTATTATTATTAAGGGCTCTTTTTCCTTAATGTTAGAACTAGCAATTCTTAGAGCAACTCTAAGAGGATGATTAATGAAAGGTTCTCCTGTAGCTCTTTTTTTAGAACAATGGGCCTTTTTTGCAATTAATAAGGCCCTCTCTATTATAGAGGGATTTAACCCCTCTCTTTTAGAAAGCTCCATAAGTTGTTGCTCAAGATCTAATTCCATAAAACCTAAACCTCATAAAACTTCTTATCTTTACAAACAAAAGGCTCCAGCTTATTTTTAGGAATTATCTCCAAGCAATTGGTTTTCATTTCTACTACTTCCTCTCCTATCTCATAAACCAACTGCAAATCATGGGTTGTAAGCATTACAATAGCTTTTTTACTTAACTCCTTTATATCTCTTATAGCCTCAAGCTTTGATTCCCTATCTAAGGAGGAAAAGCTCTCGTCAAAAAAAACAATCTTTGAGTCACTTAAAAGCGCTAAAGCAATTGCTAATTTGTGTTTTTCTCCAAAAGAAAGAGAAGTTATATATTCCTCTGTCTTTCCTTCTAAACCTAAATCCCTTAGAATTTTAACTGTTTTTTCCCTATCCTTTGAAACACTTTCTACCTCTTCTCCAACCTTGGGGTAGAGAAATGAATCCTCAACATCCTGAAAAACAAAGAATTTTTGTTTCAGCTTTGTAGGTTCTTTTCCAAAAACCCTAATCTCCCCTTCAAGCCTTGCCTTTATATAATTAGGGATAAAACCAGCTATACAATACATTAAAGATGTTTTTCCAATCCCATTAGGGCCTATCAAACATATTAATCCATTCTCCTTTCCATAGAAGTAGTTTAGGTTTTCAAAAACCTTCCTTTTACCATAAGATAAGGAGAGATTTTTTATAGAGATCAAAATTATCCTCCCTTTAGTGAAGAATTTTTAACCTTTAAAAATGCCTTGTAAAGCAAGTATGCAACACTAACCTCCAAAATGCTTTGAATAGCATTCCATAAAAATATTATTCCATAAATACCTATTCTTCCAAGAAATGGGAACTCCAAATTATCAAAAAAAGAAAAAAGCTCTTCACTACTCATTTTAAAGAAGAGGGGGCCAGCAAAGTAAATGTTTGCAACTATCATAACCACTCCTCTTAGTATTATACTTAAGGGTAGGATTTTGAAGAAGGAGGAGGAATAGCTCTCCTCCTTTATCATAGGAACAATCATTATGGATAAAATGAAAAGTAAAATAGAACTTAAGAACTCATTTATTACATAAACGTTACTGAGTAATGCAAAGGATAAAAGCAATATAACTATCAATAGAAGGGCTCCTCCAACCTTGCCAAAACCCATGTTTGTTGCAAAATAAGGAAGAGCTAATAAAGGAAGAGTCGCTGTAAACTTCATTAAAGCTCCTATAAACCCACTTTCAGAAAAAAATAAGAGGAGAAAGCTAAATACAACCAAAGACTTTATAGCATGTTTATAAGAGAGGTAGAATAGAGCAAAAAATATTGGAACAGTAGAGATATCTACTATCATTCCAAACCCAGTATTAAATCCAACTATTGAGTTAGATAAAGAGAGGATTAAAGAAAAGACCCCAAGTGAAATTGCAAAGATGTTCTTAAAATGCTCCCCAGCCCTTCCTTTTAATTCCATAAGCCTTCTTATTTTTGGATCGTTTTTTAAAACATGATAAAAAATTTTTTGTATTTTTACTAAAAAGAGATAAAGAAATGTGAATTAAATTAGAAATATTTTAAATTAAGGCAATCTAATATGTTTTAGGTGGTATCGTGTATAAGTACATAAAATGGTTTGAAGAATTAAGTAAGAAGGATGTCTCAATTGCTGGGGGAAAGGGAGCAAACTTAGGAGAGATGAGGAATGCTGGGTTTCCTGTACCTCCTGGTTTTGTTGTAACATCAAAAGCATACTACAGACATTTAGAATACAACAACCTAGTTCCACGTATAAAAGAATTTTTAGATGGATTGGATACCTCAAATGTTGAAGAATTGAATAAAGCCTCTGAGATGATTAAGCTCTCAATCCTTGGAGGAACTTTTCCTGAAGATGTTAAGGAAGAAATAATAGCAGCATATAAAGATTTAGCAAAGATGATTGGAGAAGAGCCATGGGTAGCGGTTAGGAGTTCTGCCACAGCAGAGGATTTGCCAGAAGCCAGCTTTGCAGGTCAACAAAAGACATTCCTAAATGTTAGGGGAGTGGGAGAGTTATTGCAAGAGGTAAAGGAAGCTTGGGCTTCTCTATTTGAACCTAGAGCAATATTTTATAGGGCTGAGAAAGGGTTTGACCATCTAAAAGTTGCTCTAGCAGCTGTTGTGCAAAAGATGGTTAATTCAGAGGTTTCAGGAGTTATGTTTACCGTTGATCCTGTTACTCAAAACAAGGATGAGTTAGTTATAGAAGCAATTTATGGACTTGGAGAATATATAGTTTCAGGAAAAGTAACACCAGACACTTACAAAGTTAGAAAATCAGACTTAAAAATAATAAACAAAAAAGTAAGCACTCAAGAGATTAAGCTTGTTAGGGATGAAGAAGGAGAAAATGTAAGCGTTGAAGTCCCAATGGAAGAGAGAAACAAGCAAAAGTTAGAGGATAGATATGTTGTTGAATTGGCAAGAATAGGGAGAGAAATAGAAAAGCACTACAACTACCCTCAAGATATTGAGTGGGCTTTGGAGAAAGGAAAGCTCTATATTGTGCAATCCCGTCCTATAACTACAATTTCAGAGCTAAAGGAAGGGGAAGCCGAAAAAATTGAGGGAAGTGAGGGAAAAGGAGAAAAGATATTGAGTGGGCTTCCAGCCTCTCCAGGAATTGGAGTAGGGAGAGTAAAGCTAGTTCTTGATATGAAAGATTTGGGAAAGGTTAAGCAAGGAGATGTTTTAGTAACTAAAATGACAACCCCTGATATGGTTCCTGCAATGAAAAAAGCTAGCGCAATAGTTACGGATGAAGGAGGGATGACTTCTCATGCAGCAATAGTTAGTAGAGAACTAGGAATTCCTTGTATTGTTGGAACTCAAAAAGCAACACAACTACTTAAAGAAGGAGAACTAATCACTGTTGATGCAACAAGAGGGGTTGTTTATAGAGGGAACGTGGCAAAACCAAAAAAAGAAACTCAAGCTCATCCAGCCTTTATTCAAGAAATGCTTCCTCCTACTGGCACAAAGGTTTATGTAAATCTAGCTCAACCAGAGCTTGCTGAAAAAGTGGCTAGGTTAAGTGTGGATGGAGTTGGGTTGCTTAGGGCAGAATTTATAATAGCAGATATGAAAAAACACCCTCTAAAATTTATAGAAGAGAAAAAAGAGAAGGAATTCATAAACCAATTGGCTGAAAAACTAAGAGTTATTGCAGCTGCCTTCTATCCAAGACCTGTTGTGTACAGAGCAACTGATTTTAAGTCAAATGAATATAGAGTTTTAGAAGGAGGAGAAAAATACGAGCCTGAAGAAGAAAATCCTATGATAGGGTTTAGAGGGGCTTCTCGCTACATAAGACAGCCAGAAGTTTTTAAGATGGAGCTTAAGGCGATAAGAAAAGTAAGAGAGGAGTTCAAACTAAAGAATTTATGGCTAATGATTCCTTTTGTTAGGAGGGTTGGAGAGCTAAAAGCCATAAAAAAGATAATGGAAGAAGTGGGGCTTTATAGAACAAAGGATTTCAAGCTTTGGATGATGGTGGAAGTTCCTTCAACAGTATTCTTAATAGACAAGTTTTTGGAAGAAGGAATAGATGGAGTAAGTATTGGAAGCAATGATTTAACACAATTGATTTTAGGAATAGATAGGGATTCTCAAATACTAGGGAGGGAGTTTGATGAAAGGAATGAAGCTGTTCTTAAAGCTATGAAGATAGTTATTGAAGAGTGTAATAAAAGAGGAGTAACAGTAAGCATTTGTGGTCAGGCTCCTAGTGTTTATCCTGAATTAACAGAGAAGCTCGTTGAGTTTGGAATAACTAGTGTAAGCGTAAACCCTGATGCGGTTGAGAGAGTAAAGCACATAATAAATAGTGCTGAGAGAAAGGTAATAATGAAAAGCTTGAGAGAATTAAAGGAGAAGCTTGGGAAAAACTAATCTAAATTTAGGGAAAAGCTTAAAAAGTTTGTGGTAGTAAATTACAACGACGAGGATACGAGGTGAAATGAATGGGAAGACACGTAAAGGTTTCCAAGGAAAGAATTAAGAGGGAGCCTGGATACCTTTATTTTGTAGGTAAAGACGGCTATGTCTGGGCAACACCAATGAAGCACAACAAGAGAGGAAGAAGGAAAAAAGTTGGAAGTGAAAAAATAAAGAAAGAGGAAGGATACCTTTATTTTGTAGGCAGTGATGGATATGTATATAAAACAAAAATGAACAGAGGAGGAAAGAAAGGAGCAAGAAGAAAGAGAAGAAGATCTTCCTCAAAAAAGAAGAAAAAGGCTTCCTCAAAAAAGAAGAGAAGTAGTAGGAGTAAGAAAAAGAGCAGTAGGAGTAAAAAGAGATCTAAATCCTCCAGAAGAAGGAGGAGATAATTCATTTTCTTTTTTCTTTTTTTGATATTCGTTTAGATCATTATACTTGTTTCTCTTTTTTCTTTTTTTATTATTTAGGCTGTAGCAGTTGGTTGTAGTGGCTCTTCAATTATTCTCCTTAAGAGAGCTAATAAGTGACTTTAATCTCTCCTTTTCTTCCTCTGTTGCTAAAGAGGAGTCTTCAAAAAATGCCTTATAAAACTTCATAAGCAATTCTTTTGTCTTCTTCTTATCTTCAATATAGGCCTTTTCAAGGTTTAGCTTTGCTTTTTCATAATCCTTTAGCATTAAATAACAAGAAAACAAAACAAAATAATCCTCTACTCTCTTGTTTTCAATACTCTCTAAAATTTCCTTTGCCTTCTCATACCTTCCTCTTGAAAACAAAACATAGGAAAAAGACCTTTTAGAGCTATCAACTATGCCTTTTTTCAAAGCATGTGAAAAAAACCCTAATGCATCCTCTTCATTTCCCTTAAAAAAGCTAACTAGCCCAAGTAGATAATAGAATTGTCCATCCCTCTCTTTTTTTTCCAGTAAAAGGGATTCTGCTTCCTTTAGCTTTTGCTTATTAATTAATTCCAAAATCTCTTTATAACCCTCCATGGTCTCCCTAACCCTTTATCTCTATCCTCTTAATTTTATTTGATGATATGTTATCTAACCAAGGTTTTTTATTTTTATAAAACTCTCTGATATCACTTAAATCCAATATAAGCATTAACAATCTCTCTAAGCTTAATCCCCAAGCTAAAACAGGATACTCTGCCAACAGAGGAGAGGAAACTTGTTTTCTAAAAATTCCTGCTCCTCCGATCTCCATCCACTCATTTTTTTCCTCAAAATAATATTCTACCTCTAAGCTGGGTTCTGTGTAAGGGAAATAGCTTGGTCTAAACCTTATTTTCTCAAAGCCAAGCTTAGTGAAAAACTTCTTTAAAATCCACAAAAGGTTTCTGAAATTTGCCCCTCTCCAAGCTATGATTCCTTCTATTTGATGAAACTCTGCTAAATGCTTATAATCAATTGCTTCATTCCTAAATACTCTTCCAATAGCAAAGAACTTCCCCTTTTTGAATTCATAGAGGGCTCTAGCACTTAAAACTGTCGTGTGTGTTCTAAGAACAAGCTTTTCTGCAATCTCCTTTTTCCAAGGATATTTCCAATACCTTTGATGTTCTTCTTTAACTCTATTTAAAGTTATATCATCAACATCCACTCTTTCCTTTTTATTCAAAAAGAACGTATCAGCCAACTCCCTGGAAGGGTGGTCTTGAGGTTGAAAGAGGGCATCAAAAACCCAAAAAGAGCTCTCCACATAATCTCCTTGCAACTCCTTAAAACCAAGAGAAAGAAAAACACTTCTTATTTTGTTAATTGCTAAAGTAAAGGGATGCAGTTTTCCAGATGTAGCTTTTTTTATAGAAGAGTAATCTATGTAGTATGGCTTAAACTCTTTTTTCTTCCAATCTAGACTTTTAATAACCTCCTCACTAAGCTCATCTAATCCCTCTTTTTCCTCTAAAACATAAGCTTCTCCCTCAGGAGTTATCTCAAAACTAATCTTCTCCTCTTCAATTTTTTTAATCAATCCCTTTTTTTCCAAATAAGGAAGGTATTTGCTGTACTTACCTTCTTCTAAAGTATTTGATGAAATTGCCTCTAAAACTTCTCTTAATATAAACTTGTCCTTATTTTTCCTAACCACTCCTTTTTCTATTGAAAAGAAAGAAGTTTCCCTAGCAATCCATAACCTCTCTCTAACTTCTTCAGGCAAGTCTTTAACACTCAAGTTATCTATGCTCTCTTCCTCAAATCCCTTAAGCAATACCTCCTTTCCTTTATGAGTTAAGCTAAACAAATTCTCCTTCCTATAATTCATCTTAGCCAATCCCTTTTGAGATAAAAAGTAACCTCCTCTCTTTATAGCATCTTTTCCTAAACCAGTCCTCTTCATTAAGCTTTCCAAATCCAGGCTTCTCTCTTTTTTAAGTTCTTTAAGTATAACTTTCTCATTTTTACTTAACATTTTTACCTCTCCTCCTAAGCAATGTCAAAGAATAGTTGAGTTTAGAGTAAAATAATGATAGAAGAACAAAGAACAAAACAACAAATATTCCCTCTGGGGTTGTGAAGAAATTAATGAGTTGATAGCTGTATTCTTCAAAAAATCTATAAATCTCTTCTCCAATTGTTTCCTCATACTCAAAAACTAAAACAGGCTCTACTAAAACAACATCATTCCACTCAACACTCTCAATATAAATTGGAAACTTCTCTTCCCTTAATTCCTCTGGAATAGGATTAATGTCAATAAGCTTTGCTCCTTTTGGAGGAATGAATTTTAGAATTGTTTTTTTATCTATTACCAAGTTTCCTATAACGCTCCTCTTAAAAGATAGGGCTTCTTCATTTAAAATTAGCCTATAAGTTCTAGGTTTAACATTCACAAGCTCAAATAAACCAGAGCTATTATCATAAGGAATAGCCCTATACTTTATTATTATTTCTCCTTTTGCAGTGTCATACAAAGCATTATAATCATAGAGAGGTTGAGGTCTAACTGTTAAATCCTCTATTTTAACAACACTGGGGTTTAAATGAACTCTCACATCCTCTCCTAGCAACTTTTGCCAATCCGCCAAAGTTGGGTTTTCTAAAGCCTTAACATAACTAGAAATAGATCCCCTTCCACTTATAGAAATCATTACCCTCTCCACCACTTGAGCATTTCCTTCTCTATCTATATTAATTGTTATCTCATTCTTAGTTATTATAAATTCAGAGAACTGGAGTTTAACAAAGAACAGGATAAATAATATAATTACAATTAGCCTTCTTGAATACACGTTTGAGATTTAACTAGGAAGTGTTTTAAATGTTTCCTAAAATATTAGGAGTGTATTTTTAAGCTTTTTGAGGTTGTTTAAATTAGCTACTTAAAATGGAGGGATTGATGTGTTTATAGGAGATAGGGTTGATAAGATTGAAGCTGAATTAAAAGAGAGAAAACCACACAAAGGGATAAAAGTTAGAATAAACATAATAAATGTTAGAGAGGACCAAGATAATCTTTTGTTTGAATATGAGTATATTGTGGATTATGTGGAAGTTGGAGCAATAAAAATTAGAGGAGTTGTGTTTGCTCAAGAAGAAAAAGAGGAAAAAGAAAAGATCCTTGAGGGATGGAAGAAAAACAAAAAAATAGAAGACAGCTATATGGAAAGGTTATTGAATGTAATAAATTACGCTGCAACCTCTCATGCAATAATAATAGCGAGAGTGCTAAACTACCCTCCTCACTTCATTCCACCAAGGTTGAGCTTGAGAAGAAAAAAAGAGAGCTCCTAAAATAAATGAAACAAGTTCAGTACGGCAAGTTTAAAAATAAATCTAAAGGAAAAAGCTATAATGAAAGTAATAATAGCAGAAAAGCCAAAAGCAGCCAGCAAAATAGCGTATGCACTAAAAGCAAAACCAAAGAGAAAAGGGAAAGTCACAATATTTGAAGGAGAAAAGCTAATCATTGTTCCCTCTGTAGGGCATATATTTACATTAGCCGAAAAAAACCAAAGCTTTGACTATCCCGTATTTGATATAGAATGGAAACCTGTTTTTGAAGTTAATAAGACCTCTTACTTTGCAAAACCTTACTTTGCTGTAATAAAAAACATTCTAAAAGAAGCAGAAGAGCTAATAGTTGCTACTGATTTTGATACTGAAGGAACCCTCATAGGATATAACATCTTTAGATTTTTATCAGAATTCTCTGAGAATGAAGTAAAAAGAATGAAATTCTCAACATTAACATCAAAGGAGTTGCAACAAGCCTATGAAAACTTAATTGATTTTGATAAGGGCAATGCTTATGCAGGAGAGTTAAGGCACAAGCTAGATTGGATATATGGAATAAACCTTAGTAGGGCTTTAATGAAAAGCCTTGCAACCCAAAATATAAGGAGGGTCATGAGCATAGGAAGGGTTCAAGGTCCTACTCTAGCACTAGTTGCTAAAAAAGAGAAGGAAATAGAAGAGTTTGTTCCTAAACCTTATTTTGAACTTTGGATAAAAATAAAGAACACAAACTTTGAGTATGAAAAAAACCCTATTGAAGAGGAGGAAGAAGCTCTAAAACTAAAAGATAAGGTGGGAAAAGAGGCAAAAGTAATAGAATACTCAAAAGAAATAAAGAAAGTTCCTCCATTTCCTCCTTTTGATTTAACTAGCCTTCAGGTAGAGGCTGCAAAATACTTAAGGTTTTCTCCTTCAAAAACGTTGAAGATTGCACAATCTCTTTATGAATCTGGATATATTTCTTATCCAAGAACTAGTTCACAAAAACTTCCTCCAAGCATTGGCTATAAAAGGATAATAGAAAAACTCGCAAAGTACTATAAAGAAGCTGAAAAGCTATTGGAAAAACCATACTTAAAGCCAATTGAAGGAAAGAAAGATGATCCAGCTCATCCAGCAATATATCCAACAGGAAATATGGGAAAGATGGAGGAAGAGGAAAAGAAACTATTTGAGTTAATAGTTAGAAGATTTATTTCTGTGTTTTATGATTTTATGGAAAAAGAAGAAATAAGGGCAAAGGTTGAAAGCAATGACCTCCTATTCAAAGCAAAAGGGCAAAAAATAAAAAGCAAAGGATGGCTTGAAGTCTACAATTATTACAAGTTTGAAGAAAAGGAAATAGATGAATTTAAAGAAGGAGAATTAGAAAAGATTTCAAAGGTTGAGCTAAAAAAGAAAAAAACAAAACCTCCAAAAAGATATACTTCCTCCTCCTTAATAACAGAGTTAGAGAGAAAAAGCCTAGGAACAAAAGCAACGAGAAGTCATATAATAGACACCCTATTTAGGAGGCAATACTTTGAAGGAGGGTCAATAAAACTCACTGAATTTGGAGGAGCTGTTTACAGAACTCTAAAAAAATATGTCCCAAAAATATTAGATGAAAAATTAACAAGAGAAATTGAGGAAGATATGGAGAAAGTGAGCAATCTAAAGTTAAATGCAAATGTTGTTTTTGAAAAAGGTAAAAAAACATTGGAGGAAATATTAAAAGAATTTAAAGAGAATGAAGAGAAGATAGGAGAAGAACTACTAAAAAACCTTCCAAAGAAGAGGTTTTATTATGGAAAAAAGAAAAAAAAGTAACAAGAATAGCCAAAAAAATAAAAGCTTAAAGGAAAACAAACAAAGCCATGAGGAGGAAACAAAAAAGAAGATAATGGAAGTTGCAAACCTAATAAAGATGTTAAAAAACTATCCCTACCCAATAGATGAAAAAAAGAAAGAAGAAATAAAAGAAAAATTACTAAAGACTTATAAAAAAGAGAACGATAAAATTAAAGGAGCGATTTTGTTTGGAATAATAATTGAACTCTCAAGCAACAACAACATAAAAAACTTTTTCTCCCAAAAAACAGAAAACAATCATCCTCTATTAATAAGCTTGGATTACTATAATTCCTTTTCAGGCCAAAAATTTCTACTGAAAATGCTTGGAGATATTGATGACAATTACAGCATAAGGATATTGTCTCACTTCCTCTCTAAATATTTGGCACAACAAAACCAATTCTATAACGCACTTGCAGATTATTGTATAGAGCTCCTAGGGGATTCAAAAAATCCCTTTTCCTTAGAAGTTTTATTAGATTTTGCAGAAAGCTTTCCAAATAGGTTTTCAATAAACAACGCATTAGAAAAATGGATGGGAAAAGCAAAAAGTCTGAAGGTTGGGAAGGAAAAGGTGAAAAGGCTTGAAAAGCTAATCAGGACAGAGAAAAAAGGGAGTGAAAGCTATTACTATTAGCTATTACTTCATTCCTAACAACATAAACCACAGAAACTAATCATAAACATAAGATAAAGCCTCTTCAAAAGAGAGCTTTTTTCCAATTAATTTTGAAAAAAACCTAACCACATTCCTAACATCTCTCTCAACCAATTCCACATAAATAGGGTTGTTCCTAACCGTTCCTTGGCCAAAGTCAATCAAAAAATGTCTTTGTTTTTCAGGATCAAACATTATATTGAACTCACTAATATCTCCATGAACAAAACCTTTCTTATGCATTCTCCTTATATCATTAAGAATTGAAAAAAACAACTCTTCTTTATCTTCAACCATCCTAAAAGAATCTATGAGAAGAGGGAATGGAACTCCCTTTCTTCCCAAAAACTTCATAACTATTATGTTCTTTTCATAATAAATAGGAGAAGGAACCCTTACCCCTGCTTTTTTTGCTAAAAGTAAATTCTTAAACTCCTTGGATGAGAAAATGTAAACAAGCTCTCTCTCATTTCTCACGGAGAAGTTGAAGCGAGGATCGCTAAAAAGATATTTTTTTCTTCTAAAAAACTTTGAAGTCTCTATTTTATATATTTTAACAGCCAAATATCCTCTAGGGGCTTTAGCCCTATAAACATTTGCTTCTTTTCCTGTGGAAACAACGTAATTTATCTCCTCTATCAATCCCTTCTTAACAATCCTATTTAGAGAGAGAAGAGTTTGCTTATCAAAAACCAACTCCTCAATTTTCCATCTTTCCTTTTTTTCCTCCATAGCAAATAAAAAAGAAACAAAAAACAATATAAAGGATTAACTAAAAGTTAAAAATATGAAAAAATTTTTTGAAGAACTTAATAGAGAGACAAAAAATTATTTGGCTAAGGAATGGTTGGCTTTGGATGAGAGTGAAAAAGAACTCTTTTTGGATATGATTAGCTTATTCATAAGCATCCTTAAGGATGATGATAAAAGTAGAGAAATCCTGCTCATAATAATTGAACAAATGAGCAAGGAGGATGCAAAGCTAACAAGTTTCCCAAAATATGTGGAATGGTTCCTAAATGTAGGAAAAGAACTCTACAGTGAAAAGGTTGAAAAACTCAAAAAACTCCTCTTAATCCTACAACGACTAGAGAAGAGTTACTTTAAAAAGATTTAAAAAATTCTCCACTGTTTTATGAATGTGATGCTATGGAAAGAATAAAGACAGGAATATCTGGGCTAGATGAGATGCTTAATGGAGGAATACCTCTGAAAAGACATGTTGCAATTTTTGGAGGGCCAGGAACGGGAAAAACATCATTTAGCTTTGAATATCTCTACAAAGGAGCAAAAGAAGGACAAAATGGAGTTTATATAACTCTTGAAGAGAGTCCTGAGAGTATTATAGAGAACATGGAAGCTCAATTCACAGAATTTAAAGATATAAGGGAGTTGGTAAACTCTAATAAAATAACTGTTAGCGAGCCAGAGAAGTTTAGCATAGATTCAGTAATAGAGATACTTGAAAATAGCATAGTAAAAAACAATGCTAAAAGAGCTGTAATTGATTCTTCAACAATGCTTAGAGCTATGTTTGATAACGAGAATGAATATAGGAGAACAATAGTTGAATTCTTTAATCTCTTAAAAACATTAGAGTGTAATGTATTCATAATAGTTGAAGCTGAAAGTGGGGACAGAGGGGTTAAGTTTGAAATTGAGCATTATATAGCTGATGGAATAATAAATCTTTACAATTTGGATAGAGGAGGAAATAGAGTTAGGGCATTGGAAATATTTAAAATGAGGGGAACAAACCACTCAAGGGATCTTGTTCCATTCAGAGTAGAGCCAAACGGCATAAAGGTATTTGTAGGAGAAAAAGTATTTTGAGAATATCTAAATAAATCTATGAAGTGGTAAAAATGTATGATTTCAAAAAAATAGAAAAAGAAATAGAAGAGTTTTGGGAGAAGAACAAAATATATGAAAAAGTAAAAGAGCTAACAAAAAAAAGAGGGTTAAAAAATAAAAAAAAGTTCTTTTTTGTTGATGGGCCGCCTTTTGCAACAGGAGAAATACATCCAGGAACAGCTTGGAACAAAGTAATGAAAGATATCTACATAAGATATTATAGGGCTAAGGGATTTGATGTAAGAGACCAACCAGGATTTGATACTCATGGATTGCCTATAGAGGTTAAAGTAGAAAAACTCCTAAAAATAAACAAAAAACACGAGATTGAAAAGCTAGGAATAGATGTATTCATAAAAAAATGCAAAGAGTTTGTAGACAAATACATTGAGATAATGACAAAACAAATGAAAGCTTTTGGAGTTTGGATGGATTGGGAAAATCCATATGTTACTTATTATGACAATTATATTGAAAGATCTTGGGAGACCTTTAAGAGAGCATTTGAAAAAAATTTGCTTGAAGAAGGGGATTATGTAGTTCCTTATTGCTTTAGATGTGAAACCTCTCTAGCAAATTATGAGCTTGAATACAAAGAGCTAACAGATCCAAGCGTATATGTGAAATTTAAAGTAAAGGGAGAAGACAATCTTTACCTAATAATATGGACAACAACACCTTGGACATTAATAGGGAATATGGGGGTTATGGTTAATCCAAATGTTAATTATGTAGAGATTGAAGTGGAAGGAGAGAGATGGATAATAGCAAAAGAACTTGTTGAAGAAGTTATGGAAAAGCTAGATAAAAGTTATTCTGTATTAAGGGAAATTCCAGGAAAAGAATTGAAGGGAATTAACTATGAACATCCTTTCCAGGAAAAAATAAGAATAGAATTTGAAAGAAAAGTAGTACTGAGTGAGGAGTTTGTTGGAGTTGAGGAAGGAACTGGACTTGTGCATATGGCTCCAGCACATGGTCCTCAAGATTACTTAGTAGGAAAAGAAAATAACATTCCAATTTATTCTCCTGTAAATGAAAATGGAGATTATAATGAACTTGGAGGAGAATTTAAGGGAAAAAATGTAAGGGAAGCTAATGAGGAAATAATAAAGCTTCTAGAAGAAAAAGGAAATCTTGTGTTAAAAGAAAAAATAAGGCACCGCTATCCTATATGTTGGAGATGTAAAACACCTCTAATTTATTTAGTTACAAAACAATGGTTCATAAAAATAACAAAGCTAAAGGAAGAAATGTTAAAGGAAATAGATAACATAGAGTTCTCTCCAAGCTTTGTTAAAGAAAGGTTCTCATCATTTGTTAAAGAGGCCCCTGATTGGTGTATAAGTAGGCAAAGGTATTGGGGGATTCCTTTACCAATTTGGAAATGTAAAAAAGGTCACTTGAAAGTAGTTGGGAGCAAAAAAGAATTGGGAAAAGAAGTTAAAGAATTGCATAGGCCTTATGTTGATGAGGTAGTGTTGGAATGTCATTGCGGAGAAAAGATGGAGAGAGTTAAGGATGTGTTAGATGTTTGGTTTGATTCTGGAAATGCTGTGTGGGCTCCTCTAACAAAAGAAGAAGAGGAATATTGGGGAAACAAAGCTGACTTGATATTTGAAGGACAAGACCAAATAAGAGGATGGTTCTACTCCTTATTGGGAAGTGGCATGGTAAGGAATGGGAGCTCTCCTTACAAAAGATTACTTATGCATGGATTTTTTGTTGACGAAAAAGGAGAGAAAATGAGCAAGAGCATTGGAAACTTTGTTCCTGTTGAAGAAATATTAAGTAAGGTAGGAGCAGATTCATTTAGGCTATGGGGAGCTAGTTCAACAACATGGGAAGAAGTTAAATTTGTCTGGGATGATTTAAGGCTAGCCTCAAGAGATCTAAATGTGCTAATAAATCTGGCCTCTTACTTGGAGAGGGTTGGGGCAAAAAGAGAAAAACTGGGAGAGTTAAAAGAAGAAGATAAGTGGATAATGGATAGGTTAGAAGAAACAATATACAAATTTAATAAATCAATGAAAGAACTCAAACCTTTTGAAGGAGTTAGGGAATTAAGAAAGCTGCTTATTGAGGATTTAAGCCAATTTTACATGAAAATAGCAAAAAAAAGGCAAGAAGAAACAAAAGCTCTCCTTTACCATATAGTTTTTGAAATGCTAAAGATGTTTGCTATCATAACTCCCTACACTTCCGAGTATGTTTACCAAAAGTTCTTCAGAAAGTTTGAAGGAGAAGAGAGTATTCACATGTTTGAGCTAGGAGAAGGAAAAGACATGGAAAAAGATGAGATGGAAGAGATAAAAGAAGTTGTGTCTGCTGTATTAAAGCTAAGAAATGAGCTAGGAATAAAATTAAGGTGGCCTATTGAAAAAGTAGTGGTTAATAAACCTTTAAGATATGAGAGGGCATTAAAATTATTAACAAACTCAAAAGCAATTGAAGTTGGAGAAGTTGGGGAGGGATTAATTAAAGAAGAGCTAGAAGGATTAGTGGTGGGAATACCAAAAGAATTAAGTGAAGAGCTAAAGGAAGAGGGGCTATTAAATGAAGTAGTAAGGAGAATCCAAGCCACAAGAAAAGAGCTAAAACTAATTGAAAGAGATGAAATAATCCTAGAGATAAAAGCTAAAGGAAAGATAAAAGAAGTCATAGAAAAATACAAAGTAGAATTGCTTAAGAGAGTTAATGGAAAAGAAGGAAAAGTTAGTGAAGGACTAACTAAGAAATGGAAAATAGAGGGAGAAGAAGTTGAAGTTAAAATAAGAAAAAGCTAAAAGTTAAGAAGAAAATTAATAAGTCAAAGCTAGATGTAATATATTGGTTCTGACCTCTTGTATTTTTTCCTTGTTTCTGTATTGGTCCAACAATCTTTACATATTATTATTCTAAACACATCTCTTCTTTTGGTTCTTTTTGAAGCCTTTACGCATCTTAAGCAAACATGCCTATTGCAATAGTTACAAAGCTCAATTTTAGGAGTTTTTTTTGAACATCTTTCACATTTTACTAACATTTGCCCACCTCAGTAGGTAGATGCACAAAAAACTATTTAAAGCTTAACCAATTTAGGAGGGCTGCTTTTTTTGTAATGAAGCTTTTAAGAAAGTATAGAGAACTCTCAAAAAGGCATAGCTACTTATGATAATTAAAAACTTTTTTCCTGATTCACCTAAAGGGAAAATAAAAGAGAAAGCTAAAAAAAGCAAAGGAAAAGAAAAATACTTCTTAAACATTTCTACTAAATTCTCTTCCTTAGAGATTAAATTCATTTTTAAATCAAACAACAACATTAAAGAGCTTAAAGAAAAAGTAACCAAAGCAATCTCAAACAAATCAAATATAGCCAAAAAGAGTGTTATGCTCTCTAGTGTTTCAAGAATAGAGGAAAGCACAATTGAATTCTCCTCTTCATTCCTATTTTTATCTCCAACATTAACAAAAGGGACTCTCTTAAACAACATTTTCCAACCTCAACAACTCATTATATTTAGAAGTCCTCTCTCCTCTTGCAGGAGCTCCTGCTTTTATAAACTCACTTCCAACTCCATAAGCTAGATGGGAAATAAAGTTATCCTCCACCTCTCCAGAGCGGTGGCTAACTATTGTCTTTAAATCAGAGGAAAAACTAAAGGAGAGTGCCTCCAAAGCCTCCTTTAATGTTCCAACTTGATTAACTTTTATTATACAACCATCAATTTCAGAATTATTAGCCGCTTTTTCTATTAAAGCCTTATTTGTTACAGTCAAATCATCTCCTATAACCAAGCTTTTTCCTAAGAGCTTTTTCCTTAATTTTGAGAACCAATTCCCATGCTCTTCAAAAAATGGGTCTTCTAAAGAAAGAATTTTATATGATTTCACAAGTTCCAAATAAAAATCCACAAGCTCTTCTGGAGAAAGCTTTTTTTCATCAACAAAATAATAGCCATCCTTATAAAATGAATCCGCAGCACAGTCTAAGCTTAACAAAACTCTTCCTCCATAACCAAGCTCTTCAATACAGCTTTCTAAAAGAGATAGGGCTTCATGAGAAGAAGAGATAGGAGGAGAAAACCCACCTTCATCCCCTACAGAGGTAAAAACAGCCCCATATTTTGAACCTATTTTTTTTCTTAAGACATGGTAAATCTCAAGAGCTGCTTCAATTCTCTCTTTTATAGTTGGTAAAGAGGGAACAATCATAAACTCTTGAATTGCAAGAGGATTCCCAGCGTGTTTCCCTCCATTTATCACATTAAACATACACTTAGGAAAAGAAGGATCTCTCTTTATTAAATTAGAGAACAATTTCCAAAGAGGAATCCCATGAACTTTTGAATACAATTTATAGAACGCAACACTTAAAGCAGTAGTAGTGTTTCCCCCTAAGTTTGATTTGTTAGGTGTTCCATCAAGCTCTATTAAAAACTCATCAAAAGAAAAAGGCTCAAAATCCTTTCCTATTATTTTTGATTCTATCTCCTTAACCTTTTCAATAGCTCTGGAAACTCCTTTTCCAAAAAATTCATTATCTCTAAGCTCAATAGCTTCCCTTTTTCCTGTGGAAGCTCCAGAAGGAGAGGCTCCAAAAGAAGAAAACTCCCCACTTCTCATAAAAACTTCTATGGTTGGGTTTCCTCGTGAGTCAACTATCCAATGGGATTTCAACTCTTCAATAATCATAGATATGCTAAAGCTTCTACATCTTTTTAAAGATTTTCTAAGTTAGGAGAATATGCTTCAAATACCTCTAGATGGAGTAATAACAATCCTTGGTTTAATAGGAGCATACTTAATATTTTTGAACCTCAAAGTAAAGGAGATATTGGCTGAAGTTAAAAGCTCACAAGAAAAGGTTGATGAGCTTCTTAAGGAAAAGGTTAGGCTATTGATTAAACTAAAAGCCTCTATAGAAAAGGAGGGTTTAAACTACCTCCTACCTCTTTTTAAAAACATAGAAAAACTAACAGAGGAATTGGTTTCATTAAATGTTGATGAAAAAATAATAAAAGATGAGGAAATAAATGAAGAGCTGATCAGAATAGCCAAGGAAACAGAGGGGAATAAAGACCTTTTAGTCTTGGAAAGCTATAGAGAAACACTTCAAGAAATAGAAAACCTAAACACAAAAATAAAAATAGCTGTAAAGAATTATCTAAAAATGAGAGAGGAGTTTAATAAACTAAAAAGATCTTTTCCTTTCTCCATCTTTCCTTGGCCAAAATGGAAAGAATATAAAAAGATTTGAAAAACTTATCAAATCTTTTAGTTCAACTTTCTTGAAAGAAACTCATTTATCTCATTCACAAATTCATCTTCTTCCTTTCCCAGTGCTTTTGCAAGAGAAGAGAAAGTAGTCTTTTTTGTAAAGGCCTTTTTCACTATTGGGTTTTTTATTGCTTTGGCTCCTTTGTAAAATAAATAATCTTCCAATTCTGGGTAAACTACAAGAGCATTATAAATTACATCTTCTTTTCTAATCAAAGGCTTAACATAAACCCTCTCTTCAACAATCGCGCTTCTTTCCTCTTTTTCCTCTTTTTTAGCATCTTCCTTTCTTTCTACTTTTGAAGAGAAAGCGTAAACAAAAAAGCTGAGAAGAAAAACTAAAGAAGAACCATAAAATAATAACATTGTTATCTCTGAAATGCTCATAAATTACCATAGCACAAAACATTTTTTAACTCTAGCTACTTCTCACCATAAAAAATTTTAAAAAAACTTAAAAATTTAAAGTAAGTGAGCTTTAGCTTTGTGATGAAAAAGGTGATCTCTGAACAGTGATGAATGATAGGCAGGCTGAAAAGATGGATATAGTAGATTACTTGCTTATAACAATAGGAATTGTTTTTTTACTTCAAACATTTATAGAGGAACTAACACCTCTATTTTATTTTGACCCTTACCTAGCTCTTCAACAACCTTGGAGGTTCTTAACTAGCATATTCTTACACGCAAATCTTACTCATCTTTTCTTTAATGCTTATGCACTCTACCTCTTTGGAAAGCCAGTAGTTAGAGAAATAGGGGAAAAGGAGTTTCTAAAGATATTCATACTAACAGGGTTGAGTGGTAGTATTGGATATTACATAACTTTTTTATTAGGGTTAACAACAAATCCAGCTTTAGGCGCTAGTGGAGCTATATTTGGAATAATGGGAGTTGCAAGCATGCTATTTCCAAACTCAAAAATAATAATGTTTCCAGTTTTCTTTCCAGTAAGCCTAAGAACTGCTAGTGTTATTTGGATAGTCATAGAGTTTTTAGGAGTATTTAACCCCTCTTCCGGAATTGCATCAGCAGCACACTTAGGAGGGTTGTTTCTAGGCCTATATTATGGAAAGAAGATAAAGGAGGAAATGGCAAAGCCTTATTGGTGGGAAATAGAATATTAACTTAGTTATGAGTAGTGGTGCTAACAGGCTAACAGTTATCAATTATTTTGAAGTTCTCTTGAATTCTATAAACTCTGTTTTTGAGTAATCCCAAAGAGCCCTTGGAAGGGCTATTCCATCCTCTTCCTGAAAGTTTTCCATTATAGCGACTAAGGTTCTTCCTAGAGCTAGAGAAGAGCCATTTAATGTGTGGGGATAAATAAGCTCGTTTCCTCTCCTAATCCTTGCTTTTATCCTTCTAGCTTGAAAATCAGTGCAATTACTAATTGAGGAGATTTCCCTATACTTTTTCTGTGAAGGAATCCAAACCTCCAAATCATAAGTTTTTGCTGAGCTAAATGGCAAATCTCCTGTACAAAGTTCAACAACCCTATAAGGTAATTCCAATCTCTTTAATAGTTCTTCAACAATACCTCTTTTCCTTTCCAACTCCTTATAGCTCTCTTCTGGAGATGTTATTGAGACTAACTCAACCTTATCAAATTGATGTTGCCTTATAATTCCTTTTATATCTCTTCCATAAGCTCCTGCTTCCCTCCTATAGCAGGGAGTAAAGCTAGAAAATCTTAGCGGTAAATCCTTTTCCTCAATAAAACTATCCCTAACTAAATTCACCAAAGGAACCTCAGCAGTTGGGATTAGCCAAAGGTCATCTTGAGTTCTATATAAGTCTTCCTTAAATTTAGGTAACTGTCCTGTCCCTATTAATGAGGAGCTTCTAACTAAATGTGGGACCCAAACCTCTTCATATCCATGAGAAGAAGCAAAGTCCAACATAAAATTGATTAAAGCTCTATTTAACTTTACTAACCACTTCCTCATCACAACAAACCTATGACCAGAGATTAAAGAGCCTCTCTCAAAGTCCAAAACTCCTTCTTCAACCCCTAATTCATAATGGGGAATGGCACTAAGCTTCTTTGGTTTAACTTCAAAAACAACTCTGTTTTCCTCCTCTCCCTCTCCAATTGGACAAGAAGGAGAAGGAATATTGGGAAGCTCTAACAAAAGCAAATCTCTTTTTTCTAACAACTCCTTTTCTTTTTTCTCTAGTTCTTTAATTTTCTTCCCAATCTCTTTACTTCTAAGAATTAACTCTTCATCTTTTGTTTTTGAAATTTGCTTTGAGATTTCATTCTTCTTAGCTCTAAAAGAGTCAAGTTCTTTCTTTAATGCCCTCCATTCCAAGTCAAGTTCAAAAACCTTGTCTACTAACTCCTTATAACTCAAAGACCTCTTTGAAAGCTCATTTTTAACAAATTCCTTATTATTTCTTATTAAAGAAATATCTAGCATATTGTTGCTATGAAAGGAGGTTTTTATAACGTTTCTCCTAACCCCCTAAACTAAATTAAAGATGGTAAAAAGCTAATCAACAATGAAAGTAAAGCTAAAAATGAAACCAAATCATGAGCCTTTTTTGGAAGAACCCTGGAACTTATTAGATTTCCGTCAAAAAATGGAACAGGAAGTAAGTTTATAACTCCCACAACCAAGTTAAGTGAGATAGTTAAAAGGAAAAAATTATATATAAATCTAAGGAGTGGGGACTCATAATACCTAAGCATCTCATCTCCTTCCAAAATTATTTTGTTTTTTATCTGGTCTGGTTTAAACTCAATCACTTCTCCTTCAAATGTTAAAGCTTTTTCATGACAGGAAAAGACATGATAAAGCTTGTTTTCAACAACTAAAAGGCAAGAAGGAGAAGAAAATTGTTGAGTTAGGGAGAGGAAAATAAGGAAGAACCCAAAAACTATTATAGCTGTCAAGAAGTTTGAAGAAACTCCTGAAATGATTGTCCTAACAAAAGATTTTTTTGAAGAAGCAAAAAGTCCCTTTTCATCCGGCTCAACAAAAGCACCCACAGGAATAGTTCCAAAAGTAACTATTCCCATACTCCTAACCTTTATTCTCTCTCCTATAGCTACAATTCCATGAGAAAATTCATGGACTATCAAAACAATAGCTAAAGCCAAAATTCCCTCTAAAAATGGAAGGTTTATTCCTGGCAAAAGCAAAGCAACTGCTTGAGAAACAGTTCTTTGTTCTCCAAATAAGATTGATATCAAAGAAATCAAAATATTTAAGGAGGTATAGAGTAGAGAAAAAAATACCAAAGGAGCTAAACCAAATATATAAACTAAGTAACCTAAAAAAGAAGAGGCTCCTCCCTCAAACCCTATTCCAAGCATTATCATGAAGAGAGGTACAACACTTCCATAGACATAAGTTATTAGATACAAAACAAGATATCCAAAAACAAAATTTTTTAGCTTCTCTTTTAAGCTCTTCCAAGAGATTACTAGAAATCCAAACAAACCAAACGCAACAAAAATTGCAGAATCTGCCAAAAAACTAAAGATATGTTTATACTTAATTGACATATCCTTCAAAACATTTAAGTACCTCTTACTCCTCCAAAGCAAAAATATGAGTTCCTTCCCTAAACCAAGCTTTCTAAACAAATATTCTCCAGAGAGATAGAGAATAATTAAAACAAAAGATACCTTAATAAAATTAGATACAGAAGCTATATAAGAAAGATAAACCAAAATCCAAGTTACTAAAAACAAAATAGGAATTTTCCAATCCAAATTTTTTCCCATGAAAAAGTTAGCTAAAGAAATTATTATAAGGATTACCTCCAATTTTTCCTCTAAACTTTTCTTCTAAACAAAAATTCGTTCCTCCTAACCTCTACAAAAATTCTATTTTTTAACGACAATTTATCAATCTCGGAAGGATTGAGAGAAATTACATCAACCAAACTCCCTTTATAGTGAGAGGGAAAATCATAAGAAACCAAAGCCTTTTCAACAGCTTCTTTAAGCCTTTTAAATTTGTATTCCTTTATTGTAAAAAGCCTATCTCCAAGCAAAACAGCTTTGTTTTTCTCCATAAAGTTTTCTGCATTTTTATTCATCCAAACAAAAGGGCCCTCTTTTATAATAAAATTAGGAGGAGAGAACAGAGAACTTATGAATATGTAAGAAAACTCCCTATCCTCAACAAAGCTCGATGAAATAAGAAAACCATTTTTTATCAAAAAGCTTTTCAAATACCTCTCAATCCTCTTAAGTTGACCCATCTTGGTTTCTCTAACAACATCAGGGGATTTAAGTTTAACAACAACAGCTTCTCCCAAAACTTCCTTTAATTTGCTAAAGCTCAAATCTAAGGATGAAAACTCAAAGAACTCTAAGGATGGTGACCTCAAAAATGAAGAAGAGAGGAGAATAAACTTTGAAAGGTTTTCTAAAGATAGGGAAGAAGCAACATTCCTATATTCATCAGTTGGGTCTATGAAAACAAAAGGCTCATCAAACAAATCTAAAGTTGTTTCTTTATTTAGAGAAAGTTTTGGCCTTTTCCACTTTAAGGAAGATTTCATTAGCTCTAAGAGGCTTCCATAATAAATTATTAAGAGCTCACATAAGTATCCTGAAAATCCTCTTACTCCTACTTCAGCTCCATACAATCCAAAATTTTTCAGGAGTTTTTTTAAAACCCTGACATCTGCTTTTTGATGTTCTTTTAGATTTTTTGAGACAAACTCATAATGAAAAGGGCTTCTATCAACAGCACTTCTTATCCTTTCCTCTTGCTTTATTTTGTAACAAGGAACTAAATCTATTTCAAAGCCCTTATAAAATACCTTTGCATAGGGATGCTCTGCATATCTAATCTCAAAGTTTATGTTTAATTTCCTCAAAACCTGAAATATCTTTTCCCCCATTTCCTCCTTACTCACATCCTTATCAAAAAAAACAAAAACATCTAACTCTTTACTTCCTTTCAAAAAAGTACCTTTTGCAACACTTCCCAACAACCTGATATCTTTAAAGTATGGGGAAAGCTCAACTCTAAAACTCTCAAACATAGAAAGGAGCTCCTCTCTTTCCTCTTTTGAAGGAGAAAATAGAGCTTTTGCCCTTTCTATTACTTCTTCTGCTTTCTTATAATCAAAATCCATAATAAAATTAGAAAATTAACAATTTTAAACCAACATGATATAAGAAAATACTAATCATTTTTCTACTTTTTTAGTTTTTAGCATTAACAGCTTCTTAAGAAGAACTATTACATAAATAATTAAAACAATCACAGCAATAGTCTTAAGTAGATCTTCCTCTTCAATTCTTAACGTATAGTAAGCACTTTTAACTAACAAGTTCTCCTTATAACCATACTTAACTTCTATTAAAATATCTGAATAAGGTAGATCAACTCCTCTCAACAAAATAATTCTATTTCTTCCTGCCTCTATAACAGAAAGTTGTTCTTCAACCTCTACATCTTTACCATCCTTGTCTTTGTAGTAAAGAAAAACCTTATAGAAAGCATCCACCTCCCCT
This sequence comes from Microcaldota archaeon, assembly GCA_015523325.1. Taxonomy (GTDB): domain Archaea; phylum Micrarchaeota; class Micrarchaeia; order Anstonellales; family J096; genus WAKO01. The sequence continues at coordinate 27,509 of WAKO01000003.1, read as the reverse complement.
GTGTTTCTAAGAGAGAGTGTCAAAGTCTTACTTTCTTTATCATATTTTGCATCCTCTATTACCAAAGATGTTTTCTCCTCTAGCGAAAGAAAAGTCAATACAAACCTCTCTACATAACCATTATCAAGTAATGTTTTAGAGGTTCCATACTCAACTCTAACATCTGCTTCCAAATATCCTTCTAAATTTCCTAAATCCAACTGCTTCCTAAAAACATAGCTATCCCCTTCTTTTAACTCTAAAATTTCATCAGAAGAAAAAGTGAATAAAGCATTATTATTCTCATCATAAACAGTTATTGAATAAGTAAAGTAACCAATACTATTTCCTTTATTTCTAAATGATATTGTTAAAGTATTGGTATTATTATTAAACACAACCTCTTCTACAACAATAGAAGAAAAAGGAGAAGGAAGTGGAAAAATAGGGGAAGGGACAGGTTGGGAAAGAGGAGGAATTGCTTCTCCTAGCTTTACAAAAGTGCTTAATCTATCCTCTCCAATCTTCTCATTTATCTCTCTCCTTATATTATATGCAACATTAGTGTATTCTTCTCCAACAACTAATAAAGTACTTATTTGGTTTGATAATGTTTTATTGTATAAAAAATCAATAACAACCCTAGGAGTTAGTGTTGAGACATAAACTATTGGATAGGGACTATTCATTATTGTACTCTCCAAAAAGTTCCCATCAGAAAGAATAACTTGGGTGTTTTTCTGGCCCTCTAAAAGAAGGTCTGCTAATTCAATACTATCCAAATACTTATCTCCATTATTTATTACAATTAAATTTGGATTCTCACTAAGTTTTTCTAGTAGCTCTTCTCTCACATCTCCATAAACCAATACAGGCTTTGAATCAACAATAGAAGCAATTTCCTGCTCTTTTCCTTCTATATCAAATATAAAAAAATACCTATTTTTTCTAGCAAAAGGAATAGGGGCAACAGTATTATAACCAAAATCAGGAGAAGCTATAACAAAACCATTTGGATTTACTCTTGAAGCTAATTCAAAGTTTAGTGTATAAGGATCAGAAGAGTTAATTATCTCCTTTATTTTATATCCTCTATTCCTTAAAGAAAGCTCAAGCCCTGGAAAAACCTTTCTCTTTCCTTCTATTAACACAACTTCCTCGTCAAACCCCCCTATCTTTGAAGTTACCATCTCTACTGAGCTTTCTTGAGGAACAAAAAACACCTCCTCTCCTAAAGCAGCTGCATAATACGTTCCAACAACCACATCTCTCCCATCATAGGAGTTAACTATAATAACTGAGAACGAATAGGAAATAAGAAACAAAATCAAAACAAGAATAGAAATTCTCATTTCCGTTTACCTCTCTCTAATAATTTTAATTTAATTTATAGAAATTTTTAATACGGGAAAGTTTAAAAACTAGTAATATTAAATTACTATCTAATCTCCATCCAGATCTCAACATAACTACCTCCTTTATAAGTATCAAAAAACTCTGGGACTCTAATCTCATAATCATAAACGCCAAAACTTCCAGTAGAATTTAATTTTATAGGTGATATTAATACAACATCTTCATTATCAGAAATATCAAATTCTCCGTTTGTGTCATCACTACTATCCCAAGCTATAGCTGTAACAAATTCAGTGTAGTAGTCAGAGCTATTATAGATTGGAGAGTAATAAATGGTGTAATCAAAGAAAGTAATATTTAGAGTTTCCTTTGGTGTTGAACCATCCCCAATTGTATAGAGATTTCTTGAGCTATCACTATATCCAGAAAGCCCAACTAAGCTATCAAACTCATCAAAATCAGAAAGAGAAGGAGTTAAAGAAGGGGTTCTTCCTAAAGCAACTAAAGAGGAGAGAGAAGGAAAAGAGTTTTGAGGAACAACATAAACATTTCCTGTTCCATTCCAAATCCACTTATAAAAAACATTGGTAGAATCAGATAATATTAGAGAAGTGTTTATCTTTCCATAAATATAAGCCCAATGAGATAGATTGGAGTAAAACCAATCACTTATTTGGTTATTAGAGAGGTTCCAACCCTGCCTTGTGTCATTACTTTCATAAATAACATTTAAGATGTCTGCCCTAACAAGAACAGTAGAATTACCTCTAAAAGAATTCTCATATAAGAAAGTCAAGTTTATTTTATCTCCAGCCCCCAAAAATGCAACAGATTGGTTTGATATATAATTTCCATTAACATAAAGCCCCACTTCAAAATTACTTGCATTAAAGCCTCCTGAATTGTTTACTGTAACATTTATTGTTATGTTAATCCTCTTTGAGCTAAACTTAGGATAAACGTTTATAGCCTCCATAACCAAATCAGGAAGTTCATAATCCCTTTTTCCATCAAAAACCCTCTCATAAATACCATCTCCATCATTATCTATCAAGAAATCCAAAACACCATCATTGTTTGAATCTGTTTGATTTACATTTGTAACCAAACCACTTTGATTTCCATAAAAAGTAGGATCCCAAAACTTATCTGGAAGGTTATCTCCATTAGTATCTATTAAGAATCCTCTTTTAGAAGAAGAGGTTAGAGTAGTGCTGTTATAAATTAAGACTGAAGGAGTTGGATCTCCATAATCAACAAAGCTATCAGCATCAGGATTATAATTATTATTATCATCAAAAACCCACTCATTAGAGCCATCTCCATCTAAATCATAAATAAATGGAACCCTAACCCTTGTTGTGAAATTAGCTTCTATAACTAAAGAGTAGTTATCATTGAAATAAAAGGAGGAATTTGCATTTCCCAAATAAAGTCCTGGCATAGTGTTTGATAAGTTTATAGAAATAAGCTGGTCTTTTGAAGAGCCATTCTCAATAGGTAAAACAGAAATGTAGGAGAGAGAAGAGGAAGGAATAATGTTCGAGGAAGGATTAGCTAGCATGTTGGAGAAAGTAAAGGATAAGTTAGTTATGTTTCCCTCATCGTTGTTTTGAATTGTGAAATTAATTTGATTATAAGAGAATGGCTCAACAACAGAGAAATCTATTAGGCTAGATCCAACAACAACTCCATTTGAATCTTTTGTTAAGGATATTTGGCAAACCTCCTGAGAAAGGTTGTGGTCTTGATAATAATCTAATCCATCCAACTTTATTAATCCTAAGCTAGTTCCAATAGGAGCACAAGAAACGTTAACGATAAAGGAATAATTATAATAACCTAAAGCTGGAATTGAAGAGAAGAAAGAAGGGGAAAATAAAACACAACTAGAAGGAAGAGGAGGAGAGCTAGGGGAATAGCTCAAAGAAACATTGTAAATTGGATAAATAGAATCATCAATAGCTCTTAAAGTTAAAATAGCTCCCTTAGTTATATTTCTATTCACGGCCAAGGCATTCCTACAAGTTGTCAAAAGAGCTTTTGAATAGGAAACATCTCTGGAATAAATATTGTTATTTTCATCAACTTCATTAACAACATTATCCTCATCAGCAAAAACTATTAGCTTCTTTATTCCAACTCCTCCTGCCAAATTAGAATGGTTGAGAGAGAAGTTTAAGGAAACATTAGCTCCACAAGCTAAAGAAGGGACCTCAACCTTATCTATTGTGTAATTAATTGAATTGAATTCAACAATAAAGGAAACGTTGAATGGAGAAGGGGTGGCTACTCTATTATTAACTATTATAGAAGAAAAGTTTATATCCTCAAATTCTTTCTTTTCTGTAGGGAGAATAAAAGGCAACACCTCCAAATCAGAAGTTCTGTTTTCAACTTTTCCAACATAAACAGCTAAAGGAGAGGTGTAACCTCTAAATTGCTTAAAGGAGAGAATATTTGTTTCTCCTCCTGAATTCTCCCCTGGATGGATGCTCTCATAATACAAATAGAAAGGCAAAGAGGAATTTAAGGAAGTCCCTGCAACAAGGTTTGTTGCTGAATAATAGGCTTTCCCAGGGTTTGGGGGAAGAGCATTACAATTTAAGGTGGTTATTAAAACCCCTGAAGGGGAGTAAATGTCAATTGCTGTTGGATAAGGACAGGCTATTGCTACATATTCAGCAGTTGTTGGAAGCACATAATAGTTATCAAGCTCAGAAAGAGGGAGAAAGGTGCTCTCCTCCACTCCATCCCCATCAGCTCTTTGAATAGCTCCTATAGGTTTGTCTGCAACAAGCCTAACTGCAACCCCTGTTCCTTGAGAACCTCCTCCTCCAATATTAAAGAATCCATTTGAAGAAAGAATTGTTGAATAAACAGCTCCACTGCTATCATAAATAGTAACCAAAGTGTTGTCTTGAAGAGCTGAAACAAAGGCAGAGGAGGAGATTCCATAGAGCTCAGTAGATGCTGGAACCATTATTACTGAATCCCTATTCCCTCCGTCATGATAAGCAATGATTGGGGAAGAGGCCTTTATTATAGCATTTTGATTATTTGCAATATCAGCAGTTATTGTTACCCAACTGCCTTGAGGAACATTAACAGAATTAACCAAAGTTCCATCACTAAAAACCTCTACAAAAGAGTCATTAAACACAGCATAAAAGGAAAAGCTATCTGTACTTCCTGTCCTAGCCCCAAATGGATAAACAAAAGTCGTTCCTGCAAAGGCAATAGGAATAACACTATCCCCAGCGTTTTGGGTTATTGTTGAAGCAATAGGATAAGTGGAGTTTATTAACTCCCCTTTATTGAAAGAAGTTGCAACAACTTGCTTTTCATTCACAATTTGATTTAATGAGCTACTAACCAAATAGTTGTTGTCAACATAGCTTGTTAGGTTTAGAGCCCCAGAAAGAGAAGCATGAAAAGCAACATAATAGGGCTTTCCAAAAGGTCTGAAGAATGTGTTGGTTCTATTGCTTAAAGGAACTACTCCACTTTCATTTCCAAAATAAATATTTATTATCTTAGTCTCTCCTCCTGTAAAGTTAAGCCTTACCCAAACTATGCTTTGGTTGTTAAAGTTCCATTGCTCTATCCAAAATGGAATCTCATTATTATTTAAATCAACAATGTAGAGGTCTTCTCCATTAGGTTGGAAGAGAGAAAAGTTCAAATCTTTCAAGGTTAGAGGAACCATAACCTCTCCAATATCATAGTTCTCAGTATTTCTTATTAAAGCAGCTATTTTATACTTAAAAGTTGTATTAACCCACTCACAAACAACTTGTTCTCTAACATAAACCTCTATTTCTTTTGTAGCTACTAAAGAGGTGGAGTTGAAAGCATAAGCAATTATTTTAACAAAACCCTCTGGTTGTGTTGGAGGAATGTTCCAAACATACTCCCAAACATCAGGGAATATTTCTATTGCTGTGTAGTTAACCCCATCTATTGAAATATTAACATAAATTATATCGTCCTTTCCAAATAACTCTTTAACATTTATTGGAACAGAAGAGCCTTTGTAAACTATCTCATAGTTTTCAGGGTTTGTTATCTCAATTTCATAGTAAGGGGCTATAACAACAACTTGGTTTGACCTATAACTAGCATTTGAGGAGGAAGTAGTTAAACACCTAATCCTAAGTGTTTGATTCAACTCATTTATTTTTGCCGTAAAGTTCACTGTTTGGCTAGAAGGACAGGAAAGAGTTGTTGAAATTCCATTGAGGGGGGTTGAAAGTAAGGTTGTTGAATTTGCTGTTATCCAATCACTTCCATTAAAGAATTGTAGATAAGTAAACCCAGATGTTGAACAACCAAAACATTCATTAGCTTTTATTTCACAGGAAACAGTAAACTCCTCCCCTTTATCAACTTTAAGACCGGTATTTGGATAGGTTAGGTTAACCCTCTTAGTTATATTTGCAAATGATTCATTTATAGATATGTTTGGAGTGTAAGGTCTTAGAGGATAAACACCTTCTTCAAAAACAAAAACCCCTATAACCTCATTAACATGGTTTGTTTCTGCATCTCTAGTTGTATCTTCTTGAACTCTTAATTCAACAGAATTGCTTTGTAAGTTTCTTCCCCTCAAAACCGCTGAATCACCTCCATTCAATGTTTGCATACTGGCAACTACTGCTGGATAGCTATAATTATTCAAAAAGCTTAACACTCCAAAGTTCTGGTTTGTTGTGAGAAGAGAGGTTTCATAAAGCTTTCCATCCCAACTTCCTGAAGAATTCTCTAATGCAATCCAACTGACTAGGCTTGGGGAAACTGAACCAGCATTTTGATTTTCTTCAGGCTCCAAATAAAGTTCAAAGGAAGTGCTTTGTATGTTTCTTTGCCTAGTATGCACATAGTTTGTAGAAGAAAAATCAACAACTGAGGAAACAACAATAGGGTTATTTAAAGGTAAAGTGAAATAAATTAAGGAAGTTGTTGGAGGTTGCCCCCTACCATTCTTTGCTATAGAAAGTATTTGAGTTCTTCCCTCAATTAACTTTCCATCTTCAGTTAAATACACTCCCTGAGGCATTGCAAAATAATAGAGGGTTTCACTAATATGTATGTCATCCCTATTTGAAGGCTCTTGTTGTCTTATTTCAAAACCATAAGGAGTTAAGTTTCTCACCCTTGGATAAAACTCTTGAACTCCAGAATAGGTTACGTCTGGACCTAAAACAAGAACTGGGTTTTGTATTGTATTGTTAAAGCTAACATTCAACACCCATTGCCCTGCATAGGTTTGTGCTGGTAAAATTATTCTTCCTACTTCCAGAACAGAATCAAAAACAGCACTTAAGTTGCTTTTTGAAGAAGCTTCCTCATTTCCAAAATATACATACAAATATTCAGTAGAATTAAAGGTAGTGTTAATCTTTGCATAAATCAGCGTTGTTGAATTAACATTAAAGTAGGAGATATAAAAAGGAACTTCTTGGAGGTTTTTGTCAACAACCCTTATATCCTCTCCGTTTTCTTTGAATAAATAAGAAGGATAAATAGAGTGGTTTATATAAATACTTAAAATAGCCCCAGAAACGTTTGCAAAGCTATTATTAATTTCATAAACTATCCTATAAGCAAATGAGCAATTCCACCAACTGTTTAAAGAAACTCCTGCAGCAAATCCAGAAAAAGAATCCGCCTCAAACCTAGCTTTGTTAAAAGCACAAGAAGGAACATCTTCATAAACACTTCCATTTTCCAAAACATCTAATTTGTAGAGAGGAAATCCAACTTTTTTATAAATATCGTAAGTGCAATACTCTATAAAGAGAGTAACATTTGCAGATTTGTTTAGAGGAGAAGCTAAAGGATCAGAGGAGTTAAGTGAAACAAAATCCCTTTCTAACCTTATATTCTTTCCTTCTTGAAGCAAAAGTTGAGAAAGTCCAACATAAGACCAATTTATGATTCCAAACTCATTAGAAAAACCAACAGCAAAATCTCTCAAGGTTATATTTGAAGAACTAAAATTAGCATAGGTTGTTGAGGAATAGGAAAAAGATGACAAATTTGCTGTTGAATTAACTAAAATAAAACAAGAAGAGCTACAATTATAGAATATGTCCTTTGAAGATATGGAAGAAGAATTAGCATAGATACCAATAAAAGAAGAGTTTATCACGTTACTACTTTCAAAGCTTGAAGCGAAAGAAAATATAGAATAATCTTGGTCCCCAACATAGTCTTGATAAAAACCAATTAAGGAATTGTTCTCTAATAAAGAATTGCTAACATTATAGAGATAAATCCCAAAAGAGCTATTAAAGAAGCTTGAATTTTCCACTCTAAGAGAAGAAACATTCTCAGCAAATAAACCATAGGAGTAATTTATTACAGAACAATCAAAAAGACTAAAATTATTTGATAAAACTAGAATCCCTTTTAATTGCTCACTCTCCAAAGCATTTCCAACCAAATCAAAACCATTACAATAAATGCTTACATTCTCTCCCAAAACAGTTATACAAGCTCCATCAGATTTATTCAAGTTCATTGAAAAATTTATGTTATAAACAAAATTATCATAACCAGCATAAAAACAATTATTTAAGGAAAGGTTTGTTGTTAATGGAAGGAAATCAACACCATTATTAAATAAGTAAGGGCTCTCCCCTATTCCATCCCCATCTCCATCAAATCCTGAGTAATTGGAGTAAAAGTTTCCTCCTATAAAAGCCCCTCCTAGAATATTCTTTGATATTACTTTCGAAGTATTCCAAAAAGAGGCTGAATTTGCTTGAACATTAATTGTATTTGAAAAAAAGTTATTGAAGATTAGGTTTGAGGGGGAAGAAGAATCAAGAAAAATCCCTATGGAATTAAGAGAAGAATTAGTGTCATTAACTTGATTAAATGGAGAGGAAGAAAAATAAAGTCCATAAGTATTGTTTATTAAAGAATTTGCAGAAAGGTAATTGGAAGATGAGTTGATTAAAATTAAGGATGCATTGAATAAAGAAGCTCTACAATTCTTTAGTGTTACATTAGAAACATTTAATAAAGAGAAAGCAAAACCAGAATAAGGAGAAGTACTGGTTACTGAATTGCCGTTACAATCAAAATAAACATTGGGAGCTTCTATGCTAAAACAAGCTTGAGAAGAGTTTAGAGAAATACTGATATTTTGACCAAGAGAATAATTTCCAGAATAGCTTATGTTTGAGCAAGTAGTCAAAATTAGGGAAAAAGAAGGAGAGATTAAAAGCAAATATAAAGAGAAAAGAAAAATGTAAAATAAGCTGGAATTAATGCTTGCTTTCTCTCCATTAAGATTAAAAAAAGAAAGGATTTGCATAACCATTCTCCTCAATAACTCTCATTTATAAGGTTGATAATTAGTATAATCATAAAAAGTAACTAATTTAAAGTATTGTATACACAAAATAAACACAATAAGGATAGATTCACAATAAAAATAAAAGCTGAAATGAGAGGGAAACATGAAAAACCAAGAAAGAATTTACAATTATATCTTAGAAAGCTTAGAAAAAAAAGGAGCTCTTCTCTTTTCTCTAATAGATCCTCTAGACCATAAAGGAATTGAGGAGATAATAAAAACAACAAAAAACGTTGAGGAAGTAGGAGGAGATTTAATATTAGTTGGAGGCTCCACAGGGGTTCAAGGAGAATTTTTAGACAATGTTATAAAAAGTATAAAACAAGAAGTAAGCCTTCCTATCGTTCTTTTTCCCGGAAATATAGGGACAGTTAGCAAATATGCTGATGCCATATATTTTATGAGCTTACTAAACTCAAGAAATCCTTATTGGATAACAAGAGCACAAATGTTGGCTGCTTCCTACATAAAAAGGATAGGGGTAGAGCCCCTAAGCACAGCCTATGTTGTTGTAGAGCCCGGAGGAACTGTAGGATGGGTTGGGGACGTAGATTTAATCCCAAGGAATAAAGCAAAAATAGCTGCTTATTTTGGAGAAGTGGCAGAGATAATAGGATTTAAACTTTACATAAATGATGCTGGAAGTAACCCAAGTTTGGGGCCTATTCCTCCTGAATTTATAAGAGAGGTTAGGAAAAGCATTAACCTTCCTTATATTGTTGCAGGAGGAATAAAAACCCCTGAACAAGCTAAAAATGCTGTAAAAGCAGGGGCAGATATTTTGCAGATAGGGACTGCGTTTGAAGAAGATAATTCAAAGAGGAAGATTGAAGCCCTCCTCAAAGCTATAAGAGAGGAAGGAAGAAAAAGAAGAGGAGGTAATTAAAATAAAGGTCCTTAAAGCACTTCCTCTAGCCCTTATTTTAATATTTCCTTTTATACCTTTGGAATTATTCCCAGCTCTTTTGCTTTTGCTTGCTATTCTTGAAGAGAAAAAGAGAGGAAATTATGAGAGGCACTTAAATCTCTCACTTATTTTAGCTATCTTTCCCTCCTTAGTTAAAGGAATTTTCTATTTTCCCTACTATTTTTCCTATGCGTTTAGCCTTTTAATTACTTTAAGCCTGGTAAACAGAAATATAGAATTTCTTCTCTCCTATTTTCCAAAAAATATAAGAGAGGAAGTAAAAGAAGGGTTTTTCTTTATGGATGTAATAAAAGAAAAAATAAGATCAAAGTATATATTAATAAGGCTTAGGAAATCCTTCAATATCTCTAGCTTTGTTAACCTTCTCCTCTTTATTGAAAGAAAGGCAAAGAGAAGGGCATTAACAAAGGCTTTTAGAGAGAGCTTGAAAATATAAAATAAAAAAGGAATTAATAAAATAGGGATTAATTTAACTCCTATCCCTTAATCTTACCCCTTAAATCATTTACTCAATCACACTTGCTATAGTTACAATCAGGGTTTACGCAAGTAATACAGCCGCTCTCAAGTTTTAGTGTCTTTTGATTACACTTAGGGCAAATTTTAAGAGAGGATTCTGCCTTTAAAGAATCATCAATCTTAAGAGAGGAGAAGTTGTTAAGGCCTAACTCCTTTTTTGGTTTCTTTTTTATCAAGCCTATCTCAGCAAAAAACTCTTCCAACACCTCAGCCAACTCAGCATAAAGAGAGGGAATGTATTTTCCATCCTTAAAATACCCTCCATTAGGATCATAAATGCTCTTAAGCTCCTCTAAGATAAAGGAAGGATCCTCACTTCTTCTAAAAATTGCAGAGATAAGCCTTGTTAAAACAGCATATTCTGCAGCTCTTGTTAGGTCTTTACTGTTAATAAAAATCTCAAAAGGCCTTTTTCTTCCATTCTCTTCAATATAGGTCAAAGTTATATAAATAGCATAGTCAACAAATCCACTCTTAAGCTTATAAACAAAAGCGTTCAAAACATTTGGCCTCTCAAGCTTCTTTGCTTTTATCTCAGCCTCCTTAACCAAAACCTCCTCAACCTTAACCTTCTCATTACCTAAAACTATCATATTATCCCTCACATAGAGAAAATTCCTTCCTTAATTCCATGATAAACGGTAGTTAACCTACCGTTAGGAAGGACAATTATCTCATCCCCATTAACAACATACTCCTTTCCATCAACAATAACTCTAAACTTTTTATCCTTAAATTCTTGGAACTCTGTTTTCTTTCCCTCTACACTCAAAATAGGATACCTGCTTCCATCTCTATAAACAGTAACCCCCTTCAACCCATTTCTCCAAGCTTCCAAATATATCTCTGAAATAACCTCTGGATGTATGTCTTCAGGAAGATTTATTGTAGAGCTTATGCTATGGTCAACATATTTTTGAGCTATCCCTTGAATTTGAACTCTTTTCTTTGGATCAATGTGGTGGGCTGTTTTAAAGAAGTGGGGAGGGAGGAATTCTTTAAGTCTTGCTTCATCAATATCACTAAGCCCATTCTCATCCAAATATGCTTGAACTGTGGAATGGAAAACCAAAAACCTCTTGTTCCCAAAGCTTTCGCTCCTCCTAGTATAATAAAGAGCAAAAATGGGCTCTATACCACTGCTAACTCCTAAATAGTTCTTTCCGTTTAAAGAATAGGTTAGAGGAATTTGAGAAATAGTCCCTGTAGGAGCTATGCTTAGGAGTGCTATATTCCTAATTCCATTCCTCTTTATTAGCTTCTTTACATTTTCCTCTAAAACTTCTCTAAAGAACTTTCCTTTTGAGTAATTTTCATAATTATAAATTGGAGAAGGCCCTTTTTCTTTTGCAAGCTTTGCGCTTGTTTCATAAGCTTTATTTGCTATAAACTTCATTACTTCTTCAAAAACTTCTAAAGCCCTATCCTCATCATAAGCCAAACCTAGCTTTAAGAACATATCCGCTATTCCCATTACTCCTAAACCAACTCTCCTTGTTTCTTTTGCAGCAATCCTTTGTTTTTCTAGAGGGTTTAAGTAGATATTCCACTCCACAACATTATCCAAAAACCTAACTAAATGTTCTATAGCTTTTCCAAGCTTTTTCCAATCAATCTCTGCATTTGTCTTAAAAGGATTTTTAACATAAGCGGATAGGTTTAAGCTTCCCAAATTGCAAGCTCCTCCATCCTCTAAAGGCACTTCTCCACAAGGATTTGTTGAGCATATTGGCCTTCCCACATAATTGCTTGGGCTATACTCTACAATTCTATCCCAAAACATTATTCCTGGCTCTGCTGTTTTGTAGTTTCCTTCCAAAAACATATTCCATATTTCCCTAGCAGGAACTAGCTCCTTTATTGTTCCAGTTTCCTCACTAGAGAAGTAAAGCAAAAAGTCGCCAGCCCTCCTTATTGCCAAATCATAATCTTTTCCTTCTAGCTCAATAACATAATCCCCATAAACATCTCTTTTATAAGGATCATCTAGCTCTTTCTCCTCAATAGTTAGAGAGAAAGTTTTGCTTAGGAAAGAGTTAAGCTCAACCATGTTGGAAAAGCTTCCTATAAACTCATACTTCTTAATATCTTTGCGAGGCATTCCATAAGAATAGTTGTTATCCTTTGTTTGTTTCTCCTCCATCTTCTTTCCTTTTACCATTTTACGATAAACTAGAAGAGCTCTTCCATAACGGTTTTGTTCCTCAACAGCATACATAAACTCATCAGTAGCTTTTATGCTTATGTTTGCAAACCTCACTTGAGTATTCTCCATAACAACCTCTTGAATCTTCCTCAATTGTTTTTCATTAAACATATTACTCCACTTCAAATAATTTGTTATTTGTGAAGTTATCCAATTAGGGGTTTTCTTAATCTTTATGAACCTCTTTACATCTGGATGTTTAACATCAATTGTTAACATCAAAGCTCCTCTCCTTCCACTTTGCCCTATCAAACCAGTTGTTAAACTATAAAGCTCCATAAAGCTTACAGCTCCTGTGGAGTTGTTTGCAGCATTATGCACAACAGAACCAGCAGGCCTTAAAGGAGAGATATCAATTCCAATTCCTCCTCCATAACTATAAGTTCTTGCAGCCTCATAAGCAGCCTTATAAATTCCTTCAATACTATCCTCCTCTATAAGAGAAACAAAGCAATTTGCTAAAGTTTTTATTCTATAAAGATCTCCTGCCCCTGTAATCACTCTTCCTCCTGGAATCCATAAACCATAATACATATCCTTATAGTATTGAATAGCTGTCTTTTTCGCTATTTCCAAATCCTCCTCTACAGCAGCAATAAAAGCAGCAACCCTAATAAACAAATCCTCTGGCTTTCTCTCAATGCACTTTCCATCTAGATTTTTTAGAAAGTATTTTTTCTCATATATGTTTTTAACCAACTCATTATCTCCCCAATAGTTTGGATGGACAGGGAGTTCTCCTTCTTGTTGTTTCTCAAGTAAAAAATAATAAAGAGTTTTATATCTCTTCAAATAATCTTCAGGAACTCTAGAAAGAAGTTTATGCTTATAGGAAAACATCCTCTCCATTTCTTCACTAAAAACATCTAATTCTTTTACAACCTCCATTTTACCCCTCATAAGCAAAGTGGTTAAAAAACGCAAAAAATTAACTATAGCCTATACTCCGGGAAAGATTTAAAATTAATCGTTCAATATTAACCTTAGCTTTACCTTAAGTTTATTTTAACCCACAATGCTACTCTCTTCTCAACAGCTTTAAGGGAATTCTAACCCTTGTTAGCTCTGAGGCTTTCTTGGAGTTGTTAAAAGCATAGAGTATTGCACGATATCTAATAGAATTGCTAGAGGAAGGGTTGTCATCTATATATTTTTTTACTATATCTCCATAACTATCCCATTTTCCCTCAACAACAACAAACTCCTCTCCTATCCCTTCTTTATCAAACAAATGCTCAGGAATAGCAACTATCCCCCCAACCCTTTCCATCTCTTCCTTTGTAACATCCTTCAATCCATTAAAACCAAGCACTAAATCATAATTTTCATCTAAATCCTCAGGAGTAGGATCTCTAAGCAAAGCCCTAATCATGTTAAAATTCCAAAAGCTTTCATATTCTTCTTCATCACTATTTATTGTAAAGATATAACAATCATATTCATTTCCAGTTCTTTTACTCTTCCTCCTCACTTTTTTAAGCCTTCCAGCATAAACAAAACTATCCATTTCCTCCAAGGGTTGGGTTTCCCTAACACTTTCAGAGAAAGCTGGAGAGAGCAAAGAAGGACTAACCCTATTTCTTAAATACCTATAAAACTTCAAAACGTCTAAAGCATAATCTCCACTATCATTATTCTTCATAATCCTATTCGCCCTAACAGCAATCTCAGCCATTAATTCCTTTAAGCTATTAGAGTTTTTTAATGCAGGAGCAATCACATTTTGCCTAACTTTCCTAGTCCATCCAGTATTTACAAGTAAGGCTCCTAAAAAAACGACAAACTCTCTTTTCTCTTCTTTAGAGGAAGAATCCCAAATTTTTTGGAATTTTTTAGGGCTTGTCTTCTTAAAAAAGAAGTAAGCATTCCTCAAATCAGTATAAACCAAAAGGTAAAGAGCCTTAACTTGGCAGAGAGGAGAAACACATTCCTCATAACTCTCACTTAACAACTCCTTTCCAAAAGCTCTCCTTAAACCATCATAAGTAGAGGCAAGCATTTGAGAAAAGCCAAAGGAGCTAAACCTATCTGTTGAGACAACTGCATTTATAGGAACATTATCTAAAATGTACTCCCAAGCTTTATATTGTAAGGAAGGTCTATAATCTCTTATAATATTTGTTGGAACCATTTCCCTCAAAGTTATAAGTAAAGGAAAAAGGGTAGGTAATTCTTCCAAAAAATCTCCTACAGCTTCTAAAGGAAGGGAATTTCTAACTTTTAGAACAACATTACTCCATCCCTTTATTCCCAACGCTTTTGACTTATTAAAGGAAATAACCCATTTCCTTCTTTCTCTCAAATATCCAGACTTTTTTAAATTCTGAAATGCTCTTTCCATCCTTCCTCTTCTTTTTTTATTCCAGTTTTGAGGATTCAGAGAAATCCTAATTCCTCTCTCCAAATCTCTCATTAAGTTTTTTTCTTGTGATGGAGACTCTCTTCTTAAAACACACACAAAATTATTACTATAAAAACCAATTAAAAGGTAAGGGATGGGAGGGTTGAAAAGAGTGGTTAAGAAAAGAAAACAAACATTTTTAAACACAAATATTCACATTAAATTAATATTATGAAAAGTTATAGCTACAGGAAAATAAAAGAAGAAAAGGATGCCTGGAGAGCAAAAAGAATTTATTCCTCTATTCTTGAAGAAGGAATAATTAAAACAATCCCTTCTAAAAATCAAGCTAAAAAAAGAGAAAAAGCAAATGAAATACTAAGTTGTGAAGAGATTAAAATGTTGGAAAGAGAAGTAAAAGCTCTTTTTAAATGGGCAGAAAAAGAGTCATACAAAAGAAAGGTTTCTCTTGAAGAGCTTGAAGAAAAGCTAAGGGAGATTGAAAAGAAATTTTAGAAATCAGAATAGCTAGAGAATTGGTGGGTATAATGAGAGAAAAAAGGAAAAAACATAGCAAGCTAGAAAATGATTTGAAAAACGGAGAGAATAAAGATAAACTTAAGAAAAATATAAAAGAAAATATAATGGAGGAAGGTCCAATTAAGATAAATCATAACTTTAGCTTCCCAACTTATGAGAAATACGAAAATATGCTAATAGGGATAAAAATAGAAGAAGTAAACATAAAAGGAGAATTTCAAAAAATTCCTCTTATAAGCAAACTTAGAGAAACTTATAAAGAAAGGTATTATAGGATGTTGTCCTTAATCTACGAAGAACTACTAAAAGAAAAAAAAGAGTTGAGTAAAGAAGAAAAAGAAATAATTAGCTATTTCTTCAGTAATATAGGGCTTTCTAAGGAGGAGGATCAAGAACAAAAGCTAAAATTCCTAAAAGCCCTGCTTCAAAAGAGAGAAGAATTAAAGAAAGAGGAAATAAAAGACCTAATTATTCAAGCAAAAAGTCTAGAAAATAAACAAAATATAGAGACAAAAAGCCTATATTTAGACTTAACAGGACTTGTTAGTGCTAAATACTTCAAACCCCAACATTTAAACCTAATAAAAGAAATAGCTGATGAAGGGATTTTTGAAGGAAATGAAATAATAAGGGTCCTTCTTCTTTCAAAAGATATGCTTAGCTCAAAAACAACCTCCTCCTATTTTTTAGAAAGCCTAAGTTTTTTGGTTGAGCTCACAACAATAAAAATTACCTTTCCAAACTCAACAAAAAAACTAATTCCTCCCAACAAAGTTGGAAAAATAATACTGGATTATAATACCGCTTTTATTCCAACAATGATGAAAGGAGAATATGCAATTAAAGAAATAATTCCCTATCCAATAATGGAAAATATACACTCATTAATTCTAAGCCTTAGAGAAGAAGGAATTGAATTATTAAGCTACTTGGCTAAAACAAAGCTAAAAAATAGGGAGAATAAAGAATTAATTTTCTTAATCCACCAAATAAATGAGGAAGGAGGGAAGGAAAGAGTTAGCTTGTTCTTTGATAAAATAAAAGAATTAAGAGAAGTATTTGGAAATCCAATAAAAAAGAACTACCTATCTCTATTGGTAGAGCTTTATGAGAAATATAAGGAAGAAGGGAAAGATGCTTCCTCAAAGCTTATAGAAGACTTGAAGAGCTTAAAAACCCTTAATATGAATTAGATTAAATATAAAGAAGAGAAAGAGAAAGGGCTTAAAAAATAAACTGAAATAACTAAATCGGAAGGATAAAATGCTAAGACTACTTATCCTTATTGAGTTATTAAGGGGAAAAAACACACAAATTGAAATAGCTGATTCATTAAAAGTTTCACAACAAAGGGTGTCGTATAATTTAAGGAAGTTGGAGAAAGAAGGATTAGTGAAAGGAAAAAAATTAACAGCAAAAGGACAGGAATTTTTATTAAAACTCCATAAAGAACTCTCTAACTCCTTATTAGAAAGAAAAAGAATGGAAATAGAAGGAGTTGTTTTTAGTGGTGTTGGAGAAGGAAAAAAGTTCCTAAGTATAAGAAATTATAAAGAGGGGATAAAGAAAAAGCTAGGATTTTCTCCTTTTGAAGGGACACTAAACATAAGGCTTGATGAAAAAAATACTAAAAAAAGAGCATTTCTAAGTAGTCTATCCTTTGAATACCTAAAAGGCTTTAAAAAAGATGGAAAAGAATATGGAGGAACATACTTAAAAAAATGCTTTATAAATGGAGTTGAAGGAGGAATAATAATACCTATAAAGAGTAGGTATGGTTATAATGTGCTTGAGGTTGTAAGCCCATACTTTTTAAGAGAAAAGTTAAAGCTAAAGGATGGGGATAAGGTTAGGGTTGTGCTCTAAGTGCTAGGGTTTCATCAAAATTTAAACTTAATTTAAGTTAAGGAACTTGTTGAATGAATTCTCTTATCTTTGCTTCATCAAACTCATCCAAAACCAATTGATTTCCTATTGCTGAAACAACTATCTTTGCATCCATTTCATTGTTTGGTATTAAATAAGTCCTATCATCAGAAAGTGCTATTTCCTCAAGCTTTTCTAGCAATCCCTCTTCACAACTAAACTTAACACAGTTATAATTTATTATTACTCCTCTCCTCCCAGAAGGAGTATGCTCTAAAATATGCTTATGAACAGCAACACTTATTGGCTCTTCCATTATCCTAGAAGGAGGATAGGATTCTATATGCCCTCTTATATCAGTGGGAGGGAGGTTCTTCTTGAACAAAAGTGATAGCACAAAAAGAAACAAAAGAGCAATAACAAAAGCAATAACCACTTTTTTTGTTGGAAAAGAGGGCTCTTTTAGCTTTCCCATACTATCCTCAACCAAATTTATACTGTCTCATTCATTGTTTCATTCACCAAACCTTCATCTAGAGTTTCATTCCCTGTATTAACACTTTCATTCTCAAGCTCTTCTCCAACCGCTATATATTTACCTACTCTTTCCAAATCAGAGAAAACGAAACTCTCATTAACAAAATATCCTATCTCTTCTAAACTTCCTCTTAAACCAGGATAAGCCTCTATATCTCCTTTTAGAATAAACGTTGGAACCTTTGTTATGTTATAAATTGAAATTAACTCCTCTCCTTGAGGAGAGTTTATTTCAACCTCTGTTTCATTCTTTAAGTAAAGCCCGATATCCCTCAAAGCGCTTGAGAAAGTACTTATATTTATGCAATCCTCACAGTCTTGTGAGAATAAGTAAATTACTTCCAACTCTCCTCTTATCCTCTTTTCTTCTAAATCAAAGTAAGGAGGAATGGGATCTAAAACATAATAATTATCATAAGTTCTAACCAAATTTGAATCTCCTATTGGAATTCCATATTCATCAATATCCTTACTTATAAGCATTGTAGGATATTTTGTTATTGAATAATTATTAGCAAATTCATTTGCTTCTTCAGACGGATGTTCTAGCTCTTTAAGATTTCCAACTATACCTGTTGAAGTTAGGGAATCATAAACAACTTTCATATCCTTACAAACCTCACATCCTTTATGATTTATTAATATGAACTCAACAACTCCCTTAACAGAATTATCCTCTAATGAGAAGTAAGGAACTGCTCCTTCAAAAACAAGAGCTCCATTTTTTTCAACAAAGTTTAGCTGGGGAGGAACGTTAAAGGAGGAGATATCTCCTTCAATAACTATTGCAGGAAGCCTATTTATCAAATACTTCCTTATAAATGAATTTCCCTCCTCTCTATTCAAAACCTCTAAATTAGCTTCTCCAGGAAATGAAGAAGCAAGAGAGCTTGCAACTCCTTGCAAATCCAAACATTCATTACAAGAAGACTCTTTAATCAAATAAATATTTATTTTAGGAACATTAACATTAGAAAGTTCCTCAATTTTCTTATCAATTTGTTCGCTTAAGGTTAGAGAAGTATAAAAATTAAATATTACAACTAAAAAAGTAAGAGCAACTAAAACAGCTACAATAATATCTATTTTCTCATTACTAAGTTCCATTTAATCAACCTCCTTTCTAAAAAACCTCTAAAACCTAAAAAACAAAAGTATAAGAAAAAACATAAGAAAGTATTTAAATCAACCGCTGAATTTTTTGTTTTTTGCGTTAATTCAATTAACAACCTCCAACCATTCCTGGAAGAGAGGAGAGGGAGGAGGCATCATTTCCAGCTAGTTGAACTCCTAAAGCAACCATGTTTCGTGGGAAGAATAGAGTTTTCCATTTCATAACTTCCCTAAGTATTTCTGCATCACTCAAATCAGTATTTGACATTAATCCCAAAACTAATCCTTGTAATGCTACATTGTGTTTACAGCCACACCTTAGGTTTCCTTGAGAATCTATTCCTTGTGGCCCAACTCCACAACAGAATTCACAGCTAATCCCTCTTGGAGCTGCAGCTAAATTAATATATCTGTTCCAAACCTCTGGTTTGTTTTTCCTTATATCTTCCCTTACTGCAAAGTAATACCTGGATAAGTACTCCATTGAGTTAACCGGATCATCATAGTTTATTCCTCCTAAAACTTGTGAATAGGTTGGAGCTCCTCTCGGATAAAGAATGCCTATAACGTCTTGCTCTGTTTTAGCATTTTTAAGCTCTGGGAATACTGTAATTAAAGCTTCAGGAGTGGAGGAAACAGAATAAACATCCACTCCTTCCAAATTTGCTGAAGAAAAGGAGCTTGCAGGTCCTAAAGCAGGAGAAGAGCTTCCTCCTACTTGAGATCCCCCCAAAGAAGAGGAGATCTCCATTAGCTGGAATTGGCCATAAGCAAATATAGGTAAGGCCAAGACCAGCAAAGCAATTAAGGCGGTGTTAGCTGAAGGGACAAGGTTAATCTTTACATCAGGGAAAAATCTCTTATAAAGTAAATAAGTTCCATACATTAACAAAGCTAAAGAAAGTAACTTTACTTCTAATCCTTTTAAAGGCAATATTGTAAGCCCTCCAACTATTCCAAGCATTGAATAAATAATTGATCCACAGGTAGGACAACCTAAGGAGAAAAGAGAAGCTAAAGACCCTCCTAGAGATGTAGAGGTTTCTGCCTTTGTTAAGTTTCTCAAGAAATTTCCCAAATCAATGAAAAGGATGGAGGAGAGAGCTATTATAAATGCATTAAGAAGCATTGAAAAGAATGTGTAGAGAAAGCCATTCATCTCAATGTATGCAAACAAGTTCAAGGATGTTGTAGCAAATGTGAAGTAATAAAATGCAAGAGCAAGCACTGCTGAAATGGCTAAATAAATCTTAGCCCTATTACCTCCAAAAAATGTTGGAAGGTAAGCTCTCAAATAATAAGCAGTTCCAGCAAAAGCAAGAGCGGAAATAATAAGAGTTGCTATTCCTCCCCAAACATAAAATGGAGTATTAACCATATAATAACTAAAAGTTAGTTGAGTGGAATAAGGATCAATAAAGTTAGGGATAAATGTTAAAAAGAAAAACATAACTAATCCTGTAAGGAAAATACTTCCTTTATCCATCTTTACACCTCCATTTAAATAACACCAATAATCTCTACCTATCATAAAGGCCTAGCTTATCTTAAAGGTAAGTACGAATAAAAAATCAAAACCAATTGATTAGCTAATATAACTCTTAGTTTATAACTCTAACAACCTCCAACCATTGTTGGTAAGTTATTTATGTTTTGGCTTAGTGTTCCTGGGTTTCCTGTGTTTTGAGGAACTGAAGGAGATTGTTGAGATAAAGCAACTCCGCTATTCACTTTATCTTTTAACTCCATAAGTTGCATTGTTTGAACTATGGATACCACAAACAATATCACTACCACACCTAAAAGCAATGCGCTTTTCATTTCCATCTTTACACCTCCTACAAAAAACTCCACATCCCTACTTAAAGAATTTGGAGAAACTAGTTTCAAAGAAAAAGTATGTAGAGCTAATATTAAAAAATTACGGTTCTTTTTCTTTACTCTCGGCTTTAATTCCTTTAATTCCTCTTATAATTAATGGTATCAGAAACATTATAGCTATTATTATCCAAGGGGTTAAAGTATCTGTTTCAATTGCTCCCTCAAATACCTCATGCCCTTCTTCCTCAGCTATAGAAGGAAAAACATCTCTAACAAAATCATTCCAGCCTTGATGGATAAAGCTTTCCTCCCAAAAGGACATTCCAAATAAACCATAATTTAATACAAAAGCTCCAAATAAAATAAGAATCCAGCCTGTTATAGATTCTATCTTCTCCCTATTGTTCTTTAAAAAGTCTAAAGCATTATACCCTAAAACTCCTAAAACCGCTAATATTATGAGGGGAGTTGCTCTTCCCAAACCATGAATAAATCCAAGGAAAAACCCTTCCACAACACTTCCTGTTGAGGCTATATAAGTTAGTAAAACATAAAAGGCTGGGTTAGGGCAACCCACTCCTGCATTTCCTAAAAATAGCCCCATTAAAAAAGCCCTTATGTAATCCTTTTGTTTCAAAATAAAGGAAGGAGTCCCTACATTCAAAGAGGGTATTAGGTTAGAGGGAACCAAACCGAGCATAGAAAATCCAAAAGCATAAGACAATATTCCTGCAAAAGAGAACATAACCCTTGTAAACTCATCTAAACCAAGAAACTCTCCAACTTTTGCAGTTAGGATTCCATAAATACTTATAGTTATTGTTAATCCTAAACCAAACAAAATAGCCATAATAATTCCTTTCTTATACTCTTTTCCCAAAGTCAAAGGAACTATTACGAAAACCAAAGGAAATGTGCAAGGCAAAACAATCATAGTAAGGCCTGCTATATAAGCTAGCAAAACCCCTACCTCCTCCAATGAGGAGGAGAAGGATATTGCAAAATAATACAACACCAACAAGAAAGCTAAAGAAAGCAAAGCAACCAGCTTTTTCATTTTTCCACCAAAGTTGCAGGGGGTGGGATTCGAACCCACGAACCCACTAAGGGACCGGATTTCTTATCCTATCTTGAGTCCGGCGCCGTTGACCACTGGGCGACCCCTGCCAAGAACCCTCTCTGAACCTTCCTTCACGGGGCCTTGCCCCCCGTGGACCCTCCTGAAAGGTCTTTCTGAGGTTCCCAGAGCTAAGGCTTCTATTGTAAAGTTTTAGTGGTGAAAGGGTTTTTAAAACAAAAGGAAGCTTTGAGAAGAAAGGGTTTAGGGAGACAATTTAAAAGGTTTTAAGGGAAAAAAGAGATAGGTAGAGGGCTATGAGAGTAACCCCTTGGGAAGTAGAAGGAAAAATAGATTATAATAAGCTAATAAAAGAGTTTGGAACAAAAAAAATTGGAGAGGAATTGTTGAAGAGAATGGAAAAGCTTGCAGGAGAGCTTCATGTATTAATAAGGAGAGGATTTTTCTTCTCACACAGAGATTTGGATAAAGTGCTAGAAGATTTTGAGAAAGGAAAGGGATTCTTCCTTTATACTGGAAGAGGGCCTACTGGAGATATGCATTTAGGTCATATTTTAAGCTTTGAGTTGGTTAAATGGTTTCAAAAAAGGTTTGGAGTAAACCTCTACATAGCAATAAGCGATGATGAGAAGTTCCTACAAAAAAGATTAAGTTGGGAGGAAGTAGACAAATATGCTAAAAGAAATATTGAAGATATTGCTAGCATCGGCTTTGATGAGGATAAAACATTCATTTTTAGAGATAGTGAGTACATAGGGAGAGTTTATAAGCTAATGCTGAAAGCAGCAAGAAAAGTAACTTTTTCCACAGCAAAAGCTGTTTTTGGCTTTACTAATGAGACAAATGTAGGGCTTAGCTTCTACCCCATTTATCAAATAATTCCTACTTTTTTTGAAAAAAAGAGAGCTTTAATTCCTGCAGGAATAGACCAAGACCCATATTGGAGAATACAAAGGGATATTGCTGAAAGCTTAGGATATTATAAAGCTGCTGCAATACATAGTAAGTTTTTCCCTCCTCTCCAAGGATTGGAAGGAAAGATGAGCTCTTCAAACCCAAGAACAGCTATATGGTTAAATGATGGAGAAGAGGAAGTAAAGAGAAAAATAATGAAATATGCTTTCTCTGGAGGAAAGCCAACAATAGAAGAGCATAGAAAATATGGGGGAGACATAAACGTTGACATTCCTTACCAATGGCTAAGTATATTTTTTGAAGAAGATGACAAAAGGTTGGAAGAAATAGCGAGAAGCTACACAAAAGGAGAAATGCTAAGTGGAGAAATAAAGATGTTGTTGGTGGAGAAAATAAATAATTACTTGAAAGAGCATAGAAGAAAAAAGAAAGTAGTGGAGAAAAAAATAAGGAAAATGATGTATGAAGGAAAGCTAGCTAGGGAAATGTGGGAAAAGAGCTTTGAATAACTTGTAACTTTAAGAAATTTAAGAAACAATTGGTAGAGCTAACAACTAAGGTTTTATACTTATTCCTTTGGAAACAGTAAACTCATGAAGCCTTGTAGAGTGGTTCATTCCTTTAAGCTTTATAACTTCAATATACCTCTTCCTTTCCATTCTCTTTCTAACATAATACATATGTATCCAACCATCTGCTATTGTTTCAAAACCATACTTAAGAACAGGGATTCCATTGGAAGGATTAAAGGATGTTTCCTCTCCTACAATAAAAGTTGTTGTTTCCCACTCACTTATATTTGAAATCAATTGGAAGAACGCTCTTTTTCTCAAATAATCAGTATCAAAGGATATAGCTAAAGGCAAAATTGAATCTATCACAACCCTTGAAACATTATAATCTTTAATTATCTCAAGTAAAGGATTGGAAGGAGAGGTTAACTGATCAACTTCATGAGGAGGATAATCAATTATAATCATTTGATTACTATCTTCATAAGCCCTAATATTCCAACCAACTCTTTCCATATGGGAAACAAACTTTTCCCTAGGCTCTTCCATTGTTAAATAGAGCCCAACCTCTCCTCTATTTATTCCTCCTATAAGAAATTGAGTAGAAAGTATTGATTTACCTGTTCCTGGAGAGCCAGAAATGTAAATTATTGATCCAACCGGAATTCCTCCCCCTAAAATCTCATCAAATCCAGGAATAGAAGTTTTTATAATACCATTACCTATCATTTTTGCTCCTCCTTTTTTGAGCTTTCTTCCTTTTTTCCAAGCTTTTCTCCTAGCCTAACTCTTTCGGCTGCAATTCTTTTCATTAATTGCCTTTTTTCTGGATTTGCTTCAAGAATAGCTCTCTTAAGCTCAAAGGAATAGGAAGAGAGGCTATGTAATATTTCATTCATTTTTCCAATGTTTAGGGTTAGCTCCTCTGGTTCAACAACCTCAATAGAGAAAGGATGTGTATCAACAACAAGCTCAAATAAGTCTTTTGGGGAAGAAAACACAAGATGTGCAATCAAATAAGTAGAAAAATATCCATCCTCTAATTTTTCAACTTCAGCAATCTCGGTTGCTCCAATCTCAACTCCTTTTGCTTTAACCAAAGCCGCTGAAAATCCTTTTGCAAGGTTTAGCAAAGCCTCCTTCTCCTTTCCAAAAAGCTGGAAATAGAGCCTAGCAAAAACTCCTCCTTCCTCTATTATCTCTTTTTTCTTTTGCTTTATTTTCTCAATAGCTTCATCACTCATAAACAAATAAGGAGTATTAACTTTAAATAGATAACAGTGGTTAATTGAGATGAAAATGATAGGAAAAAAGAAAGCACTAGCTTTAGTAAATGTTTTTGCAGCTCTCCTATTGTTAATAATTGTAATATACATGAGCTTAAAATATAAGGAGGTTGATGATAATAAGTGTATAGAAGCTTTGGGCTATTGCCCCCACTCAGATTATTATCCAATAGAAGCTTATGTTGGAGTAACCCTTTCTCTTTTAATAATAGTAGCTTCACTCCTGCAATTATTCTTTGACAATGAAGGAAAAAAGCAAGAAGCAAAACCTGAAAAGTTGCTAAAAATGTTTAAAGGAGAGGAAAAGCTAATCCTAGAGTTGCTCCTAAAAAATGAAGGAATTATGCTGCAAAGTGAGTTGGTTAAGGAAACTGGGTTTAGTAGGGTGAAAATAACAAGGATTCTGGATAAGCTAGAATCAAAAGATATTATTGAGAGGAAAAGGAGAGGAATGACAAATGCGGTTGTTTTAAAGCTAAATATGAAAAAATAGGGTTAAAAAATAAAACAAAAAGAAAGGAAAAGGGAAAAAAATCACATCTCTTCCTTAACTTCTGAGAGAGCTCTTGAGATTTGTTCATCTGAAAGATAAGGGTTTGCATTTCCTTCCAAAATTTCCCCAATGCATTCTCCACAAGGAGCTCTTCCTTCCATTATTTTGTCTATGCAATCACAACCTCCTTCCTCCAAGCAATAACTACAAGGCTCTTTTATACAACACCTATACTTTCCCTCTTCCATAAGCTTTGCTTTTAATGCATCCCTAATCTCCAAATAACTAGTTGTTGAAACTACTGAAACCTCTTGCTGGGGTTTTGCTAAAAAGAATGCTCCAAAAACAAGAAGAGCAACCAAAAATCCTCCAATAAAGCTCTTTAAGTCCAAACTCCTTAAATCTAAATTACCTTTCACATGCTCACCTCCATTTTTTAGTCAAACTCCAAAAAAGCAAAGACCAATAAGATTAAATCAAAATATTATCAACTGCCTCTCCATTTTTTAGTAAGGATATTTCAAACTTTCCTTGTTTAACTCCTCCCATTCCAGGAGAACCAGCAGGCATTCCAGGCAATGCTATTACATCAAAATCAATGTTTTCCCTTAAGGCTATTTCAATAGCTCTTAAAGGTACATGCCCTTCCACAATAAAATCTCCAAAATCAACAGTATGGCAACTCCAATAAGTCATAGGAATACCTATCCTATTTTTTAATTCCTCTAAGTTTTCCATTGAAACAACCTTTACTCTTATTCCATTCTCCTCTAAATAGGAAGCATATGCCTCACAACATCCACAGAAATTGCTCTTATAAAGAATAACTTCCCTCCCGTTCAAGTACTTCTTTAAGTTTGGATAATCCTCTCCAACACTTGTGCAACCAACCAATAATAGCAACAAAGCCAATCCTAGCAAAACCTTAATATTTCCTACCATGATTGGGGAGCGCTGTAATAGCTTTTAAAAGTTGAAGAGAAATAGATTTGAAAAATATTTCTAAGAAAATATGAAGCAAAAATGAAAT
This sequence comes from Microcaldota archaeon, assembly GCA_015523325.1. Lineage (GTDB taxonomy): Archaea > Micrarchaeota > Micrarchaeia > Anstonellales > J096 > WAKO01. The sequence goes on along the minus strand of WAKO01000003.1, from coordinate 1,620 downwards.
TAATTTCAGAAAATTTAATCTTAAAAATAAGCTTAATTTTTACTAGAAAAAAACTAAAAAAACAAAAAAGAAAAAGAACAAAGTTTATTCAATAACTAAGTCTCCTTCCATTCCATTTGCCCTGTGATTTCCAACAGAACAATAGAATGTAAGCTCCCCAGTCCTATCAGCTATAAACTCTACTGCATCTGTTTCTCCAGGAGATATTATCCTAGTCCTTATATTTGTTCCCTCAATAACAAAGTCATGTGGCAAAGTTCCAACATTTCTAAACACAACTCTGACTCTTTCCCCTTTTGTTACTCTAATAGTGCTTGGATTAAATCTAAACTCACTTCCATCAACATTAATAACTCTAACCTCTCCATCCATCATCTCTTCCATTTCTTGTTCCATTGCATTCATTTGCTCTTGCATAGGAGTTGTGGCTTGAGAAAAGATAAAGAAACCTATAATCAAAAGAGCTACAACTCCTATAATCAAGGTTGTTTGATTTAGCTCCATACTATCGCCTCCTTAGTAAGATTTAGGTTAATTTCCAGAAAACTAAAGATAAACTATTAGTAGAAACTAGTTACAATGGATACATAAGTTGCAGGGGGTGGGATTCGAACCCACGAACCCACTAAGGGACCACCCCCTCAAGGTGGCGCCGTTGACCACTGGGCGACCCCTGCCAAGAACCCTCTCTGAACCTTCCTTCACGGGGCCTTGCCCCCCGTGGACCCTCCTGAAAGGTCTTTCTGAGGTTCCCAGAGCTAAGGCTTCTCTAAGCCTTCTTCACGGGGCCAACTCCCAGACCCTCCAGAGAGGTCTTCCAAGGTTCCCGAAGTTAGAGACACTAAGTTATGTTTTTGGAGCAAGTTATTTAAAAACCATCTCCTAGAGAAGGTTGTGGATAGAGATTATGGAAAGAATTATATAGAGTGCTTTTCTCCTTTAGAAGAATGGGAAGAAGCAATGTTAAATATGGAGAGGGTGTTTAGAGTTAACACTCTAAAAATAAGTATTCAAAACTTTTTAGAGTTTACAAGCCTGAAGCTAAAGGAAACTCCATTGCCTTTTGCATTTTCCCTTCCAAAAGATTTTCCAATAGGGAATACTTTGGAATTCTTTTTAGGCTATATTCACACCCAAACCCTAAGCTCTATGCTTCCTGCTGTTGTTTTAAATCCTAAACCACACACAAAAGTTATTGATTGCTGTGCCTCTCCTGGAGGAAAAACAACATTAATTAGTATGCTTATGAGAAATACAGGAGCTGTTGTTGCTAATGATGTGAAAGTGAAAAGATTAAGTTCTTTAGTGGGAAACATAAATAGGTTAGGGGCCTTAAATGTTGTAGTAACATTATGGGATGCTAGGAAATTGCCCTATAAGGAGTGCTTTGATAAAGCTTTGGTTGACGCTCCTTGCTCAAACTTAGGAAGCTCCTTAAGTGCTATAAAAATGATAACAAAGAAAAAAGTAAAATCCCTCTCAAGGGTGCAAAAGAGGATGATAGTGAGTGCTTTTGACTCTTTAAGGCAAGGAGGGGAATTGGTTTACTCTACTTGCACTATAACTGAGGAGGAAAATGAAGAGGTTGTTAAATTTTTATTGGAGAAAAGAGAGAATGCA
>WAKO01000002.1 GCA_015523325.1 Microcaldota archaeon | reverse complement strand
TGCATTCTCTCTTTTCTCCAATAAAAATTTAACAACCTCTTCATTTTCCTCCTCAGTTATAGTGCAAGTAGAGTAAACCAATTCCCCTCCTTGCCTTAAAGAGTCAAAAGCACTCACTATCATCCTCTTTTGCACCCTTGAGAGGGATTTTGCAATTCCTATCTCAAACCTTTTCCATGCATTCAAATAGGCTCCTAAAGCGCTACAAGGAACATCTACCAAAGCCTTATCAAAATAATCCTCCTTTATCACTTTTTTAGCGTCATATGTTGTGGTTATTGTGTTAAGAACTCCTAGCCTAGCTATGTTGTGAAGAAGAGGTTTTATTCTATCTCTCCTGTCATTAGCAACAACAGCTCCTGTATTTCTCATAAGCATACTAATTAATGTTGTTTTTCCTCCAGGAGAGGCACAGCAATCCAAAATAATTTCATTCTCTTTTGGAGAAAGTGCAACACAAGCTAGAGAAGAGGAAAGGCTTTGAGGATGGATTAACCCTAAAAAATACTCTAGCGTTGCTCCTAGCTTTATTTTGCTTTTTAGCCTCTTAACGAAACTTACTTCTGTATTTTCAAACTCAATATCTGTTATTTCTTTGAACTTTTCTTCACTTATTTTAAGCGTATTTATTCTGAAGAATTTATCAAGGCTTTTCAAGCATTCTATAAATTTTTCCACTTCAACTATGCTTGAAAGTTGTTCTTTTCCTTTAATCTCTAATTTCATTCCAATCTTTTTAGTTAAAAAAAGTAAGATATTTAAAGCAAGCTTTTTAAATATAAATAAAAGATTAGTTAAGTAAAAAAATTAAATTAGGAAATTAATGAAGGTGGTTGAATGGAAGTTAGATGTAATGTAGGTTCCACAGACCAAAAGGCTAGAATAATTTTGGGAATAGTTATCCTTCTCTTATCTTTAGCATTCTTTCAATCTCTTTTAGGCCCAGCTTTGGTTGTTTCAGCAATATTAGTGGCTACTGCACTCTTTGAGTTTTGTCCAGTTTACCATTTATTAGGTATAAGTACTTGTAAAAGAAGCAAGGAAGTAGTCCAAGTAGTTGGACAAAGCACAAAATCAAAGAGAACTCAAAAGTCAAAGGCTTCAGGAGAGAAAACCTCAAAATCTAGCACAAAAACAAAAAAGAGCTCAAAAAGATCCTCTAGAAGATCTTCTAAAACCTCTAAGAAGAGAAAGAAGAGCTAACCCACTCTTTTCTTAAATTTCTTTTCTTAAATTTTTAGTTTTAACTCCTAGTCCTAAACTCCTATTCCAGTGGGTCTTGGCTCCTAGCTAGATAGCTTTTTAACACCTACTGTTATTTTTTCTTAATTAATTGAGGTTAATTAACATAAGCCGCTCCCGTCTTCTAGTGGTCAAGGATGCTGGCCTCTCGAGCCAGTAACCCGGGTTCGAATCCCGGCGGGAGCGCTTTTTTTAGGAGTGGTTTTATGCTCATAAGGTCCCCTATTGTTGTTGTATTAGGACATGTTGATCATGGAAAAACAACTTTGCTAGATGCAATAAGGAAAAGCAGAGTAGCTGAAAAAGAGAGTGGAAAAATAACTCAAATGATAGGAGCAAGTTATGTCTCCAAACAACAAATAGAAGCTTTAAGTAAAGGACTTAAGGAAAAGCTTAAGATAAATATAATTGTTCCTGGCTTATTGTTTATAGATACTCCTGGCCATGAGGCTTTTACAAGTTTAAGGGAAAGAGGAGGAAGCATAGCTGACATTGCTGTTTTGGTTGTTGATATTAGGCAAGGCTTTCAAGAACAAACAAAAGAGGCTTTGAGGATCCTAAAGGAGAACAAAGTTCCCTTTATTTTAGCTTTAACAAAGGTTGATTCTATAACTGGGTGGAGGGAGAGAAAAACATATAGTATAATCGAATCCCTAAATACCCAAGATGATTTTTCTAAAGCTAGGGTTGAAGAGCTGGCATACAAAACTATAATTGAGTTGAGCAAAGAAGGCTTTGATGGGGATTTGTTTCTTAACATTGATGATTTCACTAAAAAAATAGCTCTAATTCCTGTTTCTGGAAAGACAGGAGAGGGAATAGCGGAGTTGCTTTTGCTATTAGTAGGGCTGAGTCAAAAATACCTTAAAAATAATTTGTATGTTGATGAGAATAAAGAAGCAAAAGGAACAATACTAGAAGTTAAAGAAGAGAAAGGTTTAGGCGTTACTCTTGATGCTATAATATATGATGGAGTTATAAAGGAGAAAAGTGACATCTTCTTCTTAACAAAAGATGGAATAAGGAAGAGTAAGATAAGAGCTTTATTAGTCCCTAAGGTTTCTTCAAATTACGCAAAGGAAAAATATGAGAAGATAAAGAAGGTTGTTGCTGCAGCTGGTGTTAAAATAGTAGCTACTAATTTAGAAAACGCATTGCCTGGTTCTCCTTTTTCCACTTCAGAGGAAAGCGTGAAAAATCTGGAGCATTTGCTTTCTTCCACAATCTTTGAGTCAAATACAGGAGTTGTTTTAAAGGCAGACTCTTTAGGGAGTTTAGAGGCTTTAATAAAGCTATTCAAGTCAAAATCAATTCCTATTGGAAAAGCAGATGTTGGAGGGGTTAAGAAAGAGGATGTGTTGCTTGCATATTCCTTTAAAAAGGACTTTCCATTTTCCTGTGTAATTGCCTTCAATGTTTCTGCCTCAGAGGAGGTTAAAGAATTCGCTAAAAAACATGGAATAAAGATAATAGAAGGAGATATAATATATAAGTTGGAAGAGGATTATCAGGAGTTTGTTAAAATAAGTAAAGAGCTTGAGAAAAAATCTCTTGCTGGAATATTTCCTGCTAAGATCAAAGCATTACCTGGCTTTTTCTTTAGAGTAAGCAAACCTGCTATATTTGGGGTTGAGGTTTTGGAGGGAAAGCTAACTCCAGGTGTTAAGCTTATGAATGAAGAAGGAGTTATAGTTGGAACCTTAAAATCAATTCAGGATAAAGGAGAAAGCCTTAAAGAAGCTTTGAAAGGAGAGAAAGTAGCAATAAGTGTTGAAGGAGGGGTTTTGAGAAAGAACATATTTGAGGGACAAATACTCTACAGTTATCTAAGAGAAGAAAAGGTAGAGGAATTGCTCTCTAGCTCTGTTTTTGAGGAGGAGAAGGAGATTTTGGAAGAGATAAAAAGGATAATAAAAAAGAAGAAGATTTCTGAAAAACTTGAGAAATTTTAAGAAGTGAAAACATGGGGCTGCTTGAAAACCTTACTTTAGTTATTTTAATTTCTTTGGCAGAGGCAGTATTCTTTCCTATTCCTCCTGATGTGTTGTTAGTTTATTATGGATTGTCAGATCCTTCTAACTGGTTTGTTTATGCTTTTGCAACAACAATAAGCTCTGTTGTGGGAGGATTTATAGGTTATAATGTAGGTGCTTTTTTCCATGATAGAGTTAGAAACCTTATTGGAGATAAATTTGAGAGAGTAAAAGAGGTCTATGCAAAATATGGGGATTTTGCCATATTTTTGTCTGGATTTTCCCCTATTCCTTACAAGATATTCACTCTAAGCTCTGGTTTGCTTAGATATGATTTGAAAAGCTTTCTCTTCTATTCTTTTATTTCAAGAGGGCTTAGGTTTTTTGCTGTTTCATTCCTTTCCTCTGCTTTTGGAAAAGAAGTAGTGGATTTCTTCATAACAAATCCTATTGGGGCTTTAATAACTGTAATTGTTGGAATTGTTTTAGCTATTTTATTGAAACTAATTTTTAAACCAAAGAACAAACCATAAGAGGGTAAAATAGAGCATAAATTAAGCAAGAGGTTGTGGAGGGCTTCACTTAATTCAACTTAACTTATTTAAAAACCTTATAATAATCAGTTTTATGGCAAAAATTAAGAAGCTAAAGAGCTCAAAAAATAATAACAAAAAAAATAAGAAAAATGGAAAGTTAGAAAAGGATATCTTCAATAAAATTAAAGGTTCTTTATTAAAGAGAAAAGATGTAAGAGCTTTAATAAGGATGCAAAATGTCTTATCTTTAAAGAGAATAAACTATCCTGATCATGGGATGAATCATGTCAAAATAGTTGCTAGAAACTCTTTGAGAATATTTGAGCTTTTGAGTAAGGCTGGTATAAAAACAACAACTCAAATCCAACATAAATTTAGTGAGGAAGATGTTAAGATTATCTTGTTCTTCTCATCAATACTACATGATATAGGAATGAGTGTTGATAGGGAGTTTCATGAAGTTTTTTCAGTGATAATAGCAAAGGACATAATATTTGATGAACTTTCAAAGTTTTATGATACTCAGAAAACAATAATACTTCAGAGCGAAATACTGCATGCTATATTCTCTCACAGAAGGAAAGGAAAGCCAAAAACAATGGAAGCTGAGATATTGAGGTTAGCTGATGGGTTGGATATAGCTAAAGGAAGAAGCAAAATGCTTATTGATTCTAACCAATCAAACATTCACTTCATCTCTTCCTTTTCCATAGAGAAGGTTGAGATAGAAAAGGGAAAAGAAACACCTATAGAAATAAAGATAGAGATGAGCAATCCGGCCGGTTTCTTTTTAGTTAGTGAATTTCTAAAAGAAAAAATAAAAGAAACCAAACTTTCAAAGCATATAAAAATAAAAGCTAGAATAAAAGGCCAAAAAAATTTTTCAATACTCTAACTTAAGAATTAGAGTAATGCGGCAGCCGGGATTCGAACCCGGGCCTTTGGCTTGGGAAGCCAATGTCCTACCCCTAGACTACTGCCGCTATAAGGGGCCAAGCCCCCCTTATCAACCCAGGAGCCTTGCCCTCCTGGAACCTTCCTTCACGGGGCCTTGCCCTCACGGGGCCAACTCCCTGAACCCTCTAGAAAGGCCTTTTGTTCTCAGAGCTAAGGCCTCTCTAAGGTTTTTTGGAGTTTGGATTTATTTCTATTTGGAATAAATGCTTCTAAAAAATTAAAAGCGGGCCCGGTGGGATTTGAACCCACGACCTCTGCCTTAGGAGGGCATCGCTCTATCCAGGCTGAGCTACGGGCCCTATAAGGGGCCTTGCCCCCCTTATCAACCCAGGAGCCTTGCCCTCCTGGAACCTTCCTTCACGGGGCCTTGCCCTCACGGGGCCAACTCCCTGAACCCTCTAGAAAGGCCTTTTGTTCTCAGAGCTAAGGCTTCTCTTAGCTTTTTTGAGCTATGCTCCTAATATAATAATTTGTTTGTTGTATAAATGTTTTTATTCTTTCTTGCTAGGTTTGTTGTTTGCTTAGATTTTCTAAGAACTTTATTTCTTCTTCATTTAATTTAAAGTAATAAGACAGTTTTTCTTTTGTCTCTTTATTTTTTGTTATTAGCTTTGAATAGAGCATTAAATCCTGTTGAACTTTTTTTGAAGAAATATGTAGTCTTTTTCCAATCTTTTGACAAATGTTTTTTATTAGGCTTCTTTTTCTAATTGTATTTGACATCTCCTTTAGGAATGAAGGAGGACTGTATTTGGTAAACTTGTGGTACCTCTTTTCCTTTGCAAAAGAAACTCCTGCGGTTGTAAGGAGGGTTGAATACCTAAGGAATCCCCAATATTGTCTTCTTATTATTCTCCCATCAAAAACATCTCCTTTAGAAAGCATCTCATATGCTTTTGCAATCTCTTCTTTTTTTTCAAATTCTCTAAATATGTTTTCAGAGATCCATAACTTTAGCATCTCATTATCCATGTCCAAGCTAATTAATGAAGCTCTTATCTCTCTTAAACTTTCTGCCTTAAAAATTCTGGCTAGCACTTCAAATATATTGTTTTTTCTATCCCTAAACCCTAGAGTTTTTCCCTCCAAATCTAATAGGGCTGACCTAACATCTCCCTCAGATAGTTTTGCTATTCTCCTAAGTTCTTCTTCACTTATCCTTATTTTTTCTTTTTCAGCTATTTTTTTCAGGAATTCAAATATTTTGTGTGGAGAAACTTTTTTCATCTCTAACATTATAGTCTCATTTCTTATTTGTGAGAGTTTTTTATCCCAAACATCATTTGCAGTTATTATTATAGGATAGGAAGGGTTTGCTAATACTTTTGCTAGCTCTGAGAGACCACCCCTATCTTTGGAGCTCATAGCATCAACATCGTCAACCAAAATTAACTTTAATTTTCCAAAAACAGAGTGGCTTGGCGTTTCAAGGATTCTTGCCATTTTCTTCTTATCTCTAAATTGGCTGGAGGAGAGCTCAATTATCTGCAGTCCAAATTCATTTGCAACAGCATAAGCCAGACTTGTTTTACCCACTCCGGGTTTTCCATAAATTAGGAGGGCTTTTTGTTTCTCCCCTTTTATCCATTTCAATATCCAAATCCTAACCTTTTGTTTAACTTGTTCATTCCCTATTATCTCATCAAGCTTTTTAGGAGCGTATTTTGTAGTTAGCATTTTATCCCTCTTTAGCCAGCTTTGAGATCCTATCAGATATGTTTTTTTCTCTATTTATCCACTTTATACTTATTTCACAACCCTTCTCAGCTATTTCTTTTTCCAGTTCCTTCGCTTTTTTGAAAAGAGGCAGCAAATTTTTTGCTTTTACTTTGTAATTTCCGTTAATTTGGTTCACAACTAGTTGGCTATCCATAAATATCGTGCAACTCCTAATCTTTTTCTCTTTACAAATATCTCTTATTTTTTGAAGAGCTTTTATTAATGCTAAATATTCAGCTTCATTATTTGTTTTCCTACCAACATTTTCCTTTATCTCTGAGATTTTTCTCCCTTCTTTGCCTTCTCTTATAACAACCCCTATTCCTGCCTTTCCTTTTGAGCTAGCTCCATCAACAAATGCTACTATCCTTTTATTTTTTTCCATCTTAATTTTATATGATGAGCAAAGTAATTAAAGCAAATCCCATAAAAATAATAATAACAATTTGGGTAGTGGTAGTGCTCCTCCTTGTTTTCGTTAATTTTGCTCTCAACGCTCTTTCTCTATATGTTGAACTCATTCCCTTAATTTCCTTAGGTCTTTTATTTTTTGGAATTATCCTAAGCCTTTTAGCTAAGTTCGTTTATAACCACTTCTACATAAAGCTAGGAGATTCAGAAGTCATTTCATTTAAAGGAGTAATTAATATAAGGAGGACCTCAATACCTTTTGAGAACATAGATAATGTTAGGGTTGAGGCCCCTCTTTTAAGCAGGATTCTTGGATTAGTTAATGTTTATATTGATACTCCCGGACAAAAAGGAGTAGAAGTAACTCTAAAAGATGTTTCTAAGGAAGACTTTTCTTCTTTTTATAAAGAGCTAAGAGAAAAAATGAAGGAAGCAAATCTCTATAGAGAGACAAGAGATAGGGGAAAGAACCTCTGATTTTTGGAGGGAAGGGATGTTTTTTGAAGCAAAAGGAGAGTATAAGGAGTATCTTTTATCTCTAGGGCTAGGAAATGAGATAAAAGGAAGACTTTTCCTTCATCCTATAGAATGCTTTTATATAATTGAGAAGGGTTATGCTAATGAGGAATTAAAAAACCATTTTGATAGGATTTTTGAAAGTTTTAAGAAGGAGTTTGGGGAGAGCTGTTTTAAAAAAACCTATTTTGTTTACAAACACCTTATGGATAAGGGCTATAATTGTGGTTTTTCTTTTAGAGAGGGCTTTATTGCGGTAGGAAGAAAAGGATATAGGAGGGGAGAAAAAAGAACAAAATACCTAATAAGGGTTGTTTGTAATGAAGGAAGCAATAGAGAAAGCTTTAAGCAGGATTTGGAAGTTTGCTTAAAAGCAAGGAAAAAGCTTGTTTATGCTTTCGTGGATTTGAACAAAAATAAAGTTAGGTTTGTTAAGATTGACAAAAAAGAGTTTGTTTAAATTTTGGTTTTTAGTTTTTCTTTATTTTCTAAGATTTTCCTAAAAAATCTTTTCTCCTCCTCTTATATTCTCTATACCACTTTTCCTCTGTTTCCTCACATATCTTTCCGTGTTTGTGACTTACTAATCCTCCACTAAATCTTTTAGGTATGTGAAGGAGCTCGTGAATTATAGTCTTTATTTTTTCTTTTTCACTAAGCTTATCATAATTTTCACTTAAGAACTCAATAACATAGAAGGGCCCTATTTCCAAAGCTGTTTGCCAAATCTTTGGAAAGCTCCATATTCTGGCTAGTGCTTTTGATTTTGCTCCAAAGCTCCTAACACATATTATTCTAGAATCTATTATATGATACCAACCCAATACATTTATTATTTCTTCAAGCTTTTCTTCAATATCAAGGGCTCTCTCATACCTTATCATTTCTATCTCTAACTCCAAGCTTTTTTATAAATCCTAAAAGGCTCTTTTCAAAAACTTTTCTCCTATTCTTTAGTTTTTCTTTTGCGTTCCTAAGCAAATCTTTGAATTTTTTGGTTTTAAACATACCTAGGATTTTTTTAGCTTTTTTTTCTCCTTCCTCAACGTTTTCAAATACAAACTCTCTCCATTGTTTGCCATAGAATTCCTTAAGGACTTCCTCATAATCCCCTACTTTTGTGGTTAGGATAGGAACTTCTGAAGCTATTGCCTCTAACCAAGTAATTGGCAATCCCTCATACATACTTGTTGTTATTAGCAGTTTTGCTTTTTTGTAAATAGAAGGCATCTCCTCTATCTTTGCTATTTTTATATTAGCTCTAAATTTATTTATTTTTTCAACTAATTCCCTATCTTCTGGAATTCCTATTAGTAAGGGGCTTTCTCCAACTCTTTTTGATATTTCTAAAAACATAAGCGGTCTTTTATTTTCATCTATCCTCCCAACAAACAGAATATATTCTTTTTTCTCTTTTTTTGCTTTAGCTTCCGAAAAAAACCTTTTCTCCGGAACAAACATAAAAACTTCTCCTTCTTTTTTCAACTCCTTTTTGGCTGAATTTGAGAAATAAATTATTTCTGAATCCTTTAAGGGAATCAACGCTAGTAAGTCATAAAAAAACATTAGTGCTTTTGTCTTGAAATCCCCTTTTGGGTAGCTGTGGGCTGCAATAATGTGCTTTATTCCAAATAACTTTGAGATGAAGTAAGAGAACAAAGGCAGGGTGGAAGAATAAGAGTGGGAAATTATTATGTCTGGTTTTTCCTCCTTAATTATTTTTAAGAGGTTTAAAGGAATTACTAGTGAGCTGAAAAAAGGAATTCTTATTGCTTCTATTTTCCTAACTTTATAATCTCTATTGCTTTTTTTCTTCAAATAACAACAAGCTAAAATACTTTCCATATTGTTCTTTGAAATTATACTAGCTATGCTGGAAGCTATTCTTCCAACTCCTCCTCCTTTCTCTTCCTCCCCAATAGCTATTTGTAGAACTTTTACCATCTATTTTACCTCTAATACCTCTATAAAATTTGATCTATACCTATACTTATATGGATTATTTTAAAATTCATGGTTTCTTATTCATTTATGTATGAAAGCATTAGAAAAGACCCTCTTCTTTTTAACCTACTTTTAGAAGAAATAAAGAGGCAGAAGAACACAATAAACTTAATAGCTTCAGAAAATATAGTTAGTCTTGCTGTTTTAGAGGCGATGGGAACTCCCTTTACAAATAAATACTCTGAAGGATATCCGGGAAAAAGGTATTATGCAGGCAATGAGTTTGTAGATGAAGTGGAAAGAATAGCTATTGAAAGAGCAAAAAAACTATTTGGGGTTGATCATGCAAATGTTCAAAGCCATTCTGGAAGTTCTGCAAACTTCTCTGCTTATTTGGCTTTATTAAACCCTGGAGACAAAATAATGGGATTGGCTTTAGATAATGGAGGGCATTTAACCCATGGCCATCCTGTAAATTTTTCCTCAAAAATCTTTAGGTCCTCCTTTTATTTTTTAGATAAAGAGAGTGAGATGCTTGATTATGATGAGATTAGGAAGAGAGCTTTGGAGGAAAAGCCAAAACTAATAATAGCAGGTTATTCTGCTTATTCTAGAGAAATAGATTTCAACGAATTTAGAGAAATAGCTAATGAGGTTGGAGCTTATTTACTTGCAGACATATCTCATATTGCTGGCTTAATAGCGGTAAAACTGCATAAAGATGCTAAAAGTGCTGATGTTATAACTACAACTACTCATAAAACTTTGAGGGGTCCTAGAGGAGCTATGATAATGTGTAAGGAAAAACATGCAAAGGCAATTGATAAAGCAGTTTTTCCTGGCACTCAAGGAGGACCCCTAGATAACATGGTTTTTGCAAAGGCGGTTGCTTTAGGAGAAGCATTAAAAGAGGAATTTAAGGAATACATAGAGCAAGTTATAAAAAATAGTAGGGCTCTTGCAGAAGAGATGCAAGGCCTTGGTTATAGGATTGTTTCAGGAGGAACAGATAATCATTTGTTCTTAGTTGATTTGAGAGGAAAGGGAATTAATGGGAGAGAAGCACAAGAAAAACTTGAAAAAGTAGGAATAATATTAAACATGAATGCTATTCCTTTTGATAAATCCCCTCCTTTCAAGCCTTCTGGAATAAGAATTGGAACTCCTGCTATAACTTCTAGAGGCTTTAAGGAGAGTGAAGCAAAATATGTTGCAAAGCTAATTGATGATGTTTTAGCAAATAAAAGAAAAGCGGAAAGAGTTAGAACAGAAGTTGAAGAGTTATGCTCTTCCTTTCCAATCTATCCAGAGCTTCGTTTTTAGCAGTATTTTTAGAGTTTTATGCTTGATAACTCTTCTTCTTTAATTCTCCTTTCTTCTCTTTTTTCTAGGTCTTTTAATACAACGCTCTTCTCTTCCCTCTCCTTATCTCCAACTATTATAACATATTTATACCCCATATTATTTGCATAATCAAGCTGTTTTCTTAGGCTTCTCTTTGAATAATTTATATCGGTAGCAATTCCTTTTCTCCTTAAAACTTGAGCTACTTCCAATGCATAAGAAAAGTTTTCTCCTACAAAGCAAACATACACATTTGCTTCATTGTATTTCTTTGTTTTTATCTCCTTCATTTTTAGGTAAAAGAGCCTCTCAAAGCCTAAGCTTAATCCAACAGATGGTTCTTCTTTTCCATAAAGACCTATTAAGTTATCATACCTTCCTCCTCCAACAACACTTCCTATTTCTTCGCTGAGTTTAACCTCAATAATACTTCCAGTATAGTAATCAAGCCCTCTCACAAGGCTTAGATTTATTTCAGCTTTTTTGAAGTAGTTCAAAATAAAGGAGAGCTCTTCATAAGCCTCTTCACTAAATTCCTTTATTATTTTTAGCTTTTCTTCGTTGTTTTTTCCTTTTTTTAGCTCTCCCAGTATTTTCCTAGCTTTTTCTCCGTATTCTTTCTCCAAAAGGTTGAGTACTCCTTTTTCCCCTATTTTATCTAGCTTATCAATACTCCTAAAGAAAAAGCCTGAATTAACCTCAAAGTGTTTTGCAAATTCCTCCAAGAATTTCCTGTTGTTTAGTAAAAATCTTGCATTTTTTAGAGAAAAGCCTAAGCTTTCTAAAGCGTCTTTAGCTAAAAATAATAATTCAACCTCTGCTGTTTGCTCTTTAACACCAACAATATCCACATCAGCCTGAATAAACTCTCTATACCTTGCTTTTTGGGGCTCTTCATTTCTCCAAACCTTTGCTATTACATATCTTTTGAAAGGCTTGTAGAGGTTTAGGTTTCCTCCCACATACCTAGCTAAAGGGACAGTTAAATCAAACCTAAGCCCAACTTCTTCTCCTTCAATTTTAAAGATTTGCTCTTCTATTTCTTTTCCGCTCTTTTTTGTTAACACATTCAAAAACTCAACAGCAGGGGTGGAAAGAGGAGAAAAGCCATATTTTATGAAGGTCTTTTCTATTTTCTCTAACATCTCCTTCCTTATTCTCTCTTCCCAAGGATGAAAATCCCTAAATCCTTTTGGAGTATTTATTTCCATATTCTTATTTTAGCTGCTAAGTATTTAAGCTATTAATATATGGAATAGCTTTGCTACAATAATTAAGGCAACAACAAACATGAGGAATTTTGTTGGGTCTATCTCAATATCACTTAACTTCTCATCCGCACTCAATCCAACTATTCCTGCCATTGTTGTGGGCATTTGAACCTTTATTTTCTTTGCCATCAAAGTTAGTTGGAGTAGAAGGTTTTTTAAGGTTGGTTGTTTGAATGGCTTTGAAAGCTTGCTGCTTTTTTAACAAGGGTGACGCAAGGATGAGCTAGAGAAGTGAGCTTAAGTTTTTTAATTTAGTGTTGCTAAATCTAGTTATGAAGTATGTGAAGCTAAAGGAGATAAGCAAGCTTGGATTGGAAAAGCCAAACTTTATAATAGGCCTTCCGGGCTCTGGCCTTGTTGGGAGTATAGCAGCAACCTACTTAACCTCCTCCAAAGATTTTGAGATGGTTGGTTATGTTGAGAGTGAGAAATTAGCTCCTGTAATTTCAATTCATGATTATATGCCAACCCCTCCTTTGAGGCTTATGGCTTCTAAAGAAAAAAACATGTTGGTTTTGCTTTCTGAGGCGAGTGTTCCGGTTTCCTTATCTCTTCCTTTGGCTGATTTGATCTTGATGCTTATAAAAGATTCCTCCCTAAATTTAGTTATCTCTTTAGGAGGAATACCAAAAACCTCAAAATCAACTAAGAGCTATGTTATAACTTCTAATGAGGGCACTTGGAAGAGAGTGAAAGATTTGAAAGTAGGAGAGAGGATTAAGGAAGGGGCTACTACTGGAATAACAGCTTTGTTGTTAACAAAATGTAGGATTGAGGGAATAGATATGATTACAATATTGGTTGAGAGCGAATTGGATGTAGGAGACCCTAAGGCTTCAACATACATCTTAAAATTACTCTCTAGAGTTACTGATACTCCAATAAACACTTCACGCCTTGAGAAGGATGCAAAAGATTATGTTGAGGAGGAGAGATTAACCTTTAGCGGAGAAAAATCAATGTATGGTTAATTATCTTTTAGTTTTAACGCTTTGGTTACAATTAAAGTTTTATTTTTAATCAGTCTCATAAATTATAAATAAGTTGATGGCTAAAGTTGATGGTCTAAAGGATTTATAAGGATAAGCCGGGGTGGCGTAAGGGTAGCGTGAGAGGCTGTGGCCCTCTAGGTCCGGGTTCAAATCCCGGCCCCGGCCATTTAGTAAGAGGGGAAAATATGGCTAAAAAACCAAACACTACTAAATCAGGAAAAAGCAAGGTAGAATTAACTATTCCTATGATAGTTATTTTAGCTATTGTTTCTCTTGTTTTAGGAGGTTTTTCCTCAACCTTAAAAAATGATTTACTTGTTCATTCCTCTTCTGCCCGAGTTATTGTTGGAATGATAAATGGAGAGTTTCCAGAAGCGAGGGAGGTGTTTGGTTATAATTTGTTTAGGCCTGCTTCTTTATATTATATTTTTTATGTTGTCCTCTTTCCTGTCCTTAAATCAACAAAATTAATAATAGCTCTTTATTACTCTATCTACTTTTTCTTGTTCTTCTTAGCTTCAATATCAATCTCAGGAAAGACTAGGTTTGAGTGGTTAATAACATTTACACTCATTTCTTTGAATTTACCCTATTTTTTTGGGCTTCTTAACTTTTTAATTGGTGTTTTAGTTTCAATCCTAATAATAGCGAATTTAAGGGACAATCCTAAAAAAATGCTATTTTTCTCTGTCCTAAGCTTTCCTATAATTTATTTCATCCATCCTATAGCTTCCTTAATCTTTGCTGTTCTCTCCTCTGCCTATTTCACAACTGATATAAAAAACCCAAGATTCTTTTTCTCCTTGCTCTTATTTGCTATTTTATTTGTTTTATTTAGCTTAGCCTATTATGGAATCTCATTTAATGAAGGAGTGAAAAGTTTAGAAGGGGGGTTTTCAGCTCTTAACTACTTTTTAGTTCTTAAAATTATTGGGCTTTTTCAACTTCCTCCTTTTTTTGTACTTTCCTTTTTATTAGTTTTTTCTCTATTTTTTAGAATTCCTGTTGAGAATAAAGACCATTACACAGCCTTTTTGGCTCTCCTCTTATTTGTTTTTTTGGCTCCTGAGAAAATAGGGCTTTATTTTTCAACAGTTTCAAGAACACTTCCATTTCTTTTGTTGTTTTATGCTATCTCAAAAAAAGATGTTTTTGAAGATAAAAAAATGGCCCCTGTTTATGCTTTAATAGCTTATGTTTTATTAGTTTTTTCTCTTTACTTCATCTACTTTCCAGAATTATTTATAGGAGAAAACGTTAGAATTGTTCCTCTTTACCTTTCAGATGTGGAAGTGAGCTTTGAAAGACCTTTTTACATTGTTTTTGCTGATTCTTTAGAAGTTAAAGACACAGAGGAAATAGATAGAGGAGAAGTAGTTGCTTATTATGTTGGAAAAGGCTTTCCTCTTTATTACAAAGATATAATATCTCCTTTTGAGCATTTTATGGGAAGCGGTGCAAAAGAGTTGTTAGGGATGTTCTTCTCTAAGCTAGATTTTTTGAGTTCTGTTCAAGATTATTGCGCTTATATAAAGGAGAACGTAGATTCTGTTTGTAAGTTTCATGATGTTATTGTTTCTCCTCTTAAGTGTGATATAGGAAAAGAAGCCTCTCTAAAGTATGTTTATATAGGAAAAGATGAAATTCTATTCTCTTCTTATGTTTATTCTTGTTAAGTTTAGCTTTATAGTTTTATTTTAGCTTTTATTTTATAATTTTACAGCTCTAGGGTTTCCATGTTTTTTATTGCATGTGCACTAAAGCCTCTTTCCTTCAATTCTTTTTCAAACTCCTCAGCTTTTTCACAATGAACAATAACTACTTCCTCAGCATTGCTTTTTTCTATAAATTCAAGGATTTCATCCCTTCCAGCATGGGCTGAAAGGTCAAAATAATGTACTTTATTTTTTACTTTAATCTCATACCCATCAATCTCTACCACTCCTTTCTCTAATAATTTTCTTCCATTGGTTCCCTCAGCGCAATAGCCAGTTAATATTATTTCTGACTTTTCATTTAGCTTTGGTAAATAGTTTAGGGAAGGCCCTCCGTCCAACATTCCAGCTGTAGCTATTATGATGGAAGGCTCTTTTAGCACTCTTGCCCTCTTTTTAGGGTGGTCTATTATGTTCATTTGCTTAAATGCCTTCTCAAACTCCATAAAATCCTTGAAAAATCCGGGAAACTTTAAGTACCTCCTACTTATCTCAACCCCCATTCCATCAACAAAGACAGGATAATCAAAATCTTTGAAAGCCATTATTAGCTCTTGCGTTCTTCCTAAAGCAAAAGAAGGCAATAATAGATTCCCTCCATTCTCAACAACTTCTCTAGCTTTTTCTTTTAACTTATTGATTAGCTCTTCCCTTGGAGGGTGGTTTTTGTCCCAATAAGTTCCTTCTATAATTAAAATATCGCTTTCTATTGGTTTGGCTCCTTTATGCATTAATGTTTCTTCCATCTTAAAATCTCCTGTATAAACTAGCCTATTTTTACTTTCTAGTAGGATTAAGGAACTACCTATTATATGGCCTGCATCATAAAGCCTTAGCTCAAAATTTCCTAGATAAGTTGAGGTTTCATAAAGCAAAGGATTCCAGTTTTTGAAGGCTTTATTAATTTGCATTGTTGAAAAAGGAGGTTTCTCTCCTTCCAATTTTGCTATTTTTATTGAATCCCTCCACAACACTTCCCCTATATCAAAACAAGGAGCCAAAGAATACCATTCAAATGAGAATTCTTTATAAAGATAAGGGAGATGGCCTATGTGGTCTAAGTGGGGGTGGCTTATAACAGCAAAATCTAAATCATATGGCAAAGCTGGATAGCTAATCCCTTCTCTTCCTCCAAATAGCTTTACCCCATAATCCAGCAAAATCCTTGTTTTATCCTCTACAAGAAAAGCACTCCTCCCTACTTCTCTTCCTCCTCCTAAACAAGTTATTTTCATTTTTATCTCTCCTTTTCACTCCTTCTTTATTTTAGCAATAAAAAACCCTTCACTATTAAAATGAAAAGGATAAATCCTTGCTACTTTATTAAATTCCTTTCCATACTCCACCAATCCCCTATCATGCTTTACTCCTAAATCAAAACCAACTAGCTTTGCATTCTCTCTTTTCTCCAATAAAAATTTAACAACCTCTTCATTTTCCTCCTCAGTTATAGTGCAAGTAGAGTAAACCAATTCCCCTCCTTGCCTTAAAGAGTCAAAAGCACTCACTATCATCCTCTTTTGCACCCTTGAG
>WAKO01000001.1 GCA_015523325.1 Microcaldota archaeon | reverse complement strand
TTTCTTCCAAAGAACTCCCCCCTTACTGGAAAATCACAGAATGGGTAAATGGAGAAAAAGAATTCCTTCCTCCAAGTCAATGGTATGGAGAGGTTCCTTATGAGGTTGGGATTTATTTGTATAACTACCAATACTCAACAGGAGAAGACTATGTTGGTTTAGATATTTATGTAACTCCAAAGAATTCTTTAGTAGGAATAAATAAAGGAGTAATAGCAATGTTTGTAGTTGAGGAAGATGGAGAAACAAGATTTTATCCATATCCAAAAGAATTTTATTACATAAAACCTCAAATAATTGCAGAGAAAGTAGAATTTGAGGAGTGAAGTAAAATGCCAGGACAAGAACAAAAAACAGAAATTCAAGCCCCTTCTCAAATCCTCTCCAAACTCCAACTCCTCCTAAACTTAAACTCTGAAGATGCTGGGAGGGTTTATAGAAGATTATTTGAAATAATAAAGGAAGAAGTAGAGAAAGAAAACCCAGAGACAAAAGGTAAAGAAAAGATTGATGAAATCCATAGAAGGATGAACCAACTTCTAACAAACCCAAATATTCAATTATTTCTCTCTCAGGTGGGGAATGAAAATTTAGAGGAAAGAGAAGAAATCCTAAAAAAGGGATTAGAGTATCTAGGATTAAACCAAGAAGTAATAAGAGATATGATGGAAGATCTTAGGGGACAAAATTATGAATCAGCTTTCAGAAAAATAAAAGATAATATAAAGGATGAAACTAATCAGGAATATGCAGCTTCTTTAATAATTTCCTTCTCAGTTGCTGAATTAAGAGAGGAGGAAGCAGAAAGAAGATTAAAGGAATTTGAAAACCTTTCTAATAGAGTATTTGGAGAGGATAGAACCATAAAAATCCTATCAAATACGGTTAAATCCAATGAATCTATGTTTAAAAATTTGAGTAGAGAAACCCAAGAAGATGTTTTGGAGTATGCTATAGAAACAGGAGATTATAGGTTAATTTCTTTGATTAAGAAGTATGCTCCTGAAGTGTTTTTTGAGACTATGAAGGAGTTGGTTAGGAGAGAGGCTTTAGAAAAGTTGTTAGGAAAGCAGGAGAAGTCAATTCAAAGGATAAAGGAGTTGATGCAAGAGAAGGAGAGGGAAGTTAGGGAAATTATGGAGAGGGTTGCTGAGGAAATGCAGAAGTTGAATGATTATGCGCAGGTTATGGATTTGATTTTGGAGGAGCAAAGGAAAAGGTTTGGGGGAGAAGGAGAAGGGGAAGGGCTTTTAAATCAAAAGAAGCTTGTTTCTCTAAGGGATTCTTTGGTGGAAGTGGGAAGGGAGTTTGATTCAAAATCACTTGAATTTAGAAATTCTGATTCCTATTCCTCAATAAAGCAAAGTTATAGCAATACTTTGGAGATTTATGATAGGGAGTTATTCTAAAGGAGTTATGGAATTAGGAGTTATTCTATAGTTTGGAAGGAGTTGGAGTGGTTGGAGAGTATTTTGGTGGAGAGGAAAGAGAGGAAATTTTGGGATTTTTTGGGATTAATTTTTAGAGATTTTTAGGATTTGAAGAGAGGGCTGTTGTAATTAACTTCATAAAACGCATTAACTATAGGGGTTTGGGTTATAGAGGAATTTTGGAGTTTTATGAAGAGAGGGTTTAGAACAACATCTATTTCGCTATTCCAAATTCCAAAACCATTAAAATCATAATTTTCAGGAGTTATTATTATTACCTTAAACCTCCTAACATCTTTTCCTCTTATGGCGGGATCCAAAAAGAAGTAATCCACAACATATTTTACTCCATTCTCTTTAAGCTCTTTTTCATAATCCTCTCTATAAACAATCATTAGAGGATCTGCAGGAGTGTTTCCTCTAAACTCAAAGAAGCTCCAGAGGTTGGAGTAAAAGAAGTGAGTTATGTTGTACTTTTTAATTAATTCAATTCTTTTTGAAAGATTATTTCCATAAAGGATTATTGCAACATCCTTCTCTATTTCATCAAAGTTTTGAATAAATGCATCATTTTGAGCCCTCCTAGAAATAACTAATTTTCTTCCTGTTAAAGCATTTATTGCAAAGCTTAGCTCTTTGTTTGAAAGAATAACGCTATTTGGAGAGGTTAAGGCTTTTATCTCTTGGGAAGCCTCAATAATCCCTCCATCCTCAAACTCATCAATATATTGGAATAAGGGATTGTTTTCATCATAAAGGGAGTAAGCATTTAGCAAGGAAGCTAGGGCTAGGATTAAAGCAATATAAGGAAGTTTATCCTTTAGATTTTCTAGATTTAAAGAAGAAATTAAGATTATTATTGTGGAAAGGTAAATACTATTAACATAGGTTGGGAGGATATGGAAATCAAAGAGAGGAGCTGTTATTAAGTAGGAAAAGGTTCCAAAAAAAGGAGGAATAAAAGAAGCAATTAGGAAAAGCTCTTTTTCCTTTAATTCTTTTAGAAAGTTTAGGCTTAGAGAGATTTTAAGAGATAGTAATTTGAACACAAGGAAAAAAACGCTTAAGGAGAATAAAGCTCCTAAAGGAGAGGAAAAATTAAAGAAATAAAATGAAAGGATTTGGAGGAGTGTTTCAAAACCAACCCTTAGATTTGCATAATCTGGAAGGCTCCAAATATAGCTCTTTAAACCAGAACTGAATTTATAAACAAAGATGGGCTCAAACCAATAGAGAAGGGAGAAAAGAAAGGCTAGGGAAAAGGATAAGCCAAAAAGCTTTAGGGAGTGGTTTAGTGTAGGGGTTTCTCTTTCTTTTAAATAAACTAGAAGGGCTGAAATTATTAGAGAGCCAAAAGCAATTAAAAATCCTGTTCCATGAGAAAGGGAGAGAAAAGCTGTGGAAAAAGCTAAAAGAAGAGAAGAGATGAGGTTTCTCTTATCAAAAAAATAATAGAGTGAAAATAAAAAGAAAGGATAAGAGAAAATTGAAGAGAATTCAGTGTATTTAAAAATAAAGGCCGGGACTTTTAAAGAAAAGAGGGAAGTAAAGGAAATCGCAATTAACTCATTTTTTGAGATTTGCTTTGCTAAAAAATAGGAAAAAAGAAGAGAGAAAGGGATTACTAGAAAGTTAAAGTAATACATTGCATAAAGAGGAGAAAGCCCTAAAAGCTTTCCAAATAGAGTTACTAAAATTCCATAAGCTGGAAAATAGCCCGGAAGTTTTCCAATTCCATTGCTAGAAGAAAACCATTTTTCCGGAGGGTTAGAGTACATAAAATTTATTTGGCCAAGTTGGTAATAGTAATCTCCTCCAAAAAGAGGGGAGGGAAGGAGTTCTTTTTCTTTAAAATAATTTATGTAATTGAAGGTTGAGTTTAAGTAAAGGATTAGGAGGAAAAGAAGGAAAAGCTTGGGAAAAATCTTTAGTAAAAAGTTTTTAGAGGAGGAATTATCACTAAAGCTCATATTCATTAAGACTTATTTTTAGTGAAAGTTTTTAAACTTATTTTATATGAAAAAGATGTGGAGAGTAAAAGAAAAGCTAGAGTAGCTGTTTTGCTTCCTACTTTTAATGAAGAGGAATCAATTGGCCCTCTTCTAAAAGAAATAAAAGGGCTAAAGAATTATGGTGAAATGAAGGTTTATGTTGTGGATAGCTTAAGTAAGGATAAAACTAGGGAAATTGCTGAATATAATGGGGCTGAGGTTATAGTGGTTAAGGAGAGGGGAAAGGCGAGAGCTGTGAGAAAGGCTTTTGAATTAATAGAGGAGGATTATTTAGTTATGCTTGATTCTGATTTGAGTTATTCCCCCCAAGACATTCCAAAAATCCTAGAGGCTTTAAAGGAAAGTGAAGTTGTGTTGGGAAGTAGGTTTTTAGGAAGGATTGAGGAAGGGGCTATGAGAACAGTCAATAGAATTGGAAACTTAATATTTAGCTATACTGCTTCCCTCCTTTATAGGAAAGTTAGTGATGTGTGCAGTGGAATGTGGGGGTTTAGAAAGGAAGCTTACAAAAAAATAAATATAAATACGAATGGATTTGATTTGGAAGTTAATTTATTTGTAGAGAGTGTAAAAAATAATTGGAGGATAAAGGAGGTTCCAATAACTTATAGGAAAAGAGAGGGTTATTCAAAGCTCTCATTGTTGGATGGAGTGCCAATCTTCCTATATCTTTTAAAGAGAAGGTTCCTCTAGCCTTTTGCTTTTTCCTCTTTTAAAGAGAAAATTCCTCTAGCTTTCCTTCCTTTATTATAAAATCAACCCTATTCCTTAGGTTGAAGGGGTCTCCTTGAAAAGAAACTAAGCTTGCAAGCTTTCCTTCCTTTATCTCCCCCAAGTTTTCCAATCCAAGGATTTCTGCATTAGCTTTAGTTATTAAGGAGAGAGCTTTATCCTCACTTAAACCAGCATAAAGAAACCACCTTAAGGTTAGGAGGAGGGATTGGGTTAGGATTACGGGATGGTCACTCATCAAACCAAACTTAACCTTTGAAGAGAGTAAAAACCTTATGTTTCTCCAATCCTCATGCTTTAACTCCTCCTTATAAGCAAAGCTATCTAAAGGTCCATAAACAACAGGAATTCCTCTATTCCTTAATTCTAAGTAAGGAGTTTCCTTATGAAAATCACAGGTGTGCTCAATAACACAATCAAATCCAAACTCATCTTTAAGCCTTAATAAAGCATATAAATCATCTTCTTTATGAAGATGAACCCTCAAAAACTCCTCTTTTTTCAGAAGTTTTATGAAAAAAAGCTCTGAAGGAGAGAGTTCTTCCTCCTCTTTTTTTCCTTTTGAAATGAGCTTTAGCTCATTCCTTGCTTTTAAAAAGTTCTTTCTAAGTAAGGAGAGAACTCCAATTCTTGTAGAAAACCTAACCCCTCTCCAATCTTGGGTTGTAGTTGGATTATAGCCTAGAGCTGCCTTATAACCAGCGTATTTAACAAAAGCATCTTTTGTATTTTGAGAGAAATTCCTTATAACAACAGCTTTACTCCCAATTATATTTCCACTTCCATGCATAACACAGCTGTAGAGAACTCCTCCTTCCAAAGCATTTCTAAAGCTCTTATCATCCATCTGAATTCCATCCAAAGCATCTCCAAAAGTAATCACTGAATCCTCCTTTTCATTTGTATCACTATTCTCTTCCCCATGCCTCTCCAAACCAATGTGAGAATGGGCATCAATTATTGCTGGCATTAAGAAGTTTGAGTAAACATCAGCCTTTGTTTGGGGGGAATTGGTTGTTTCAATTCCAACTATCCTTTGTTTTTCAATTGAAACTAAAACATTCTCCTTAAAGGAGGTTCCATCAAAAAGCCTTTTAGCAAATACTTCCATAAAGGAAGGAATAGAGAAAATGAATTAAAATTTAAGGGAACTTAAGGGAACTTAAAGGGAAATTAGGAAAAGAGATTAAGGAGATATTAAGGGGAAAGAACTTTTTTATCTCCTGGATTCATTATTAGGATGTTTCCTCTCAAAGAACTAGGATCAGCTTTTATTTGGGGAAAGGTGTTATAGTGCATTGGAACAACTAGCTTTGGATTTAAGAGCTCAATTGCTTTATTTGCTTCTCTAGTGCTCATTGTGTAGGTTCCCCCAATAGGGAGAAAGGCTAAATCAATATCATAGAGCTCTCCAAGCAATTTCATGTCTGAGAAAAGCCCTGTGTCTCCAGCGTGGTAGAGAGTAAATCCTTTATAGCTAACTATAAATCCTGTTGGAACAGCAAAAGGACAGCTATGTAGGGCAGGGGCAAAATAAATCTCAATCTCATCCTTAATAACTCCTCCGATATTTCCAGGAAGGGGATGAGAGGGATTTGCTTTGCTAACCAACTCAAAAACTCCTACAAACTTTGCATTACTTTTTTTAGCAATCTCAATAGCTTCTCTAAACCCATGATCAGAATGGCCATGGCTTACAAAGATGTAGTGGGGAGAAAGCTCTTCATTAACCCTAGCTGTAGGAGAGTTTAACCAAGGATCAAATAAAAGTAATTTATCCCAAAGCTTTAGATAAAAGGCAGAATGCCCAATGTAATTTATTTCTATCATAAGGATTAGAAGATAACTTCTATTTTAAATAATTTTGGTCTAAAGCTTTATTAAAGCTTTAGTGAGGGAAAAAATGAGAGTGCTTTTAATTCATTCTGATTTTATAGAAGTTATTCCAAAAGAAAAAGCCCTAAAGGAGGCGGATGAAAAAGTAGAGAAAATCAAAGAGGAGGAAGCATTAGTTGTGTTTACTGCAGTTGAGGAGGGGGATGGAGAAGAAGTTTTAAAAGATGTGGAAAATGAAGTAATAGAGCTCTCAAAAAAATTAAATGTAAGGAGGATTGTGCTCTATCCCTATGTTCACCTAACAAACACTCCCTCCTCTCCAAAAAAAGCTAAAGAGCTACTCCAAAAATTGGAGGAGAGGCTTAGAAAGAGCTTTGAGGTAAAGAGAGCTGCTTTTGGATGGTATAAGGCTTTTAATTTAAAAGCAAAAGGCCACCCATTAAGTGAGTTGAGCAGGGTTTTTAAAGGAGAGCAAGAAAGCATCTCAAAATCTTTGAAGGCAGAGGAAAAGTTAAAGAGTAAATTCTTTGTCTTTTGGAAAGGAGAATTAAGAGAGGTAGAGGAATTTTTAAAAGAAGGAAAAGGAAGTGAAAGCTTAAGGAAGCTCATCTCTTATGAAACAAAAAAGGTTAGGAGTTATGAAAAAGAGCCTCCTCACATAAAATTAATGAGAGAGCTTGAGTGGGTTGATTATGAGGAAGGAAGTGATTCAGGAAACTTTAGGTTTTATCCAAAAGGAAGGATGGTTAAAAAGCTCTTAGAGAGGTTTATAACAGAGATGTGTATTGATTATGGAGCTTTTGAGGTGGAAACCCCTTTAATGTATGACTTTGAACACCCTGCATTAGAAAAATACTTGAATAGGTTTCCTGCAAGACAATACATTGTTTTGAGTGATAAAAAGAAGTTTTTCCTAAGGTTTGCTGCTTGCTTTGGCCAATTCTTAATGGCTAAGGATAGCGTTATAACCTATAAAAATTTGCCTTTAAAGCTCTATGAACTAACCCGTTACAGCTTCAGGAGGGAGCAAAGCGGGGAATTAGCAGGGCTTAAAAGGTTAAGAGCATTTACAATGCCAGATATGCACACAATTGTGAAGGA
Source organism: Microcaldota archaeon (assembly GCA_015523325.1). Lineage (GTDB taxonomy): Archaea > Micrarchaeota > Micrarchaeia > Anstonellales > J096 > WAKO01. Next base: position 30,301 of record WAKO01000001.1, on the reverse strand, counting down.
TGAGGAGATGGCTAAGGAAGAGTTCAAAAACCAACTAAGAAAAAGCATAGAATTCCTAAAAGCTGTTGATTTGTTGGAGAGTTGTGAAGTTGCATTTAGAGCTCAAAAAGATTTTTTTGAAAAGAATAAGGAGTGGTATAATGAGCTCCTAGAAATTGTGGGAAAACCAATACTTATTGAGATATTTGAGGAAAGATACGCTTATTTTATAACCAAATTTGAGTTCAACTTCATTGACTTTCATGGAAAAGCCTCTGCATTAAGCACTGTTCAAATTGATGTTGAGAACTCAAAAACATATGGGATTGATTTTATTGATGAAAAAGGGGAAAAGAGAAAACCTCTAATTCTACATGCCTCTTTTAGTGGGAGTATTGAGAGGGTTATCTATGCATTATTAGAAAAGCAAGCAATTAGGATTGCAAAAGGAGAAAAAGCAATACTGCCTAGTTGGTTGGCTCCTATTCAAATAAGGTTTATTCCTCTATCCCCTAACCATTTAGAAAAAACGTTGGAAATAACAAAAGGATTGGAAAAGAGAAGAGTTAGGTTTGATATTGATGATAGAGAGGAAAGCCTATCCAAAAAGGTTAGAAGAGCCCAAAAAGAATGGATTCCTTACATAGTTGTTATTGGAGATAAAGAGAGTAAGGAAAGCTTAAGTGTTGATGTGAGAGGAGAAGGAAGAAAAAACCTTTCCTTAGAAGAGCTTATTGAAGAGGTGGAAAACAAAAACATTGTTTTTGAAAAGCTCAACATGCCTTCTTTAATTTCAAAAAGGCCTGTTTTTAGGAGCAGACTTTAAAAATTTTTTTGGAGTTAGAAAAGCATGAGAAAGCTCTACTTAATTGGATTGTTATTTGTATTGTTAGTGTTAGCAGGCTGTTTACAATCCCAACCAACTCAAACAACAACTCAACCAACTCAACCAACAGAAGAGCAACCAACCTCTCCTCCAACCCCTCCTAATGGAGGAATGCAAGAGCAAGAAGAGCAATCCCAACCAACTCAACAAATCCTTGCAGGAGAAAAGGTTAAGTGTGTTCTTAACATCACAACTAATGGAAAGAAAACCGTAGATGCTGTTTATTATTTAAAAGAAAAGGACACAAGGATAGAGCAAACAATTTACCAAGATGAAATGAATAGTATAGAGATTATTTCATTGATTATAGATGATGGAAGGGAAACTTACTCAACCTTGCCAGTAACTCTTGGAGCAGAAGTTAATAACTGTGAGTGGATAAAGCAAACCTATTCAAGTCCACAAATATTAAACAATATACAACAATTTGAAGATTACATTGGAAAAGGAAAGCAAACTATAACAATAGGGGAATCAACTGTTGAGATAGAGTGCTTTAAGGAGGAGTTTGATGATTCCTTATTAAACCCACCAACAGAAGGAGTTTGTAGTGAAGAGGAAATGATTCCTGAATACCCTCAATAATTAGCTTTTTTCTTTTTTTAAGTTCCTAAAGTCCCTACTAGTTACTACTAAAAACTCTAAAAATCTGCTTTTCTTTTTTTAATAAAGAAGTTAAATTAGTTTCACTAAAAGCTTTTTAAAGGATAAGGGGTTAAATAACTGAAAAATTAAAGGATTGAAGAAACTAGTTTCAGGGATAAAAATGATTGAAAAGGTAAAGGAAATAACTAAGGAGGGAATAGAAGTAAAGAACATTGGGTATTTTTTGCTTCTATTAGGGGTTTTGAGCTTTTTTCTAAACCTAAACCTTACTTCAAGGATGATTAAAATAAATGATCTAGCTTGTTTTTCTCAAGAGGAAAGAAACCCCGAAATATGCCCATATAAGCACAGCATTCCTTTAGAAAACATCTTTTTCTTTTTACTTTCCTTTTCATTAGTTTTTGTAGGGGTTTATCTTTCCATTGTTTTTGGAGGAATAACTTCAAAAGAGGCAAAGAAGAAAAAGCAATATGAGGATGAGCTTGAGTATTTGAGAGAGGATGAGAGAAAAGTATTTAAAATCCTTTTGGATAAAAAGGGAATTTATCAAAGCGAACTAAAAGAGCTAACAGGTTTCTCAAAGGTTAAAATAACCAGAATTTTAGATAAGCTAGAGAGTAAGGATTTAATTGAAAGAAGGAGGAGAGGGTTAACTAACTTTATAATTTTAAAATGATGTATTAAAGTTGGAGGGTAAAAATGAGCATTAAGTTAGCTTTGTTAGGAGTAGTTATGTTGTTGCTGTTTGGGTGTATTCAGCAAACAACAGAAGGGAAGATAAGTGTTGAGGAATTAAGGGAGATGTTAAAGGAGAAGGATTTTGTGCTGGTTAATGTACACATCCCTTATCAAGGGGAAATTCCAGGAACTGATTATAATATTCCTTACAATGACATAGATAGGTTTGAGGAGCTATTTCAAAAAGACCAAAAAATAGTAATTTATTGTAGGAGTGGAGCAATGAGCGCACAGGCTTATAATGAATTAAAGAAAAGAGGATTTACAAATGTTTATGATGTAGAAGGAGGAATGAATGCTTGGAGAGCAATAGGGGAAGAGTTGGTCTATAAAGAATAAAAGAAGAAAAGTAGAAAAAATTTAAAAATTAAAAAGAGGAGTGTTTTAATGTATGGAGATTAAAGAAGCTTTAGAATTTATAATCAATTCCTCTTTTTTTAAACAAAATATAGAGGAGTTGAAAAAAAACAATAACCTCCTACTAATTGTTGGAGCTCTTTTGGCTTTAGAGGAAAAAGGATTTAAAAAAGAGGAGGGATTAGAGCTAATTAAAATAGCTTGGAATAACTCAAAGAACAGAGAATTCAAAAAAAACAAGTTCCTTCAACTAATTAGTACAGGAGCTTCTATTGAAATTGATAGAAAAAGTGGAGATCCCATTGTAAAAAAAGTAAAGGAGCTTTATGAAAAGAGGGAAAATCTTCCCCATGAAAGCAGGGTTCTCTATTACTACCATTTGGCTCAAAAAAATTCTAAAGGAATTTTAAAGGTTGAGATGTTTTTGAAAGATCTAATTTCTAAAGTTGAAAAAGGAGAGGAAGCAATTCAAAAGCTCTTAAGGGAGAGATTGTTTAAAGAAAAAGAGTTGGAGGAGAAGGAAATAATATTTAATTCTATTTATGATGAAATATTTTCTTATGCTCTGGATAGCTTAAAAAGTCTCTATCCTGAAAAAGAATATGAGGAAATAGAGGGAAAGCTTATTATGCTTATTCAAATCTACAAAAAGTTTGTTAAAGAATATTTAGAAAAGAATGATAGGGATTTGGAGGAGCTCAAAGGAATGATTGGAGTGCTTCCTACTAAAGAAAAATTAGAGAGGATGATTGCTGTAATAGGAATAATAAATTATTTTGAAGAGCTAAAAAAGCTTGGATTAAGGCCAAGGTTTGAGGAGCTTGAAAAAAACTTGCAAGAACGCTATAAAGGAGTTAGGGATTTTTATGTGCATACCTCAATATTGCCAGGAGAGGAGGGAATAAACCTCTACAAACTCTTAGAAAAAAAGAAAGAGCTTAGGGGCTAGCCCATAAAACTAAAAAATCCCAATATATTGTATAATACATTTTTAGAATTTCTAAGAATTTTTTTGAATTAAAATTTTTAGGTGTTTTGAGAAAAATAGGATTTTTGTGCAAAATGATCTCAAAAATTATTTTGAAAATTTTAGAGTTAAAGGATAAGGAGGGCTTAAAAGGCTTAGTTTATTTTTTAAGTAAACAAAAATTAAAAAATTACAAAAATAGGCAAAAATTAATGAATAACCAAGGTTTCCCTATCAAATCTTGCTAATAAACATTTATATGGTAAACTCACCCAGAGAGTGGTTTTTTTGGAATAAAAAAGCAGGTTTACTAAAAAAGTAAACTTAAAGAAAAAATGTTAGAGTATTTAAGAAAAAAGAGGGAAAAAGTGGTTTTATGACCTTTTCTCAAAATATTTTAGAAAATATAGAAAAGTTTTAGAATTAGAAAATCAGGGAGAAGACTAAAGAGAATTTAACTTATTATTACATAAAATAAAACAAAAGCACTAGTAGAATAGTAGTGGGTTGATATTAAGGGAAAAAGTTTTAGAAATTCTAAAAGATTTTTTGAATAGAATTTTGGGGTTTGGGTTTAGGAGTTTAAAGCTATGGAGTTTTAGTTAAGAAGTTGAGAAAGAGGAAAATTAAAAAAATTAAAAAAGAAAAGAAGGGGATTTAAAGGGGATTTAATCTCTAGCAAGTTCAATTAAAACTCTTAATGCAACAACTGCTGCGGCTGAGGAAAGGAAAACCACTAGAGCTCTTAAAACATTTCCTAAAACAGAGCCAAGTCCAAATGGAAGTAACTCAAAAAGCCTATAGAGCTCTGCAGAGCTAAAGAGGAGTGCTACTATTGAAACCAAGTATTTTACTACTTCCTCCTCTTGTATGTTTAGAATTCCTACTAAAACTCCCAACACTAATAAAACATACACTGCTGGCTCTTGAAACCCTAAACCTCCAACTAAAAGAGAAACCAGGATTCCAACTATAAAAACCATTGGTCCTAGGTTTTTCATCATCTTTACACCTCCAAAAAATAAACTCTAATTTAGAAAACAAAAAAAAGCTTTAAAAATATTAAGATTGGTTGATGGATAATTAACGTTATTCTTGAAGAGGATGAACATAGATTAAAGAATCTCCTCTTATAAATATGTGGGTTGCGCTTTTTGAAGAGTTTTCTTCAACTATTTCAGGGTTTTCTACTACTAAATTCATATGGATATCAAATGCCAGGAGTTTTCCTCTCACTATTTTTCCTGCTTTCATTCCTATCTCTACCTTTTTTCCAACTAAGTTGTTCAATAAATCAAATGGTCTCTTAATCATACTTACACCTCTCTATGGTTTTGTGTTGATTTGGATTAACTTAAATCTAAGCTTATCTTTATAAAGTTATCCTTTTTAAGCTTTTTGAAGATCGCTGAAGATGTAATTAAAAGAGGTGAAAGCTTGAAAAGCTTTGAAGAATTGCCAAGGCTACTAATAAATTACAAAGCTTATGATGAGGCAATTGGAGAAAAATCCCTAAAGATTTCAAAAGCTGCAAAAAGAGTACAAGAAAGGATAGGCGTTAAAATAGCTGTTATGCCTATGCTTGTGGATTTAAAGGAAAACTCAAGAATAATTGAATGTTATTCTCAAGGAGTAGAGAGTATTAGGGAGGGGGCTTTTACTGGCCATATAACCATAAATCAAATAAAGGAGGGAAAAGCTAAAGGAGTGGTTTTAAATCATTCTGAGAAAAGAATAGGGTTTGAAGAAATAAAAAAAACAGCAAAAATGCTAAAGGAAGAGGGGCTTAAGGTTATTGTTTGTTGTGAAAATTCAAGAGAAGCTAAAAAATTAACTGTTTTGGAAGTAGACGGAATTGCTCTAGAACCAAAAGAATTAATAGGAACAGGAAGAGCAATAAGCAAAGAAAAGCCAGAAGAAGTAATGAGAGCTTTAGAAGTTGTGGATAAACCCCTCTATATAGGGGCTGGAATTGTTTCAAAAGAGGATGTTGAAAAAGGGCTAAAGCTAGGGGCTTATGGAATTTTGGTTGCTTCAGCAGTTGTTAAAGTAAGGGAAAAAGAAAAGAAGATAGAAGAGCTAACTTTGCCCTTTAAAAAATTTGAAAGGAGTGAGGGCTAAAAGATTCCTAGGTTACAAGAACACCCTCCATCAACAACCAAAACACTTCCATTAATATAGCTAGCTTCATTTGAGGAGAGAAAGGCTATTGCATAAGCAACCTCTTCCGCCTTTCCCATCCTATGCTCTGCTATTCTTGAGATTATTTTTTCCTTTATATTCTCATACCTTAAGTAATCCTTTCCCATTCCAGTATCAATAACTCCAGGAGCTACAGCATTAACAGTTATGTTGTAAGGAGCTACTTCTTTTGCAATTGATTGGGTTAGGTTTATTAAAGCTGCTTTTGTTGAGCTGTAAAGCGAGGCATTGGTTAAACCTGAGATTCCTGCAATAGAGGAAACATTAACTATTCTTCCCCAATTATTTTTTCTCATTTTAGGAATAGCCTCTTTTATTGCTATAATAGCTCCAAAAACATTTGTTTCATAAATTGCCCTAACATCTGCATAAGTCACTTCTTCAATCCTTTTTCTTTGGAAAATTGCTGGGTTATTAACCAAAACATCAACCACTCCAAACCTCTCTTCAGTATTTTTAAAGAGCTCCATAATCTCCTTTTCATTCCTAACATCACACTTTATTGCAAGTGCCTCTCCTACCTCATTTAAGCTTTGCTCAATTTTTTTAAGCAACCCAATCTTTCTTCCAGCCAAAACAACCTTTAACCCAGCATTAACAAAGAGCTCTGCAGTTTTTTGTGCAATAGCACTACTAGCTCCAATAATTACTGAAACCTTTCCATCATAGCTTAGCTCCACCCTACCCCTCCAAATAAATAGCTAATCAAGCTTTTTCCACTTCTTTTTTAAAGAATTTATAACCTCTTTTAATGAAGTATATCTCATTTCCTCCAATGTTCCTCTATGTGGTTGGAAAGGCCCTTGCCTTCTAATCAAATCAGCATATTCAAGTGCTTTTTCCCTAACCCTATCAAAAGCTACATCCTCAAACATATCAGTTGGGTAGGTTATTTCTCCATTCTTTAATTGAACTCCTATGCAAACAATTCTTGGAGGGCCATCAAAGCGAGAAACTCTTGAATCCTTTAGAGAAACAGGGATTAAAGGCCCATAATGGCTTCCTCTCATCCAACCATTAACCAAATAAGGAAAACTAAATGCTTCAAGCACCTCTCCAACAGAAGGAAAGCCTTTTCCAACCCTTATAAGCATGGAAGGATCATCCTTTCCAATGTATTTTCCAGCTACACCACTTAACTTTGTTATTGTTCCAACCATAGCAATTTCTTTATCAGCCCTTCTATAAACTTCTCTAACAGCGTATTGAGAAGTGCTTCCTAAAAGGGAAAGCAACTCATAAATCTCCTCAGGAGCCTTTAAAGAAGCTTTTTTATGCTTCTCTAAATCAACTACAATAAATTCAAACCCTCTCCTCATAATTAGGGAAATAACTAAGCCAGGAGTGTTAAAGGGATCTGCAAAAATTTTATAGAGGAAAATGTTGAAGGCGCTTGGCTCTGTTTTATCAGCGCCAAACACCAAAACAGGCTCTGTTTTTCTCTCTTTAAAACTCATCTCCGCAATACCAATCCCAGTCCCTTCCAAACCCTTTGTGTATTTTTTAGCTATTAGGTCTTGGCCTGCTCCATAAAGCTTGGATGGAATTGAAAACTCTTTTGTTATGTATAGGAAGAGGTTCCAAATTTCTTTGTAAAGAGATTCATTCCGCTTTCCTTTTTTATGAGAGAGCAAAACCTGCAAATCATCTCCAGCATTAAAAACAAGAAAATCAATTATCTTTTTTCTCTTCCTAAGCTTTTCCAATCCCTCTTTTGCCATTGAGAGAATTTCTTTAGGAGGTTTGTGATGTCCAACAGCACTTCCCAAATCTGCTTTAAAGAGGCTCAAAGTTATCATAGTTTCCCCATTTTCTTAACTTAAGCTTTTTTTAAAAAGTTTGCCTTAATATATGTTAGAGAGAATAAATTAGAAAGTATAATTAAATCTCATTTGTAGGTGGTTATTTTTGGAGCATATGGTTATAGTGTTTATAAGCATTATTTTGGTTTCCTTAATTTCCTTTTCAGGAATAGCTCTTCTCCTATTTAATAAGAGGATTGAGAGATTCCTTCCACTTTTGGTTTCTCTTTCTGCAGGAACTCTTTTTGGAGGGGCTTTTTTCCACTTATTTCCTGAAGCTGTGGAAAAAGGGTTTAGCATAAATACCTCAATTTTTGCATTACTGGGAATTGTTGTCTTCTTTCTTATTGATAAGTTAATCCACTTTGGTCATAGAAAAAGGGAAAAAGCCCACACACATGTTGCAACAGCAGGAATAGAGAAAAAAAGCATGGCCTACTTAAACCTAATAGGGGATGGATTGCACAATTTTTTGGATGGTTTAGTTATTGTTGCAAGCTATATGGTTAATATTCCTACAGGAATGGCAACAACTTTAGCAGTTATAATCCACGAACTTCCTCAGGAAATGGTGGATTTTGGGGTTTTGGTTTATGCAGGGTTTTCAAAGAAAAAGGCTTTATTCTTTAATTTTCTCTCCGCATTAGCTTCCCTCTTGGGGGCTTTTGTTGGAATAATACTCAACAACCAAGAGTGGTTTCTTGAATTTGCACTTCCCTTCACAGGAGGAGCATTTGTTTATATCGCTGGCTCAAATTTAATCCCTGAGCTATTGCAAAGAGAACAAAGCTTTTCTTCATTTTTAATTGATTTCCTCTTCTTTATAGGAGGAATCCTAGTAATGTATGGATTGCTGTTTGTGTAGGAAAAAAGAGGAGGAAAATAATGAAGAAAGGATAGGAGTTGAAAATAGAGAAGAGCTCACTCCACCCCTAATCTTTCAAGTTCTTTTTCTATTTCATTTTTAAATGCTGGATAGCTTACAACCCCTAAAATTTGTTTTTCATTTATAAAGAAGGTTGGAGTTCCAATAACATTGAGAAGTTGGCCTTCCCTTTTATCTCCTAAAACTTCTTCCATATATTTACGAGATGCTAAACAGTTGTTAAATTCCTCCATATTTAAGCCAATTTCCTTTGCCCATCTCCTCAAATCATCTAAGGAATAATAAATAGTTTTGAGAGGAGAATTACTCTCTCTAGCAATTTTATCCTGTTCCTCATAAATCTTATCATGAAGCTCCCATTCCTTTCCTTGCTCTTTTGCACATTGCACAGCTTCCCCACTCAATTGAGCCATTGGGTGGCTGTTTATAGGAAAGTCTTTATACACTAAGAAAACCTTTCCTGTTTCAACATACTCCTTTTTTATTTTTGGTAAAACTTCTACAAAAAACTTTCTACAAAAAGGACATTGGAAATCTCCAAACTCAACAATAACAACAGGAGCATTAGGGTTCCCCATTGTTGGTTCTTCTTCAAAATCAAGCTCTAAAGGAGAGCTAATTCTCTCAACCCTCTCAACTATTATTTCACTAGAATTTAGCTCTAGAGTAGCATTCTTAGCTTGAGAAGGAAGGAGGTTAACAAAAAGTTCTTCTATATAAACAGGAGGAGAGGCTTGAGGAAGGATTCTATAATCCTTCGTAAATATCAAAGTAACTCTCTTTTTAGAGGAGACTTCAGTGAGGTTAACAAAAATAAGGTCAATAAAATCATCATAATAATAGCTATCTAAAACATAGGTTTCAGAGGAGTTAGAGAGCTTCAAAATCCTATTATAGGAGTCTATTTGGTTGAGAAGAGCCAACTTATTAACTTGAAACTCTTCCTCTTCATTTTTTTCTTCTTGTTGAGAAGGGAGGAGAATTGCAATTGAAAAACCAAGTAAGAAGAAAACCAAAGCTACTAAAATAGGAGAAACTTCAATCCTCATGAGCTCTCACAAATTTCTAATGCATAGAATAAATTTAAAAAGACTATGCAAGTGTAAGTAAGTAGAAAAATAAAAAATAATTAGAAAAAGAGAATAAAAAACACCATTTCTTTTAAGAGGTAATTAGGGGAGGAAAATATGAGAGTTGAGATAATAAAAAGCTCAAAAACAGAAATTGAGGTTGAAGTGGAAAGCGATAACCCTACAATATTTGAATTAATAACTGGAAAGCTAGAAAATGATGAGGAAGTGGAGTTTACCTCTTATAATTGGGAACACCCTTTAATAAAAAAGCAAAGGTTTTATATAAAGGTTAAGAAGGGGAACGCTTTAGAGAAATTAAAGAAGGTTGTAGATGAAATAAAGAAAGAGTTAAAAGAGATAAAGGAGCAAATCTCTTTATGAAACTCATAGAGGCTCTTGCAGAAAAAAAGTATTATGTTTTGTTGCTCTTGCTTTTTCTATACATAATAACTAAGACGGCTTTAATAGGAGTAATTACTGTAATTTTAATAATATTTTTTGTGTTCTATGACTTTAAATCAAATGCAAAAAAAGTTGGATTAATTAATGAGTTAAAAGAAACAGCACTAGCAATAGCCCTAGCATTAATATTTTGGTTCGGATTGGGATTGGCTTTAGGAACTAGTTCTCCAATAAGTGCTATAGCCTCCTGCTCAATGGTGGACTCTATAGGAAGAGGAGATTTAATTGTTATAAAAAGAGAACCAACTTATGTAGCTGATGTTATAAATGTAAAAAAGGAAGATATAGAGAGTCTTAATAAAGAGGAAGTGGAAGTGATTAAAGAAGGAAGCAATGAGAGAATTAAAGTTAAAGGATCTCTATTTTCTTACTGCTCAAACTTTTATGGAGAAATTTGTGAGGAATTCTCTACAAATCCGGAGTTATTTAGAGAAAAGAGAGGAAAGTTTGGGATAGGTTATGGAAAATGTAGGAGAAGTGCTATTGAGGAGCCTTGTGTAAAATGGATCTCTTATAATGGAGAAAGGTATGAGATTAATAATAATGGGGATGTGTTGGTTTATGCACCAAAAAAGGAGGACCTCTTCTATAGCATCTTGGGAGGAGCAGAAATAGTACATAGAGCTAGCTTTAAGCTTGTTGATGAGAGAGGGAGAGAATACTATCTAACTCTTGGAGATAATAATAATATTTTTGACTTCCAGTTTTACTCTTATGTAGCAGGGAAAAAGAATAGTGTTGTAAATGAGGAGCAAGTTAAGGGAAAGGTTTTGTTTAATATTCCTTATTTAGGTTATTACAAATTATTTTTAGTAGGTAATTTTAATGAGGATAGGCTTTGTTCTTTTCCTTTAGAAAGATAATATTTAACGAATAGAATAAAGTTAACTAACATAGAGATTGGGAGTAAGAGCTCAACAACATATCTATCTAAGAAATAAATAAGGTCTAGATTAAAAACCCAATCTAAGGCAACCAAGGAAGAAAGAAAGATAGGAATGTAAATAACATAATAATATCTTTTAGGTAGATTAAATTCTAAAAATGAATAAAAGGAAACTATGGAGGTGTAGGAAGCTAAAAATAGTAGTAAAAAGAAGAGGGTTGAGAAAACAAACCCAAATTCAAGGTTAGAAAATAGCTCGTTCATAACAACAAAAGTTAACTCCTCTGGAGAGGTTATTGAAACAGAGAACATAAATAATATGGAAGAAATTGTAATAAAGCTAAGAAAAGCTATTAAAGTATCTGAAACAGAGGTTATAATGGAGGATTTTAGTAACTTTCTTGGTCTAGCAAATAAAGCATAGGTGTAGAGAAGTCCAGATCCTAAGCTTAAGCTAAAGAATGATTGGGAAAGCGCACTAATAACAACGTCTATACTTAATTTTTTTGGTAAAGAAGAAAAGCTTAGGAAAAGTCTTTCCCAAGAAAAGGTGTAAAGAAATAATATAACAACCAAAAGGAAGAGAAGAGAAACAAAGTATTTATTTACAACTTCTATTCCTTTATGAACCCCAAGCTTAACAACTAATAGGGAGGAAAGATTTATTAGGAGAGTGAAAATAAGAGGATAAATGCTGTTTTTAAAAGACGGGAAATCTAAGTTTGGAAATAGAGTGAAAGCTAATGTCCATGAGGAAACAACTGTGTAATAACCACCTATTATAACCACTGTTAAGAATGAAAGAGCTACAAAAAAGTAATACTTTCTTATGTATTTTTTTGCTAAGGAAAGGAGGGAAAGTCTAGAAGTGGATCCAGCGAATATCTCTAAATAAATTCCTATAACTCCGATAGAAAAGGAGAATAAAATGTAGAATAAAATAAAGTAAAGCCCTTCTTCCCTAGCAATATAGGGAAACCTCCATATGTTCCCCAAACCTACTGCAGAACCTATTAAAGCTAATAAAAAAACTATCCTATTGCTCCAGAGTTCCTTATTTTCTTTCCTCATAAAAGCAATTGGAAAGAGAAAGTTTAAAAATGAGCATTTATCTTTATGAGATTGTGATTGCAATATGATCGCTCTAATAAGAGATCCTCCTTTGGATGAAGCTGATTTAATTATAGAGGAGCTAAAGAAAAAAACTAAGGTAGAGGTTATTTATAGAGATGAAATAATTTTTCCCATTAAAATAGAAAGCAATATAATCCTAAAATGGGATTCAGTAGATAAAAGGGGGAATAAAAGCTTAATTCCATTCCTTGAATTATTAGAAAGAGAAAAAAGAGTAATAAATAGCCTTGAAACAATAAGGGCTTGTAATAATAAAGCTCTAACTTCATATTTGTTAGAAAAAGAAGGAATTCTAACCCCTTCCTTTTATTTAATTGAGATAAATGGAAATGAAATAGAGCAATTAATAAAAGCAGGAGAAAAGCTTGGCTATCCTTTAGTTGTTAAACCATTTGATGGAAGTAGAGGGATAGGGGTGAGAAGATTCTTCAACGAGAGGGAGTTGGTTGAAGAAATGAGAGGAAAAGAAGGGATTTACATAGTCCAAAAATACATTGAAAAACCCAATTGGGATGTTAGAGTTTGTGTCGTGGATGGAAATTATTCCATCTCTTACAAAAGAATAAGTAAAAGTTGGATAACCAATGTTCATGCTGGGGGGAGAAGGGAAGAATTCTTTGAGCAAGAAATTCTAGAGATTGCTGAGAGGGTTGGGAAAATTTTTAAGGGCTCTATAATAGGTATGGATTTAATAAGAGGAAAAGAAGGTTATTATGTTATAGAAGTGAATCACAAACCCGGAATTCCAACATCACTTCCAAAATTAGCAAAAAAATTCTCAAAGGATATTGCTGAGTTTTTAATTAGAGAGGAGAAAAAATAAATAATCATCTCACCAACCCTTTTGTAATCAGTTCTTTAGAGTTTTAGATATTTATGGATAAAGGAGGAAAGCCTAACAATCTCAGAGAGATCAACTTTCTCATCTTTTAAATGGGCATTATAAAGAGTTACTCCAAATTCAAACACTGGAATATTAAATGAGTTGTAATGGATTGCATTACTTCCTCCCCCTTCAATTGTCTTTTTTGGATAAGGGTTAAATTCCTTTAAAGCAGAGAAAAAGATATTCTCTCTAGGATGGTTGTTGCAAACAAAACCCTCATATCCTTCAAAACTTTTTATTATAACTTTAACTCCAAATTCCTCTCCTTTTACTTTAAGCCACTCCAATACCTCTTCTTTTTTTATTGTAGGAGGATATCTTATGTATAGGTTTACCTCCCCTTCATCAACAACTCTAAACCTATCATAAGGAGTTTTTATTCCAACAACTCTCAAAACAAACTTACCATTTAATGAGATAATATTTTTTGAGGAAAAAAAGGCTTCTTCTTTATCACATTTTTCAGCCTCATCCAGCAAAAATTTAAGAAAACCATGAACAAACCCTTGTTGAGTAGGCAAAGGTTGGGAAGCCTTAAAGTTTCTTCCCTTAACCCTAATATTAACTCTTAACACACCTCTAACCCCTACCTTTATTTTCTCAAGAAGAGAGCCCTGAATGATTGGTTCTAAAACAAGGGCTTCCCCTATTTTTTGGTGTCTTTCCTTAAGTATTTTATCTACTTTAGAAAGTAAAGCTAAGGTTCCGTTTCTGCCCCCTTTCTCCTCATCTCCAACAACAAAAAAGCAGATGTTTTTGTTTATTTCCTTAAGTTGTTTTGAGAGCAAAAGCATAACAACTAAGCCAAACTTGTTATCATTACTTCCTCTTCCATAAAGGAAAGGTTTTCCTCCCTCATACTTAATAAAAGGAGAGAAAAGTTCTTTTTCTCCATCAACAACATCATAATGAGAATCCAAAACAATCCATTCTTTTAGATTAGAGTTTGGAGAAGGAAAAAAATAAGCTCTATTTAAAACTCCTTCCTTATTTACTTCTACTATTTCAAAAGGTAGAGAAGAATTTTTATTCAAAAAATCCTCAAAAACACTAAAAAAATCAGAGCTATTTGAGGAGTTAACAGTATTTACCTCAACTAATTTTTTCAAACAATCCTCAACAAACTTAAAATCACTATTCATTGAAAATAAAAAATTCTTAGTAGGTATTAAAAACATTTGTAACTATTATCTTTAATATAAAAATGGATGTTGTAAAAAATAAACCAATAAGGTTTCTGGATTATCCTTATGTTAGAGAATGGAGAGAAGGAAAATTCTTAATTGAAGAGGGGGTTTATAAACTAGGAACTAAGTTTATTCAAAACAAAAGATTAGTCAATTTAATCTCATATGGAGCCAATTGCTCCCTCTTAGTTATTGCAGATAAGCTTAGAGATACAAAAACTATTGTTGAGTTAAAAGCAATTGAGATAAACAAAGCTGTTGTTTTTTCTCATTTAACAAGAAAAGGATATTTAGCTGTTTCTCTAGAAAACTTAGAAAAACTTATAGGAGAAGTTTGGAGTAGGGTTATGTTACTTAAAATTGAAGAAGACAAATTAAAATTTATAGATAAAACAGAAAAAAGCTATGCTAAGATTTGCGAGGAGATTGAAGGAAAAACCTACTATTACTATCTCTCAAAGCATTTTCCAATATTCTATTTAGAAGAAAGAGGGGATGAAATAATCCCTGTTTTCCTAGCGTTGAGATCAGAAAATAGAGATAATATTTGGGGGGTGTTAGGAGGAAGAGGATTTTATTATGCTAAAAACTCATTAAATGCACTAGCAAGTATTTTAAAAAATCTGAAGAAAACCATTAGAATAGTTGAGGAAAACTTAGAAAATCCCTACTTTCCTTCTTTAAAAGGGATTGAAGAAAGGCTGGATAAAGCAGGAGTTAGAGTTAAGCTAAATGATTTGGAAGAAGAAAAGTATTTGGAGCTAGCACATTACTTAATAGAAAAGCTCTACACATTTTATAAAATTAGGAGAAGGGAACACTCCTTAATAGGTTTGTTTAACTCCCTAGGAGAGCGTTTATTAGAGGATTATTATTCTTTAAATCATAAGCTCAATTGTCATAAAAAATGAGTTAGAGAGGATGAACATAAGATAAAATTTAAAGCTTATGCATAAAAATTTTTTATAGAGGGAAATAATGAAAGGTCAAAGTAAAGCTCTTGAGTTGGTAATAGTTTTGTTTGTTTTAGTAGTAGTTGCTTGGGTTGTAATAAATTTATTTCAATCCTTAATACAAGAGCAAACTCAAAAGCTACAAAACATACAAACACAAGAAGAGCTCAAAGGAAAAATTTCAGAAGCAATAAGGATTTGTGAGGAGAGATGTAGTAATTATAAAAAAAGCAGAAGTAAAAAGGATTTGGTTGATTTTTGTGGAAGCTCAATTGAATTAGACCTAAATCAGGATGGAGATCTTTCATTTACAGAGGAAAGCGTTTATGCTTCTATCTCCTTAGGAGGAGTTGGAGTTTGTGAAGACAGAATTCCCTGCTTTGCATTGGTTGAGTGTGATGTAGGGGAAACAAGGATTGATGCGCAAACATGTCAAGAGGCTGTATGCAGTTATTTTTCTGAAGAAATACCAGCAAGTGATGAGGTTAGAGAACTAAGATTAAATGAAATGCTAAATCCAGGAAAATGTTACAAACCAACCCAAATATTTCATTGGTTTAACCTTTACTTTAATGGAACTTCTCCCGGAGAGTTGAGATGTTGAAAAGAATAAAAGGAAGTGTAGTAGCTATAGGAATAATATTAATATTGGGGATAGCTATATCTGCATTTATTTTTGGAGTTAAACAAAAAATAGAGGAAAAAGGAAGAGAACTAGTTAAAGAAGAGCAATCAAAATTACTTCTTGAAAGACTCTCATTTGCAATTGAAAATAGTTGTAATAGCGGGTTTAGAGAGATTGAAATTGAATTAAGCACTCCTCTAAACTTCTCAATGAATGAGAAAAGTATTTGTGTGTTTAGGAGTTGTAAGGAGTTGGAAATAGATTGTAGTTTGGAGGAAAAAGAATTCAATCTCTATACATTTAGATATTTGTTTAAAATAAACACCACAAATTCAGTAACAAAGATAGGGGTGGAATTATTGGAGTAGTATTTGAAACGCTTGGAAACAGCTTAATGTTGTTTTTATTTTTATCAATTTCACTAACTTATGCAATAATATTGGATGAAATAAATAAGGTTAGAGAAGCAAAGGAATGTTTGGTAGAGATAAAAAAGGTTAGTGATTGTATAAAGAGGGAATGCACCACTAAATTATCAAAAAAGGTTGAGATAAAAGAAAACTTTATTATTTGTGGAGATTTATTTTATAAGAGTAACAAAGAGCTAAAAGATGCAATTCTATTATCAAAAATAAAATGCAAAGAGGAGAGTGGAAAAATAAAATGCGAGGATATCTAAGCGTTTTTACAAAAACAATTCTTATAATTATAATTATTGCTATCCTCTTTATAACTTATTCGCAAGTAGTGGAATTTAAGTATGAGGTTTATGAGGATTATTATAAATACATGAAACTTAGTGAAGGAGAGAAACCCTCAGAAATTAAAAAGATAAAAGAATTTGTGGAGTTTTCCTGTTTGACAAATAAGAGTGTTATCTTTTTAGTAAATCCCATAAACAAAGAGATCTCAATAGAAGGTAAAGAGGTTTGTGAAGAGCAAGAATGTTTAAATTTAAGTAAAGAATTTGGATATTTAAATATAAAGGAAAAAGGCCTGGTTATTGTTGAATGTGAGGAGAGCAAGCTTTTATTTAGAAAAACCTAGATAACAAAACTAGGGAATTTGGGGTATTAAAATGATTGAAGACATAGCTGTAGTTATTTTATTAGTTTTATTAAGCATTTCCCTTTACATAGTTATGAGTAATGTTAAAGAAAAGAATAATTTGGAGTTAGATCTAATTGAGGAGAAATATAATAAGTTAGAGGAGTTAAAAGAAACGTTATTGGAAGAAGGCCCAGATGGAAGGAGTAAAGTAATAAATTTATACCTTATGAGGGGATTCAATCAAAGCTTTTATTATACAAATTTAACAGTGGATGAAAATGTTTATGTTATAGTAAGAGGAAAAAAAATAAGCTTAGGGGTAGAATGAAAAGCAACATCAAAGCATTTAGTGCAGCAATACTCATAATATCTTTGTTCTTCTTAATTACAGCAAGCTACTTAGCCCTAACATTAGAACTCAATTTTAGAGAAAAAGGAATAGAGTATAAGGATTTATCCTTAGTTATTGAAGAACAAGATAAATTAATAGAGATTGGCGAGAATGGATTGCTTCTTTATTGTAATTCTCCTATAGAAAGCAATATAACCACAATATTTAATATTAGTGGGTGTGATTTGGAGTTTAGAGGAATAAAAACAAGAAACTGTTTTTTTGAAGCTTTAAACACCACTGAAGAATTTTTAAGGATTAACAACATAACTAGTGGGAATGTAAACTCAAAACTACAAAGCCTAATAAACCAACTAGGTTTTAATTGCAACTACGTAGTTCAAAACATATCAACAAATGGTTGCTCATTAAATAAAAGTTTTAGTTTGGAGTGTGAGTTAGGAGATGTGGAAAGTGGGGAGGGAATAAAAACACAGAAATTCAAAGTAAAAGGAGGTATTGTATGAGAAAAAAAATTAAGATAAGGTTTTATGGAGCTACAGGAGAGGTTGGAAGAAGTTGCTTTGTATTTGAAAAAGAAAAAACTATAGGAGTTGAAGCTGGAATAAAGTTAGGAAAAAATATAGAATTCCCAACCATAGAAGAAAAACCTGAAATCTTACTAATCTCTCATTCCCACTTAGACCATGTTGGATTTATTCCTCACTTAAAACATAACTACAACATAATAGCTACAAAACCTACAAGAGAGCTTATGCCTGTTATTTTATCTGATTATGCTAGAATTTCTGGATTTGAGTTTAATGCAAATGATATAATTAAGAGGACAAAAATAAAGGAATTTGGAGAAAAATTTAGGGTTAATGGGTTTGGAATTGAGCTATTTAATGCAGGTCATATTTTAGGGAGTGCTATGATAAAGGTAGAGGATGTTTTATACACCGCTGATTTCAATGCTAGAGGATCAAGAATCCTAGAATCTGCAAAACCTGTGAAGTGTTCAACATTAATCATTGAGTCAACTTATGGAGGGAGGGAAGATATAATCCCTCCTTTAAAAGAGGAGTTAGCAAAACTTTGTAATATAATAGAGGAAACTGTAAAAAGAGGAGGCATTGTTTTAATTCCATCCTTTGCAATTGGAAGAGCTCAAGAAATACTTATTGCTTTAGAAGCATTTATGAGGAGCAAAAGAATACCAAAAGTTCCGATTTACATAGATGGAATGATAAAAAAAGCGATGAGGATTTATAGGATGAATGTTATATATGCAAAAAAAGACTTACAAAACCAAATATTGATGAGCTTACACGACCCATTTTTAAGCGATTTCTTTAAGGTTTCAAGACATATTGATAGAAAAGATGTAAAAAAACCTTCCATAATTGTAACAACCTCAGGAATGTTAACAGGAGGTCCAGTATATAAATACCTAAAATTATTTGGAGAAGATGAAAATTCCACACTGGTTTTTGTAGGCTACCAAGCAGAAGGAACTCCGGGAAGGGATATACTCGAAGGAAAAAGAGTGATAAGAATTGATGAAGAGGAGAAGGAGATAAAAATGAGAATAGAAAGGATAAAGATAAGTGGTCATAGCGATAGGAATGATTTAATTAGATTTATCAATACAATAAAGCCTTCAAAAGTAATATTGGTTCATGGAGAAAAAGACAAAATGAAGGAATTGGAAGAGGATTTAATTAGCAAGTATGATGTAATAGCTCCAAAATTAGGAGAAGAGATTGAAGTTTAGTAAAAAAGCAAAAGAGTAAAAGAGTTGAATTAGTCAAATGTAATCTTCTTCACAAGTGTAAGAAACTCCTAAAGCAGTTATCCCACACCTATATGTTGTTATAACTCCCTCTTGAGTATCATCAACTATCTCCACATCTATATTTGCACTATCTCCAGTTGAAACAGAAGAAGAACTGCTCACTACTAAAGCTTCATAAACTCCTGCTCTTTCTCTTAAAAATGCGTCAAAATCAACCTGGTTTGTATTTGTGACTGTTCCTTCTCCTCTACAAACATTATTACCACAGAAAATAGGAAGTGTTTTTGTAAAGGAAGGAGTTAAAACAATTGTTCCTTCTAGAGAGCATTCTTTATCCTCAACAATCGGAGGGATGCAATCCTCTTCTATTCTTATGTAGTTGTTTGAATTATCTTCATCATCAACTAGTAATTGAGCTTCTAAAACTACTTTATCCTCACAAATAACTTCTTCACTAAAGAAGTTAAGTGTTTGGCCATTCTGGAGAGGAGGAATATTAAAGGTTCCACTAACTGTATTGGAGGAGGAGAGAGTATACTCTAGAGTAACAGATTGTGAGGAAGAAGGGCCATTGTTTGTAACTCTTAGTATGGAAGAAACAGGAGTTCCTTCAAACCTATTCCCCCTAATCTCTCCATTCAATCCTAAATCAAATAATAGGCAAGTGGTTAGAGGAAAGTTCTTACTAATAGAATTTGTAAAAAATAGGGGAGAGGATGAGTATAAAACAACAACCCTAACCTCATCATTAGGAGAAACAAATGAAGGTAAAAGCAAAGTTGTTGATTTAGTTAGTGTTTCTCCAACACCCAAAGCACAGGATTTAAAGAAAATTCCGGATGGGTTACAAAACTCTGATTTTAGGAGGGAATTTCCAACATAGAAGTTTATTTGATGCACATAAGCTGTTTGAGTTCCTGTATTTTCTATTGTGTAATAGAAAGTTTGTGGTTCTCTTCTATCCCAACAAAGGTTTGTTCCACTAACCAAATCAATTGAAAGAACGGGAGGAGTTATCGGAGTTGTGGTTACTTCTAGAGTTGTGGAAACTGTTTCAGGGCAATTGTTATCTTCTGGGAATTGAGAGGAAATTGCTGAAACAGATAAGGTTGTTCTACTTGGAGGATTGTTAGGAACAGCTAAAGTTCCTCTCACTACTTTTGAAGTTGAAGCTTCAACAAGCAAAGGAAGTTGTTGTTGAGGAGTAAAAGAAAACCCATTACTAAAATCTATTGAAGTAATTAGAATGTCTTGGTTTCCTAAGTTGTTTACTGTAAAGGAGTAAACCATGGGTTTTCCAGGAGCTACTTCTAAATCACTTGCGCTAATATCAAAGTTAACCTCACAAGGCAATTGGTCTTGTTCAACATTAACATCTATTGAAACAAAGTTTAACTCATTACAAAACTCTGCATTTCTTGCTGGAGAAATATAAGCTGTTATTGTGGTGGAGGGAGGAAGAGAAGAAGGAGAAGTTAATTGCCCAACTATGGTTTTCAACTGTCCTGGCTCAACAATTATAGGAAGAGTAGGCAATCCATTTTGGTCCTCAGGATTAAAAACAAAACCATTTCCAAACTCTATACTATCAACTGATATGGGGACAGTTCCAGTATTTTCAACAGTTATTTCATAAGGAATGGTTGAGGAAGGAGAAGTTGTTATTGGATCAGCACTGATTACCAGGTTTGCATCTCCAATACATATTGGGATTGAGAAAGTTGTTGAACCACTCAATGATATGGGATCATAAAAAGTTGTTAAATACCTCTTTTGTGTATAAACTCCTCTTCCTATTGGCCTACAATCAGCGTTAAAATTTAAAGAGACCTCACATGTCTTTTTATAATTTCCATCCTCTCCAACAGCAAAACAAGAATCAGGAAGGCTAAAGCTAACACTCTCTTGGGAAGCCAAATCAATGCTTTGGCCTTCTAAGGAAAGAGAGGCCCTACAAATTGATATTAAGGCAAGTCCCTTATCATTTCCTGCACTTATAGGATTTCCATTGTTATTTACAAAGGAATTATAATAATCAGCTCTTACTATTATTCCTCCTTCTAAAGCGTTAGCAACTTTGTTAGAAATTTGAATATTATTTCCACTTCCAGCACATATCAATTCATTTTGATTGTTAGACTTTATAAAGGATCTAACACCTCCACAAACTTCATAATTGGTGTTACAATTTACATTGCTTATGTATTCATTAGGACTTACTAAAAAAGAAGAGCCAGTATTGCTTCCCCCTACATAATCAACCAAAGAGTTACCTATTAAACTTATATAAATGTAATCTGTTTTTGGGCTTTGGAAAGTATAAAAAATATTTTTTGAGGTTGTTTCAAGAATTAAGTTTGAGGAAGAGGAGGCTTTTGGTGAATCAGAAAGAACTCTAAAAAGAATATCTGTATTGTAGTTTATGTTAAATCCAAGGTTTATTTTACAAGCCCCCTGATTTCCAGAAACGCTTGAGGAGGTTGAAGTAGTTAAAGAGCCCTCAAAAATGGGAATTTGCTGAGAAAAAGAAAAAGAAAAAAATAAGATTAGGAATAGAAAAGCATTGGTTAAAATTTTTTTATTTAGGGTCATTATGTTCTATACTTACTCAACCTTTTAAAACCTTATTTATATACAAACTCCCAAATAAAGGCCCTCTACCTCTTTAAAACAGCTCTTTGTTGTTCTTGCTTTTGAGCTTCCACTTCAGGCTTCTCCTTTATAATTCCAACTAACTCTAAGAACTCTCTAACCCCTGTAACAGCCCAAGAGAACACATCTTTTCCATTAATTATAAGGTTTGGAATATAAACTCCAGCTATGGAAGTTGTCCTTATTCCCCAATCTATTTTGTTATCCTTATCCTTATCATAACCAAGAGAAAAGCTAATTGGAATTAAAGAGGTTCCAGAAATTCCTATTCCAACAACTGCTCTCTTATATCTAAAGTTTAATTCTCCCAACACACCTCTCAAGCCTAGCAAGCTTTCTAAGGCTGTTAGAGACTTCTTAAGGCTTCTAGGATCTATTCTTAAGGAGTTTGATAGGTCAAAGGAAAAGCCAAACTTCTCTCCTGAAATACTTTTTGAAACTCCAAACCCTCCAAAAAACAAAAACCTTCTAGAAAGCCTTTTATCTCCTTTAAAAACAGAAAGTATGTTTTGATGAGTAATTCCAACAAAAGAAGAAACCTCTAAAGGAAGTTCAACCCCCTTTCTTCTTAAAACTTCAGAAATATTTAAGGAGGTAGAAAGATAAGGACTAATAAAGAGCCAATTCTCTATAGGCAGTTTCTCTCCATGCAAGGAGGTTAAAGGTCTTCCTATAAATTTCCTAAATAAGTTTTTGTCATCTCTTTCAGTTAAAACAGAAACCCCAATTCCTCCATGAAAGCTTATTATTCCGTTTATGTTGTAAAGATTTGGGAAATTAAAGGTTAGAGATGTTGTTGCTAGCTGGACATCTGGGAATTCTCTAACCCTTATAGCTCCTACCAAAACACCATTACTTTTAATTACTATTAATTTATCCCCTTCCTTTATCATATCCCTTTGTTCAGGAGGTATTAAGTTCAAAATTCCTTTGTATTCCTCATTATTAGGATCTGCAACAATTAAGCCAACATTATCATTTGAGAGGTTATTCTCTACAATTTTTGAAGCATAACCATTATCAATTAAAAACTTTATAAGAGATCTCGCCATCTCATCTCCATTTTCTCCTTGAAGAGGAATATTAATTCCAAGAAGCTCTTCTATCCCTCTGGCAGCATTTTCAACATTGTATGGAGATACACTTCCTTGCACATCTAATGAAGAAATACTTGGAGGGAGCTCTCCAACAAACACTAATTGTGGGAAAGGAGGTGAATAAGGAAGAGAAACTCTTTGAACAACCTCTTCTTTTTCTTGAGGAAGCCATAAGTAAGGAGTTGAGAGAATAGGGGTTTGGTAGAATAAATCTCCTCTAACCCTTTCTCCTATTTCATCCTTTAAATTAATATTATCAATGTAAAGGGCAGAAGTAGTTCCTATCTCATAAAGTTGATGTTTGCTGAGTAAATGGCCAGAATAAATAACTCTAAGCCAATCTCCTGCATAAACATATTCATTGTTCTGCTCTGTTGCTTCTCTCCAAAGCTCTTCTTCCCCTTTTTCTAAATCATCATGATAAGAAATTATCATATAAGAATCTTCTCCTAAAGTTACTCTAGCCTCTCCTTGATTTCCTTTCCTAATTATTCTCCTCCCCTCTGGAGAAACTTCCCAAATAACGTATTTCCCCTCTCTAAAATTATTTATAGGGGTCCTATAGGTTCCAATTCTTAATGTTCTTTCATTTCCATCCACTACAATACTTCCATTCTCAGTAAACAAAACCTCTTTAGGAGAGGTTAATTGACTAAGTTGGTTTAGGAAACCTTCAAAATCATTCTCATCCCTATAATTTGCCAAAGGTTGGGTTAATCCAAACTCATAAACATTGCTAGCTAACCTAAAGGAGACTAATTGGAGGAGAAGGTCTTTTCTCAATTCTGCCCATTGCTGTTGTGAAAGAGAGGAAAAATCCTTATCTTCTCTCAACCTTGCTTCTATCAAATACAAGTATTTTTGTGAAAACTCATAAGCCTCTTCAACTAATTTATTTTTAGGGAGTTGTTGCTCAAGAACCTCATGGTTTAGGTTACTCCTAACAAAATCATAGGTAGAAAATAATATCTCTCCTTCCTTGTTAGGCTCTTTAACAACTTCAGGGTTTACTTCAATACCAGTATAGAGGAAAAGAAGAGTTCTTCCCAATTCATTATACATTACATTTTGCACATTTTGTTTTGGCTTATAAGCCTCAACCATCTTCAAACCAGGAACATAAACTACCCCATTTTCTTCTAGTAAAGGTAGTTTTCTGAAAGTGAAGTAGCTATGTGCAACTCCTAAAGCTGTAGAAAGGCGGGAATTGTTGAAGGTGAGTACTTCTCCTCCAACAGTTACTTCAACCTCCTTAAAAACTTTTGAAGAAAGAGAAGAATAAAAGTATGCCTGCTCCAAAGAGAAGTTTTTTCTTCCTTTAAAGGAATAGATTGGAATAGAGGTTGAGATGGTTTGAGTAAAGTTTAGCTCTCCTTCAAAATCAATGAGTTTGGAGGGTTTCTCTCCCTTATAGAGAAAGTATGCTGTATAATAAGCAAATTGAGCTGGAGAAAGAGAATTTGGAATTGAGGAGTGGTTAAAGGTTATCCTAGCCTTTCCATCCTCATAAGATAGGCTTACTAAATCCTTATACTCAAAGTTCTCATAATTTTGAAGCATTCTATTGTATTGATCTTCTCCAACCTCTAAGGTTAGAGTATAAGTTCTAAATTTAGGTTGTCCTAAATAAGAGGAAAAGATATAAGTTAAGGAAACTTCTGAAGTTATTTCATCTTTATTAATTTGCAAATCCTTGCTTACATTTTCAAAGAGCTCTTGCTTAGGAGGAAGGGAAGAGAAAAAATCATTAGCAAACTCTCCAAAGCTTAAATTTGAGAAGGACGGAGAAATAGCCTTATTTAAAGAGTAATTCATTATAAGAGAAGAAACAAAATATGAGGCTTCAAGCTCTGAATAGCCAAACTCTGCATAATTTGGGAATAGAGTTTGAACAACTAATTTAGAAACTTCAGGATTTCCTAAGAGTAAATTATCCAGAAAACCTCTTTGGGCTTCAATATTTCCAACTCTTTCTTTAAGGAGGTTTTCAACCTCCTCAACAGCCCCCATAACCCTTTCAAAAGCCCCAATCTCAAAAACCTCATTTGGAACATAAAGAGAAACTAACTTTGCTGTTTGGTTGTTTTGCATTGAAGAAGGCAACCTCCTTGAGGAAATCAAATCAACTGCTGAATTAAACCACTCTCTTATTTCATTCGGATTTCCTCCTAAAACAGCATTAGAAAAATGAAGGTTTAGCCTAACAAGCTCTTCAACCATTCCAGAGGAAAGAGCTATTTCATTAGTGCTTTTAAACAAATACTCTGTATTTTTTCTCTCAACTGAAGAAAGAGGGCTTGCTTTTAAAGAAAGATTTACTAAATGAAGGGTTGTGTAATAATCAAATGAACGCTCTAGCTCTTCTTCAAAATTTAATTCTCTCCCTTCCTCTCTCAAAACAATTGTAGAAAAAGAGGCATTCATTAATGAATAAAGAAAAGCAAAATCATAACCTTCCTCAATATCAAAAACTCCATCTCTTTCTGTTAAACCAAAATTCTGCTTTAAAAAGGAAATTAATCTCTCATTCTCCCCATGTCTTTCAATTAAGGAGAGAAACCTCCTTTTAGGAGAAAAATTTTTAGCCAAATTATAAAGATTTACATTAACTCCTTCTCTAGCTAGAGGTAAAGTGACATAAAACAAAGCTGAGAACTCTTGTATGTTTTCTATTTCTTGAGGAGAAGAAATTATTTCTTTAAATTGATTTGAAAATTCTGTTCCCTCTAAACCAGATTTTTTCAAATCCTTTATCATACCAACAATATAATCTCCAACCTTTATTTTTACAATCCTATTCTGAGATACTTCTGGGAGAACTAGCTCAATTTCATTGTTCAAATAATTAATTAATTCCTCTGTCCTTTCTAAACCAGTAAATTCAAAAAATTCTTTATAAGAAGGCCCCTCCATGATTTAAAGAACCCAACCACAATTTATAAACATTAGCCTAAAAATTTTAAAAAGAGCTAATGAACTCTTCCTTCTCTTTTTTGCTTAAAAATAAACCATCTACAACACTCTCTAAAAGTTTATTTGCTTCTCTTTCAGAATAATAGGAAATAGCTCTTTGGTAAAGCTTATGGACTAAATGCTTTAGGGAACTCTTTATTATCTTCCTCACATCATCCCTATAAATCCTCTCCCTTTCTTCAAACTCAACAGGAATTTGTTCTTTTTCCAAAAACTCCTTAACCTTTATCAAAACATCCAAAACGTCCCCTTCCAACTCAGAAAGGAAATCATTAAGTTTCTTTATTTTTAGTAATAAGCTCTTTATAAAGTTTGGAATACCACTCTTCTTTATTGAAACTCCTCCAATATTATCTAAAACAAATGCGGTTAAAGAAGGTAAATTTTCTGTGTTAATTAGAAAGTAAAGCGAATGCTTCTTTAGAATGGAAATGCTCTCCTTTGAGAGGGAATGAATGTAAAAAAATGCAACTGCTTGAAGTTTTGCTGTTTTTGACAAAAGAAAATCAAAACCCTCTTGGTTCACAACCCTGCTATAAATCCTCTTCAACTCTCTTGCTTTTACCATCCTATCCTCAAACTCTCCAAAAAAAGATTTAAGATAATTAAGCCTTTCTCCAAGCTCTACTCCCTCAACTAACAAAAATATTTTCTTTAGTTCCTCAAGTTCCAAGTATTTTAAGCAGTGGTCTTCATTACTAAAAGAAAAAACATTCCTTATTCTTTTAGAAAACTCATATGCCTTTTCCTCTTTTCCAAGCAAAGAATAAACAATTGCCCTAAGTCTATCAATCCTTTCAGAGGAGAGAGGGAATCCATCCAAAAGCTTTTTTGCTTTTTTCAAATACCTATCTCTTTTTTCCTTCACTTTTGTGGAAAGCTTAATATAAGCTAAGACAACATTATAAAAGCTCCCAACATCATTTGATAAATAGAAAGCTTTTTCGTATAAAAAGGAGGCTTCCTTATCCATCTCATTAAATGACAAGTAATTTGCCATGTCTCTCAAAAGTATTGCTTCCTCCATCAAAAAACTTAAAACATTGAAAGTTAAAAGTTTTATGGGATAATATGCAAAAGGTTGTTGAGGAGGGGCTTGAGTTTATAATAAATGAAGGGGTTTTCTACAACCCAGAAATGAGGCTGAGTAGGGCTATAAGCCTAGAAGTACTTAGAGAGCTCTCAAAAAAACACGAACTAAAAGTTTTGGATGCTTTTTCTGCTTCAGGGATTAGAGGAGTGCTTTATAAAAAATCCTCTCCCAACATAAGGGTTGATTTCCTAGATTACAGTGAAAAAGCTGTAAAAAACATAGAGGAAAACCTAAAAAAACACAAGATTAAGGGTAAAATAATAAGAAAAGAGTTTAATGAATTCATTTGCAATACAAAAGAAAACTACAATTTTATTGAGCTAGACCCTTTTGGAAGTAGTGTTGAGTATTTGAAGCCAGCTCTAAAAAAATTGGCAGAAAACAAGCTTTCCTGGCTTTCAGTAACAAACACTGATTTACAAGTCTTATGTGGAGTGGAGAGAAGAGCTTGTCTAAAATTTTATCAAAGCTATCAAAAAAACAACTACTTTTGCCATGAAACAGGGATTAGGATTTTGTTGAAAAAAATAGCAACAGAAGCTAGCGAGGAGAATTTGGTTATAAAACCATTGATAAGCTTTTATTATCGCCACCAATTCAAATGCATAGTTGAGCTAAGAAAGGATGGGAAAAACGCTCATAAAAACTATGAAAAAATTAGTTATTTGAAAGAAAGCGAATTAGGAGGAAAATTTTCAAAGTGCGGAGAGATAGGACCACTCTGGAAAGAAAACATAGCAGAAATAGGACTTATTAAAAAAATTTTGGAAAGGTTAAAAAAAGGAAAGAGAGAGGGGAAGTTAAAGGGAATAGAAAAGAAAAAAATAATTCTCCTTGAGCGCTTGTGGGAGGAGAATGAAGAGAGATTCAAGGACAAGATTTTTTATTCCATCCCCCATATTTCAAAAAAGCTAAAAATAAACCCTCCTTCATTAAAAGAAATTTCTGAGAAAATTATAAGGAAAGGTTTTGGTTTTGCAAGAACTCATTTCACCCCAGATGGGTTTAAAACAGATGCAAATGAAGAGATAATAAAGGAAGCGTTTTTAAGAACTAAAAAATAAAAAGAGGATAATTATGATTGGATTGGAAAAAGAGGGGCTGCTAAACCTTTTGAATATCCTAATTATAGTGGTAGGAATAGGAATAGCTATATACTTACTCTTTGATGTTTTTAGGGTAAAGCAAGGGTTTGAAAACTATAGGAAAGCAGAGATAATCATTTCAAACCAAAAAAACTCTATAATTATGGAGGCATATGTTGCAGAAACACCTCTACAAAGAGCTCTTGGGTTTATGTTTAAAAAAGAGCAACCAAAAAAAGGAATGTTGTTTTGGATTAATGGAACAACAGCTTTTTGGATGAAAAATGTTAATTTTGTAATATACGGGGTTGTAGTGGAAGAAGGAAAAATAAAAGAGATAATAAGAATGGAGCCCTGCAAAGAGAATTGTAAAAATTATGTGGTTAATGGAGAGGCTTTTATTGAAATACCTGAAGAGTATTTTAAGGAATTAAACAAAAAACTTAGGTTAGAGAAAGGAAACAGAGTTGAAATTAAAGTTATTGGTAAATAGAGAATAGAGAAAGGCTAGCCTAAGCTAGCTCTAGCTAGCTTGGGTTAGCTCGGAAAAGCTAAGCTTATCAAATAAGAGATGTAATAGGCTAGGGCTTGAGAGATAGGAACCAGCATAATTCCCTCTCCAATGCTTTTGTACTCACTAAGAAGGGATTCCCTAACCTCTACATATAAAATTTTCTCTATTCCTCTCTCCACATTATTTTTTTCTCCTGCACTAACTTTTATTTCATAAACCCCCTCCTTAGGAAATGAGAGGGAAAAAACAAACTCTTCTTTACTTTTTGGAGGAACATAAAAAACCCTTCTCTCAAAATAATTTAGGGAGGAGATAGAAACATAATAAGTGTTTCCAAAATCAACCTTATTCTCAACCTCAACCTTTAAATTAACTGGATTTCCAACACCAACTTCTTTTGAAAAAAGAGAGGCTTCCATATCAAAGGAATCCTCTACAACCTCCACCTTTGCTAAAAACCATTTTGTCTCTAACCCCTCAAAGTTGTTCTCATCCTCTAAAAATATAATAAAAGAGTACTCTCCATATTCTGCATCATTAGGAACAACAACCAAAACCTCAAGAGGATTTCCATAAAGAGAGGATTCTTTACTCTCCCAACCTTCAGGAAGGTTTTTAGCATAAGCAATATCATACCTCCCCCCTCTTCCAAACCTTCCTCCTTCTTCAACAAAAGGAGATATAGTTATTGTAAAAGCCTGCCCTCTTGCAACCTTCCCCAAATAAATCTCTTCTCCATTAGCTATAAACTTAGATTCAATAACTCCAACATCAACAACATCAGATGAAGAGAAAGAAGCTCCAAAAATTAATAAGAGCACAAAAGCAAAGAAAAAATTTATTTTAAATCTTATTTTCATAGTTTCACTTCCCTAAACATTAAACAACTTTTAGAGCCAGCTGTTAATTTAAAGCCATTCTTAAAGTTATTAATACCTTAAACTTAATAAAAATAACGACTTAAACCTAATTAAAACTAATTAAAAGAAACAATTATTTTCCTCTCAATTTCTCATAAAAAATCCTTTCCCTAACTGTTGAGAGAAACCTCTCTAGGCTAGAGTGTTTTGATCCTCTAATTAATTTTAAAACTGACTCTTTTGCATATGGCATTGTGTAATAAGGGGCTATTATGGCTATAGTATCTCCAAAAACACTAATATAAGAATCAGTTGAGCTCTCTATAAGTTCCCTAATCCTCCCTTTTTCTCCAATAACCCTTCCTTTTATCCTAATTATAGAATTTTTTGTGTTATAAAAATCATGCAAATCTATTATCTCCAAAGAATAATTTGGGTCTAAAAGCTTAAACGCTACCCTTGGGTTAAAGCCTCTAGCTATCGCTTTTACTATATCCTTAGCTAAAAAAACGCTCTCTCCTTCTCCACTTATAGTAACTTCTCCTGTTTTACTTATCCTTAGCTTTGCAGAAGTTTTTTCTTCAATCTCCTTCCTAGTTTTTCCATTCCTTCCAATAAGAACAGCTATACGGGATTCTGGAACAAGAACACTTTCTGCATACATCCTATAAAAAAAGTTAGATTATTTTTTTAAAGCTAAACCCAACACTATGCTAACTAAGCTAACAAAGATGCCAACAAGGTTATTTAGAGAGTTTTTTTCCCCTCCTAACTCTTGAGAGGTCATGCAACCTCTTTCCAATAAGATAGCTATGTTTGTAAAAGTTAGCGTTATCTTTATACTTTTTATCTATTTTTCTAAAGACATTCTCAAAAGAATTGTAAGCCTTTATTGCAGCGGCATAAGCATCTCTAATGTGAGGGTTTTTCAAATCCTTTGCAATGCTTTCTTTTTGCTCCTTTTTAAGGCTCTTCTTTGGATAAAATAGAGGAACATTCATAAGAGAAGAAACCTTAACCACAAACTTTGGAGGGGGAAAAACATCGCAAGAAATTAAAGAAGCATTTCCTTTGGAGGAAATAAAGGAGATAACAGCTTTTTCCCCCATATTCCTCTCCACCTTATAGTGCTCAAGCCTTTTATCCAAAGAAAGTAACACCACAGCTGTGTTTAAGCCAGGATCAATTCCAACTATAAAAAACTTTTTTTGATGCAAAG